>JAFWCM010000158.1 GCA_017536885.1 Solobacterium sp.
TGAACGGAGAGCAGATCCCGTACTGGTATGCGTTCTGGGAACCCCCGCATCCTTCGGGTTACGGACCGGAGGAATTCCGCAGAGTCAACTCCGTTTTATTCCCGAAGGGAACTGAGGAACTCGAGGTATATGAGTGGACAACCGACTGGTCGAATTATTTTGAAGACGGGCGCGAATGGTGGGGCACAGCCTGCTGGAGTGTATACGATCCGCAGATGAACAGAATCGCCGTAATCATGGCGGAATGCACCGACTGACCTGAATGCATGCGTGTCCTTTTTGAATTCGGCTCTCCCTGCCTGAAGCAGTGAGTCATCCCGATATGCATGAATTTTTTTCAGGAGAGAGCGGATCATTCGGCATTTGACGGAGCGTCTTCTTTTTCTTATCATTAATTCCATATTCATGCACTGCATGCATGAGAATGATTCTTCAGAAGAGCACTTCTCTTCATGCTCGTCTGAGGGGCGTTTCAGATTAATGGGATGGATAACTCACACAGCCGGTCTGCGGGAGTTTGTAATGGCTGATTTGAAATAATGGTTTTCAGGGAAGGAGAAAATGAACGATGAACTGGCAGGAAATGATCCGAAAAAATGCGACCACGGCAGATGACATACGCGATTATCTGCATCTTTCACAGGAAGAATACGAAGCCATGAAGGAAGAGATCGGGATGTTTCCGATGTCGGTGACACAGTATTATCTTTCACTGATCAATCCCGAGGATCCGGAGGATCCGATCCGAAAGATGGCAATTCCTTCGGGTCATGTGGTATTTACCGACGGGGTACTGGATACCAGCGGGGAGCACACCAATACAAAGCTTCAGGGACTCCAGCACAAATACCGACAGACCGCATTCATCCTGACAACGCGGGACTGCGCGATGTTCTGCCGTCACTGTTTCCGAAGGCGCCTTGTCGGAAAGGATTCGGAAGAGATCGCCTGGGATCTCGAAGCGGTATCGAAGTACATCCGTTCTCATCCCGAGATCACCAATGTGCTGTTAAGCGGCGGGGACTCCTTCATGATGACGACGGATCAGATCGGCAGATGGCTGGAGAAGCTGACGGTTCTCGATCAGCTTGATTTCATCCGCTTCGGCACCCGTACGCCGGTGACCTTTCCGCAGCGGATTCTGTCCGATCCCTCTCTGACCCATCTTCTGAGAGCCTATGCGAAGCGGAAACAGATCTATGTCGTAACCCACTTCAACCACCCCAGGGAATTCACGGAAGAATCAATTGCCGCGATCCGGGCGCTGCAGAAGGCCGGTGCCGCGGTGAAAAACCAGACGGTATTCCTGAAGGGCGTCAATGACGATCCGCAGGTGCTGGCAGATCTATTGCGGGGAGTCACGAGGCTTGGCATGACGGAACACTATATCTTCCAGTGCCGGCCGGTCAAGGGCGTCAAATCCCGCTTCCAGGTGCCGGTCTCCAGAGGCATTGACATCGTTCAGGAAGCGCTCGCCATGCAGAACGGGCTCGGCAAAAGCGCAGACTACACGATGTCGCATGTCACGGGAAAAATCAGGATTCTCGGCAAAACAGGCAGCGGAGAAATTCTGTTTCAGTACAAACAGGCAAAAGATCCGGCCAGGATCGGAAAGATCTTCACCTTGAAGCTCGATGAAGAAGCGGCCTGGCTGCCGGAAACAATTGAGCTTTGATATTCATCATCACAATTGCAGAAATCCGGACTTTCAGGGGAATTTGTCTTCATTGCGGATCCTCAGAGAGAAGCCCGGATTTTCTTGTTGTCCGGATCCCGAAACACGTTCGAAAGCTCAGACCGTGCTGTTTTCTGCCAAAGAGAAAAGGCCGGAGGAATCCCGGACTCCCGCTTCCTGCCGACAGATGTCTTCATGCATATATTCATGCATGTAACCCGGTTCTGCTTGACGGGTTAATCCGGTCCCCTATATAGTAAAAGTAGTTACAACTTCCTGCTGTAGATCATCGGGTATCATTTACAGCAATCACAATCAAATATCATTAATGCGGCAGATTTTTTCATGACCAATAGGTCCGAAAGGAGAAGATGAATGGTCAAAAAAGTTCAATCTACATGCAATTTTTGTGCCATCGACTGCAATCTTGATTTTTATGTGGAAGATGGCCGGATCATCAGGACAGTACCGACGAAAGGCTATCCTGTCAACGACGGGTTTTCCTGCATCAAGGGATTATCCCTGAGCAAACAGCAGACCACGGTGAAGCCCAATGCGCTGCCGAAGATCAGACAGGCGGACGGAAGCTTCAAAGAGGTTTCCTGGGACGAAGGCTTCCGGCATGTCGCCGACAAGATCAAGGAGCTTCAGGACAAATACGGCAGAGAAAGCGTAGCCGGAATCAGTACCGGACAGCTGACACTGGAAGAATTTGCGATCTTTGGGCATGTCATGAGGAATTTTCTTCAGACCAACGTCGACGGAAATACAAGACTCTGCATGGCCTCGGCTGCCGTTGCCCACAAGGGAACGCTCGGCTATGATGCCCCGGGCTATACGCTGAATGACTTTGAGCTCTCCGACACGATTATCTTCATCGGCGCAAACCCGGTGGTTGCCCATCCCATCATCTGGCAGAGAGTCAGAAACAACAAGATCGACGGACATAAGATCATCGTCATCGATCCGAGAAAATCAGAGACGGCAAGGAACGCAGACTATCATTATCCGCTGAAGTGGCGGAGCGATCTCACCCTGATGTACACCCTTGCAAATCTGATCATCGAAAAAGACTATGTCGATCACGAGTTCGTGAATGCCCATACGGAAGGCTTCGAAGACTTTGCGGAGTTTGTAAAGGCCTTCACCTTGGAAAGAGGAAGTCAGGAAACCGGTCTTTCGAAGGAACAGATTCTCGAACTGCTGGAGCTGATCCATAACGGCAAGGCGGTTTCCTTCTGGTGGACCATGGGTGTCAATCAGGGATATGAGGCAGTAAGAACGGCGCAGTCCATCATGAATCTCGCTCTTCTTACCGGCAATGTCGGAAAGCCCGGCACCGGCGGAAACTCCATCACCGGCCAGTGCAACGCCATGGGTTCAAGACTCTTCTCCAATACCACCTGTCTCTTTGCGGGCGGTGATTTCGGGGATGAGGCCGAGCGAAAGAGAATTGCGGACATCATCGGAATCACGCCGGATCTGATCGCGAAAAAACCGACGATTCCGTACAACAGGATCATCGAGGGAATCAATGCCGGAGAGATCAAAGGCCTGTGGATTCTCTGCACCAACCCGAGACACAGCTGGACCAATAACGAGACGTTTGCGGAGGCTGTCAAAAAGCTGGAACTGTTCGTGGTTCAGGACATCTATGACACGATCGAGAGCGCCGAGCACTGCACGGTGTATTTCCCTGTGGTTCCGGGACTCAAAAAAGAAGGAACCTACATCAATCTCGAACGGCGGATGTCGCCGATGCGCAAGGTGCTTGAAAGAGGGGAGAACGAAATCTCCGATTACGAATGCATTCTGGGCGTTGCCAAAGCGCTTGGCATGGGGGATGCGATCGCGAAATGGGAGACACCGAGAGAGTGCTTCGATCTTCTCAGAGAGTGCTCGCGGGGAAAGGGCTGTGATTTTACCGGCGTCCACTGGGATGACCTGACGGATTCGCACGGCAGACAGTGGCCGTATCCCGAAGGCAGAGAAGCAGAGTTTGCGGATGAGCAGAGAAGACTGTATTCCGACGGAAAGTTCTTTACTCCTTCCGGCAAGGCAAAGTTTGTTTACGAAGAACCTCTGGGAAATCCGATTCCGGTCAGCGAAGAATTCCCGCTGGTGTTTAACACCGGAAGAGGTTCGGTCGGCCAGTGGCATACCCAGAGCAGGACGAAAGAAGTCCGGTTTGTTGAGGACGTTTCCATCAAAAAAGCGTATCTCTACATGAATACAAAGCTCGCGGAAGAAAACGGGATCGGGGAAATGGAAGAGATCCGGGTGTTCTCCTCGAACGGCCAGAATGCGGTCTTTGCGGTGAAGAGAACCGATAACGTTCAGTATGGTGAGCTCTTTGCGCCGATCCATTACATTGAGTGCAACAGGCTCACACCGTCGTCCTATGACAAGTATTCCAGGGAACCGAACTATAAGGGCGGAACCTGCAGGTTCGAAAAGACAGCGAAGGAGGGCTGATGAATGTACCGGATTAAAATCGATCGCAGTAAATGCATCGGATGTCTTACCTGCGTGACTGCCTGTGTGGTAAGCCACGAGACCGAGAGCACGGATGCAAGAAACAGAGTTGTCATAGATTCCGAAACCGTCCCGGCACCGATTTTCTGCCGTCACTGCAGCAAACCCGAATGTGTCTATACCTGCATGACAGGCGCAATGCACAAGAATCCCGAGACAGGATTTGTGGAATATGACAGGAACCAGTGCGCAAGCTGCTATATGTGCATCATGTCCTGTCCTTACGGAATCCTCAAATACGACAGCATCACTCACAGGGAAATCATGAAGTGCAACATGTGCGTCCACCGCAGCGCGGACGGCAAAACACCGAAGCCCATGTGCGTTGAGAAATGTCCCATGCATGCAATAACTCTTGAGGAGGTGAAAGAATGAGATACGTAATAATCGGATCATCTGCCGCAGGAATTAACGCCATCAGAGAATTACGGAAGTTCGATCAGGAAGGGGAAGTGATTCTGGTCTCCAAAGACGAGCACATCTATTCCCGCTGCATTCTCCATCAGTATCTGTCGGGAGAAAGAACGCTGGAACGGCTGAACTTTGCCGAGAAGGACTTTGACAGAATTTACAACATTCAGTGGATGAAGGGAAGAGAAGCCATCGCTCTGCGTCCGAAAGACCATATTCTGGTACTCGACGGAAATGAAGAGCTCAGCTATGACAGGCTTCTGATCGCCACCGGTTCCCATACCTTCATTCCCCCCATCAAAGGGTTATCCGAAGCGGACAATTACATCGGATTCAGAAACATCGATGACATCGAGGTGCTCAAGGAAGTGCCGAAGCATGCAAAGCATATCGTTGTGCTTGGCTCCGGCCTCATCGGCATCGACTGCGCCGCCGGCTTCCTTGACATGGGGGTAAAGGTAACACTGGTCGATTTTGCCGGCTGGCTCTTAAACCGGCAGCTCGATGAAAGAGCCGCACAGACCTATATCGATGCGTTCCGGGCAAACGGGGTGGATCAGTACTACAGCAAAGGCGTCAATGAGGTTCATGTCAGAGACGGGAAGATCTATGAGATCGTGCTGAGTGATGAAACCGTGCTCCCCTGTGACTTCTTTGTCATCACCGCCGGAGTGCGCTCCAATGTGGAGTTCCTGCAGGACTCGGGACTCGAACTTTCCAAATTCGGTCTTGTCTATGATGAGAGCGGAAAGACATCCGATCCGGATGTGTACGGGGCCGGGGATGTGTCGGGCAAAAGCCCGATCTGGCCCGCTGCTGTGAAAGAGGGGATGGTTGCGGCCGCAAATATGGCCGGCGTGCCGGAGAAGCTCTCCCAGTTCTATGCAAGCAAATCCACCATGAGTTTTCTCGGGATCCACACGATGTCCCTCGGAACGGTAACCCCGCCGGATGAGACGTACCGGGTGGATGTCTATGACAAAAACGGCGTATACAAAAAGGTCGTTTCGAAAGACGGAATCATTGTCGGAGCGCTCCTGCAGGGGGATCTTGCCTACGGCGGCGTGCTTCAGCAGATGATTGCCAGAAAGATCGATATCAGAAAGGTCAGAAAGCCTCTGTTCGAGATTGACTATTCCGATTTCTTCCATGAGAAAACAAATCTGGAATTTGCCTATGACCTTTGAGGAAAGAGGAACCTCATGAAAGAAAAATTAAAGAAGCTCCCGGTAGCTGTGCTTCCGACGTTTGTGGGAACGATGACCCTCGGCAACGTGTACGGAGGCATGGGCTATCCCTGGTTCAGGATGCTGATCATGTGCTGCGCTACGATCATTGTCCTTGTCTATATCCTGAAGATGATTCTTTGTACATCCACATGCATTGAAGAATACAAGCAGCCGGTTCCGTGCAGTCTCTATGCGGGATTTACGATGTGCCTTATGATTCTCGGCAGTTTTTACTACGAAATGGGACTGGGGTTCGGAAAGTGGATCTGGCTCTTCGCCATCATCATCCATGCAATTCACATCTGCATTTTCACCTACCGCAACGTGATCGTGAAACGGGATCCGAAAACCACGGTGCCCAGCTGGTTTGTAACCTACAACGGAATCATGGTCTCCTGTGTTACCGGCGGCGCCATGAACATGAAGGGACTCTTACAGATCATTACGATCTACGGCATCCTCATCTACCTGATTCTGATGCCCGTCATGATCGCAAGACTCATCAGGGTTCCCGTACAGCCGCAGGTCTATCACACGATGCCGGTGGTTCTCGCTCCGTGCAGCCTCTGTGTTGTGAGCCTTCTGAACGTGTATGAACTGCCGAACCAGGCGCTTCTGTATTTCCTCTATTTCTGTGTTCTTGCCTCACTCCTGTTCATCATCTATAAGCTTCCGGATTTCTTCTCCTTTGATTTCAATCCGGGGTTTGCGGGACTTACCTTCCCGATGGCAATCGGAATCGTGGCCACCAATAAGATGGCAGGATTCCTGAACGGACACGGCAGTGAAAGCACCGGCTTTGCGGTCGGCCAGCTGGCAGGACTTCAGATCTTCTTAACATCCATGCTGGTGGGATATGTGCTTTTGAATTTTGCAAGGATGCTGCTGGGAAAAGGCAAACGGCCTTAAAAAACAAAACAATCAGGAGGGATTCTTAATGGGTTATGTACTTGGAACGCAGGGATTCTCTGATCTTGTCAGTGCCCTGCTGAAGGATTACCGGATTTTTGCCCCGGTCATCAAAAAAGGTGCGGGAAGATTTACGGATGTCGACTGTGTGATCTACGACGAAATCTCCGATGCATCGGAAATTGAGCTGGAGAAAAAATCCGACTATTCGGCGAAGGAGTTTCTTCTTCCTCTTTCCGAAACGCTTCTGTACTTCACGGAAGAGGAAGTGAAGGATGCGGATCTCTGTCTCAAACCGATCCTGATCTTCGGAAGAAGCTGCGATCTGAACGCAATTCAAAGGATCGACCAGATCTATCTGGAAAACGGCAGGGAAAAAGACTGGTTCTATCAGAGGCGCAGAGACCTGATCAGAAAGGTGCTGATCGGCTGCGGTCATTCCTATGATAACTGCTTCTGTGTTTCGATGAATTCCAATCAATATGAGGGAGACTATGTGTTTTCGGTCGACCTCATTGACAGTGAGATTCATTCCAATGTAAAAGATGCGGAATTCGACGGCTACTTTAAGGCGGCTTCCGGCGTCAAAGAGGCGGAAGTCTCGCCGCGGTATGTGAAAGAAAATGACGTCAGGGTTGAAATCCCGGACGAGATTCCAAAAAGCATCATCACCAACGAGCTCTGGGATGAATACACCACGAGGTGTATCAACTGCGGACGGTGCAACTTTGTCTGCCCGACCTGCACCTGCTATACGATGCAGGATGTCTTCTACTCCGACAACGGAAGAGTGGGAGAGAGAAGAAGGGTGGCTGCTTCCTGCATGGTCGACGGCTATACCGATGTGGCAGGCGGCGGCCAGTACCGAAGAAAGAACGGCGAGAGGATGCGGTTCAAGGTCCTCCACAAGATCTCGGATTTCAAAAAGCGGTTCGGCTATCAGATGTGTGTCGGCTGCGGAAGATGTGATGACATCTGCCCGGAGTACATCTCGTATTCCAATATCATAAACAAGGTAAACGATGCGGTTAAAAAGGAGGTGAACTCATGAATACGGTGAATCCATATCTTCCTTTTCCTTCCAGAATTTTAAAAGTGATAAAACACACCGGAAAGGAATATACCTTCCGGATGGAGTTTCAGGGTGATGTGAAGCCCGGACAGTTCTTTGAGGTCTCCATACCGAAATACGGAGAAGCACCGATTTCCGTCAGCGGAATCGGCGAGAACTTCGTGGATCTTACGATCCGCCGTGTCGGCAGAGTGACCAACGAAGTGTTCGAGCGCTATGAAGGACAGTCGCTGCTCCTGCGGGGACCGTACGGAAACGGCTTTGATGTGGATCTGTACCGGGACGGCGAAGTAGTTGTGGTCGCCGGCGGAACCGGCGTATCGCCGGTGCGCGGGGTGATCCAGGCGCTGTCAGAGATGCCGGACGCTTCACAGAAATATGTGATTGCCGGATTCCGCTCCCCGGATGACATGCTGTTTCGGGATGATCTCAAAGCATGGGATTCCAGGCTCAACCTGATCCTCACGGTGGACGGAGCGCCCGAAGGCTATGAAGGAAAGATCGGCCTTGTCACAAAGTATATCGACGGACTTCCTCTGAAGGATCCTTCCACGGCTAAAGCGGTTGTGGTCGGACCGCCGCCGATGATGAAGTTTTCCATTATCGAGCTGAAGAAAAAAGGCTTTACGGACGCAAACATCACTGTGTCACATGAGAGGAAAATGTGCTGCGGCCTCGGCAAATGCGGCCATTGCCGTGTCAACGACTACTACATCTGCATCGATGGTCCTGTGTTCAGTTATGAAGTCGCAAAAGACTTTGTTGACTAGGAGGTGTGATATGGCGAATCTGGATATTAATGTAGGAAAGCTTAAGAAAAACGCATTCCGGTATTCCAAGGTCAGAGGTGAAACCGCATCGAGAATCCGGATCCCCGGCGGCGTGATCGATTCCGCCTCCATGGCAAAAGTAGTGGAGATTGCGGAAAAATACGGCACGGGCGTGATCAACATCACCAACCGGCAGGGGATTGAGATTCCCGGCATTCAGCTCACCGATATGGATAAGGTAAACGCGGAAGTGCAGGAAATTATCGATGCCCTCAGGATCAATCAGCCGGAAAAGGGAAAGGGATATCCTTCCTCCGGAACCCGGAATGTGATTGCCTGCCCCGGCGCGAGACTCTGTCCCTTCGGATGCTATGATACGACCGCGTTTGCACAGAAGATGGAGAACCGTGTCTTCCCGAATGACAGGCATGTCAAGATTGCCTTTACCGGCTGCTCCAACGACTGCGCCAAAGTCAGAATGGCAGACTTCGGCATCATCGGAATGACGGAACCGCAGTACAACAAGGACAGATGCGTTGCCTGCGGCGCCTGTGTCGATTACTGCCGGAGAAGATCCGTAGGCGCACTGAAGCTCGTCAACGGAAAGATTGAAAGAGATCCCGACAAATGCATCGGCTGCGGCGTATGTGTTGTCTACTGCCCGACGAGAGCCTGGACCAGAAGCAGGGAACACTACTTCCGGCTTGTCCTTCTCGGCCGAACCGGCAAGAAGAATCCAAGGCTTGCCGAGGATTTCATCAAATGGGCAGATGAGGACAGCATCCTTAAAATTGTGAAGAACACCTACGCCTATATCGAAGAGTATATTGATCCCAATGCGGTGGAACATAAGGAACACATCGGCTATATCGTCGACAGAACCGGATTTGAGGAATTCAAGAAGTGGATCTTCGAAGGCGTTGAGCTGGGCCCGAAAGCAGAGGTAAACGACAGAATCTACTGGGGCGGAAAAGACTACAGCAAATATGGCGGGTAAGAGAATACTCACCGCGCTTCTCGGAGTATGCCTGGCCGCAGTCACGTTATTGTCCGGCTGCGGTCAGACTTCCGCAGAACCCCCGAAGGAAAAAGCGTATACCTCCGTGGTGGCACTGTCCAAATCCATCGCGGATATGTGGCTGCTGGCGGGAGGATCATTAAGCGGCGTAACCGAAGACGCACTTGAGCTCGATGGGATCTCCGAAGATACCGTTGTTGTCGGAACGGTAAAGAAACCGAGTACCGAGGCGATCCTGGCACTGAAACCGGATCTGGTGCTGTTTTCCGGGGAACTGGCGGCACATGAACAGCTGAAGGCGGAGCTGGACAAGCTCTCGGTCACGGTCATGCCGGTCACGGTGGATTCCTTTGAAGATTATGACGCCGTGATCCGAAAATTCACGGAGATGACCGGAAGAGAGGATCTCTATCAGAAGAATGTCACCGACGTGAAACAGCGGATCGACAGTATCATTGCGGACAAAGGAGAGAAGTTTAAAGGCACAGCCTATCTTTGTTTAAGAGCTTCCGCGGCGAATACGAAGGCGCTGAAGAAGGATCACTTCACCTGCGCGATCCTGGACAGTCTCGGACTATCCAATATCGCGGACGATGACAGTGCTCTGAATGATCTGAACATCGAAGAGATCGCATTGCGGAATCCCGATTATATCTTTGTTGTTTTTATGGGAGACGATGAAGAAGCCGCGAAGGCGTTTTCGGAAGAATTTGAAAGTCAGGCCGTATTCAGGGAGCTGAAGGCAGTGAAGGAGAACAGACTGGTATTCCTTCCGAAGGATCTGTTCCATAACAAACCAAATGAACGCTGGGACGAAGCTTACAGCTATGTTTGCGACATTCTGGAAAAACAATAAGTGGATTCTGTGCGGGATTCTTCTGCTCTGTGCGGCGATTGTGCTTTCGCTGTTTGGACCGAACGGAAGCTATGCATTCACGGACTTTGTTAAGGCGGTATTCAGCCGCAGGGACGCCGATCAGGTCGCTTCGCTGATCCTCTGGGGCGTCCGGCTTCCGCGCATGCTGGCAGGGATCTTCTGCGGGATCGGACTTTCGGTGGCAGGATATCTCATGCAGGAATCACTTAACAACAGACTGGCTGCCCCAAGCATCATGGGGATCAATAACGGAGCCGGTCTTTTTGCCCTGATCGGCATATGTCTGTTTCAGGGAGGATTTGTGGTCAGGGGATTGTTTTCTTTTTTCGGGGCGATGGTTTCGATTCTTCTGGTCTGGATGATCTCCGTCTATTCCGGAAGCAGGAAGAGCACCATGATTCTCGCCGGCGTCGCGGTGTCGGCACTGATGAGTTCCTTCACGAATCTGATCATTACCCTGCGGCCCGATACGGTAACGGATAAGACTGCGTTTCAGCTCGGTTCGCTTCAGAGCATACCGGTCTCTCTTCTGACCATGACAGCGGTATGCGTCGTGATCGGTACGATCTTTGCCGTACTGCTGGCCCCGGGAATCGAACTGCTCTCCCTGGGGGATGAGATGGCGCAGGGCCTGGGGCTCTCGGTGAAGGCCTGCAGATATACTGCTGTTTTTCTCGCGGCTTTTTTATCTGCGGCGGCAGTCGCAAGCTGCGGTCTGATCAGTTTTGTGGGACTCATCATTCCGAACCTTGTACGAAGAATGGAACAGGAGCGATCCCGAACCCAGGTGCTTCTGTGCGGGATCTGGGGCGGGGCCCTGGTGCTGTTTGCGGATACCCTTGCAAGAATCCTGTTCTATCCGTATGAACTGCCGGTGGGAATGATCCTGTCGCTTCTCGGTGCACCATTTTTTATCGTGATGATTGCATTCCGCAGAAGGCGGATGAGACTGGGGTAAGGTATGATAGAACTTTCAGATGTCAGGGCCGGATATGACGGAACAGAAACAATTCATATTGACCGGTTTGTCCTTCGGCCGTCCGAGATCGTATCTATCATCGGAAAGAACGGCAGCGGGAAATCCACGCTGTTAAAGACGATTGACGGACAGCTGAGATATCAGGGAAGTCTTCTGGCAGACGGCAAAGAAGTGTCCGCATTGCGCACAAAGGAGCGCGCGAAGATGATCTCCTACCTTCCCCAGCAGGTTCTGCCGGTGGATATGAGCGTTGTCACCCTGATCTCCCACGGCAGATTTCCGTTCGCTGATTTTTCCCATACCTTAAGCGCCGAAGACACAGCGGCGGTGGAACGTGCCATAGCCATGGTCGGGCTTGACGCATTCCGTGAGAAAAAAGCCGCCGACCTCTCCGGCGGGGAGAGAACGCTGGCGTATCTTGCCATGGTGATTGCCCAGAACAGCGGATATATGCTGTTGGATGAGCCGCTGGCGGATATTGATATCCCTCATAAAACGGAAATCTGCCGGATTCTTCAGGAACTGAAACTTGGCGGGACAGGGATCCTGATTGCAAGCCATGATATTCCATTGAGTTTTTCCCTCAGCGATAAGATCTGCGTGCTGGATCACGGAAACATCATCGCCTTCGGAACACCGGAAGAACTCTCCCGCCGGAAGGAACTGATGAAAACCATCCTCGGCGCATATGCAAGACCCAATGAAGACAGGGATGCCCTTTACAGATACTCTCTTTATATCTGATCCTTGAACCTTCCTCTTCTCTCTGAGCCGGGCGGAACTCAGACGACAAATCCTCGGGAAGTGCATGAACCTGCATGCAATTCGTGAATATAATGAAATCAACAGCAATATGTCCGCAGGATAAGAAAGGAGAAAACATGTTTAACATCGAAAAAACTGGACAAATCGATCAAAGAACATCTCGGTGAAATCACCGAGGAACAGGAAGCGGTTCTGCAGTATGCCCTGGATCATCCGATTACCGAAAAAGAACTGTTCGCAAAACTCGGGATCCCGGAAGAATAGTTCGGAAAATTCATGCAGTCATTTCATCATTCGCTGAGTGAAGAAGGAAAGAAAGAAGCGGAAGAAGAAGTGGTATTTGCGCAGAAGATGTCTTCCGAAGAACTGAGCGCAGTCACCGGAGGAGAAGCACCGGGATGCTGGCAGGGAAGCAGAAGGGATTGCCTTCTGCAGCTGTATCGCCATATCGGCATGGATCCGTATGATGATAGTATCGGTTTTCCGAACTGCGCCAATACGGTACAGGACGGAAGCTGGTGCAGTGACAGCGACGCCTGTTTCAGCATGGCAATCATCTACAGAGATCTGACGGTCTGCCACAAGGCCTGGAGATAATCTTCTGGCTGACTTCTGAGAACAGAACAATGAACAGGCTGATCTCTCTGTTCAGAACAACGAATCTTCGGAAGAATCATACTGCTTCCGGAGATTTTTTCTGCGGACGGAAAAAGAGATGCGCGCTTTCGATCAGTTTTCACTATCGTACTGAAAGGTGATTTCAGCCTGTTTCAGACGCTTGAGAAACATCTCGTATATCCTGATCTCCGGATTATCCGGGATCCGGATATTCGCGCTTTCCCAGACCGTAAACGAACCGATGATGAACTTGCACAGCTGCTTGAACGAATTGCGTTTCCTGTCATTCTCCAGCCTGGCCAGAAATTCCGTACACTGATTCTCAAACGTTCTTTTGACCCGTTCCTCATCCAGCGCACAGCGGGACCGGATGGTCAGTACAACATCTCCCTGGTTTCCTATGCATAAGACTGCCGGAGTGATCTGCACCTGTTCCCGAAATGGTTAGCCGGCTGAACTCCCCCGCAAACCGCCGTTTTTCGGGGAATGAAGAAGGGAAACGTTCTCTTATGACAAAACAGGGCGGAACGTGAGAGAATACAGGCATGAAAGTGCTTTATATCAATTCGGTGGCAGGAAGAGGATCTACCGGACATCTGTGCGAGGATCTTGCAAAGATGCAGGACTCTTTGCTCTGCTACGGAAGGGGAAACTATGAAGGGCAGGTGCCGGCGTTCCGGTTTACGGACTTTCCCGGCAACGCCGCTGCCGCATTGAATACGATCCTGTTCAATCGGAACGGACTGTCCAATCACGCGGAAACCGCCCGGCTGATCGAAAAGATCCGGGAGTTTCAGCCGGACCTCATCCACATGCATAATCTTCACGGCTATTATGTCAATTACGAAGACCTCTTCGCCTTCCTGAAGGAGGCGGAACTCCCGGTGGTCTGGACGCTTCATGACTGCTGGGCATTCACCGGCTACTGTCCCCATTTTGAGGCCTGCAATTGTGATCGATACAAGACGCAGTGCCATGACTGTCCCTATCCCTTCGCCTATCCCTTTTCAATCTTCAAGCAGGGGGTAAAAGAGCAGTTCGAGCGGAAGAAGAAAGCATTCACCGGCCTGAAGCGTCTGACCCTGGTGACGCCTTCCCTCTGGCTCAAAGAGCGGGTGAAAGAATCGTTTCTCAAAGAGGAGAATACCGAGGTGATCAATAACGGGATCAGTCTTGAGACCTTCTGCCCCGGTGCCGAAAAAGACAGGGAGTTCTCATTGCTTGCGATGAGCGGCTCCTGGACCAGAGAGAAGGGAAGCGAAGACCTGCACGAACTTCTGAAGCAGATGGATCCTTCCGTTCCGGTAACGATCATCGGAAACGGGTCAAAGCAGTATGAGCGCTATGCCAACACCACATGCCTGAACCATACCAGAGATCAGAAGGAGCTCGCGAAGGCGTACAGCAGAGCGCACTTCCTGATCAACCTGACCCTGGAGGATACCTTCCCGACCGTAAACATGGAGTCTCTTGCCTGCGGCACACCAGTCATCACCTATCAGAGCGGCGGCAGTCCCGAGATCATCGATGAACACACGGGATTCGTCATCGAAAAGCACGACATCGCCGCATTGGTTCGTTTGCTTGGGGAACAGCGCCGGTGCGAAACGCTGAACAGCGAAGACTGCCGGCGAAGAAGCGAAGCCCTCTACGGGCAGAAGCGCATGAAGGATGCCTACGCAGCGCTGTATCGGAATATTCTGGAGGAAAGATCATGAACAATACCCTTGATTCATTTATGGCCGTATCGGGCGTACCGATATTGCTCGCCGTAATCGGTTTCTATTATGCATGGCGCCTTCTGTACATGAAGGACCTGGAATGCATCCGCGGCAAAAACAAGCCGAAGGTCAGAAAGAGCATTCATGACGAATATGCCGTTTCCGCCGGAAAGCTGATCCTGATCTTTTCGATTGCCGTAGTGATCAATGCCCTTTTGCTGCAGGTGAATATCTACGCCGCGTTTGCGGAGATTTTCGTCGTGACGGTATGGGTGTTCTATTCCTGGAAGAAGATGGTGGAAAAGTATGAGTAGGCGATATTCCGTGATGCTGGTGGACGACGAGGAAGAAGTCGCAAAGGCGATCGCGCGAAAGATCGACTGGAATTCCATGGGGTTCAACCAGCCAAGCTATGCCCGCAACGGTCTTGAGGCCCTCGATATTGCCGAAAGCATCCAGCCCGATGTAGTGATGAGCGATATCCAGATGCCGTATATGAACGGACTGGAATTATGCGCACGCCTGAAGGAACTCTGGCCCAACACGAGAATCATCATCTTCTCCGGCTACGATGAGTTTGAATACGCCAAGGAGGCGATCCGCTTATCTGCCGAGGAATACATCCTCAAGCCGGTCGACAGCGAAGAGCTGCGCAAGGTGTTTCTGCGCATCCGGGAGTCTCTTGACAAGGAACTCGATGAACAGCAGAACGTGCAGATGCTCGAAAGCTACTATAACGAAAGCCTGCCGCTGATGCAGGAGAGCTTCTTCGCCTCTCTGATCGAAGGGCGGATCAGCGAAAGCAGTCTCGAACAGACGCTGAATGATCTTCAGCTCTCCCTGGCCGGTCCGGTCTTTGTGGTCTGCGTGATCCACATTTCGCAGAGCCATGTCCCGGAGGGGATGAGCGCAAGACTCCTGAATGTTGCGGTGCGCCGGCTTGCGGAAGAGCGGCTTCTTTCCGGCTGGAACGTGCGGTACTTCTCCTATCTCAGCAATACCGTGATGCTGGTGCAGATGGAGAAAGAGGAAGAAGTCACCCGCATCATCGACGAATGCGACAAGTTCTGCCGGCTTGCGGGCAGTGTAAGCAAGGCGGTGGTGACGATCGGAATCGGAAGTCCCGTCCGCGATGTCAGGGAGATCTCCGCTTCCTACAGCGGCGCGAGAAACGCCGTCAGCTACCGTGTGATCTACGGCACCTCCAAGGCGATCTCGATCCGGGAAATCGCTCCGAGCGAAACGGAAGAAGGGGAAGCCGGAAATGAAGAGCGCCTCAAGGAAATGTTCAAGCAGGTGCGCCTGGAAGATAAGAAACACCTCGAAGAGGCAGTGGATCTCTATATGAACTGCGTGGATCATTTCTCCTCCGTGCAGGAATACCGCTTCTTTGCGATGGAACTGGTATCGCAGATCTACCGCTTTGCGAAAAACAACCGCCTCGATATCGATGCCGTATTTCAGAGCGGCGATGACATGTATGCCATGGTTCAGGTCATGGAGAAAAACGACCTGCGCCGCTGGGTCAGAGAAACCTGCCTGCGCATGCAGGAGATGCTTGCGGAAAAGCGGCTCGACAATTCCCAGTCCTTCGTAAGCAAGGCTGTCGATTACGTCAATGAAAACTTCATGGACGAAAACCTCAATGTCGAACAGGTCTGTTCTCTGCTCGGGGTCAGTTCGGCCTATTTCTCAACCGTGTTCAAACGGGAGACAGGGAAAAACTTCACCGCCTTTCTGACCGATGTGCGGATGGAGAAGGCAGTCGAACTGCTGATCGAGAAGAATGAGAAGACCTACATCATCGCAAGAGAAGTGGGCTACAGCGATCCCAATTACTTCTCCTATGTCTTTAAGAAGCAGTTCGGCGTTTCGCCGTCCAAATACAAGCAGGGAAAGCGTTCGGAATGAGCAGAACTCAGGAAACCGGAACCCTCTCCGGAAGAAATCTCTCCATCAGTCAGACGATCCTGCTTTCCTTTACCGTGATCACCGCCGCGGCGACGATCATTACGGGGTTTACCCTGTACCGCCAGTTTGCGGCGCGCTCGCGGCAGATGATGACCGAGAGTGCGGAACGTCTCACCGAGCGGGCGGTAGTGACCCTGGAAGATTATCTGACCGACATGCGTCAGCTTTCGGATGCGATGTACTACGATGTGATCAAGGACCGGGATTTTAAGACGGATTCGATCGACACCGAGATGAACATGTTCTATGAAACCGGCCGGGACCGGATTGTTTCGCTTGCCCTCTACAGCCTGACGGGATCACTGGTCTCCGCCGCTCCGAGTGCGATCGAAAAACCGGGACTGGATGTGGCATCGGAAAGCTGGTTCAGCCGCGCGATCAACGAAGTGGAAAACTTCCATTTTTCCCTGCCGCATGTACAGAACCTCTTCGATGATCCCAACTACCGCTATTACTGGGTCATCAGCCTGAGCCGGGCGGTGCGCATCACCGTCAACGGTGTTCCGCGAAGCGGCGTGCTTCTGGTCGATATGAACTACTCGAACATCGTGCAGATGCTCGATGACATCAACGCCGGCAACTCGACCGGCCAGTACATGTATCTCACCGACAACAACGGCAATATCATCTACCACCCCAAGATGATGCAGATCAGCGCTGATATTCTGAATGAAAACAATGAAGCCGTCGCCGCCTATGAAGACGGCGTAAGAGAAGAGTCCTTCGGCGGGGAAACGCGGGTCGTGATTGTCGATACGGTATCGTATACCGGATGGAAACTCGTTTCCGTGATTCCTTCCTCCTCGTTCTCGCTGAGCCTCAGCCAGATGAGAAGCTTTCTGGTCATGGTCATGGCCATCATGCTTCTGGCGATCGTGCTGATCAACCGGATTGTTGCGGCGTATATTTCCAGCCCCGTGCGCAAACTCGATGACGCGGTCCGCAATGCCAGCGGCGAAACGCCGATTCCCGATGATTCCTTTGAAAACGGATCGCTGGAAATTCAGAACCTCGGCAAAACCCTGCAGAACTATCAGAAGCGAAACAGCCAGCTCATGCGCGACATCGTCCGCGAACAGGAGGAAAAGCGCAAGAGCGAACTCGACGCCCTGCAGTCGCAGATCAACCCGCATTTCCTCTACAACACCCTGGATTCGATTGTCTGGATGATTGAAAGCGGCCGCGACAAGGACGCAACCCAGATGATCACCCAGCTGGCCAATATCTTCCGCATCTCTCTGTCCAAAGGCAATACGATCATCCCGATCGAAGATGAACTGCGGCATGCGATCAACTACATGAACATCCAGCAGGTGCGCTTCCGCAATGCCTTCGAGGTGAAGTTCGAAGCCGATCCGGAACTCAGCCGCTACTGCACGGTGAAACTCATCATCCAGCCGATTCTCGAAAATGCGATCTACTACGGTGTCAAGAACATGGATGAAGACGGCATGATCATCGTCCGTGACTGGAAGGACGGCGATGATATCTACATCTCCGTGGAAGACAACGGCTTCGGCATGGGGAAGGAAGAAGTAGCCCAGCTCCTGCTGGAAGACCGCTCCAAGGCAAATCATCACGGCAGCGGTGTCGGTCTCTACAACGTCCATAAGCGCATTCAGCTGCGCTTCGGTGAAAACTACGGTCTGCGGATCGAAAGCGAACCGGATGTCGGAACTGTGGTCATCATCCGCTTTCCGGCAATTCCCTATACCGAGGAAAACCGGAAGATGCTGGAAGAGGGCGGAAAGGAGAAAGGCGTATGAAGAGAACCGGACGAATTATTACCGGCCTGATCATCGCCGGAATCGGCGTTATTGTCCTGACCTGGTTTCTGACCTCAACTTCCACGATCAGCGAGCCGCAGAAGAAACGGCAGTTTGTCACGGTGGTGGTCTCCGATTCCACCGACAGCCGCTGGGTTCGCTTCCGGGCGGGTCTTGAAAAAGCGGCGGATGACTATGATGTTTCCCTGAACTATGCGGTCACGGGAAAATTCGAATCTCCCCAGGAACAGATGCATCTGATCTCGGGAGCCGCCTCCGCTTCCGACGGGCTGATCGTACAGCTTGAAGAAAGCGAGGAAAGCGAAGAGAGTGTGCGTGATATTGCCCGCACCACCGTGCTGGAACTCATCGATCTCAGCGAGACGTTCAGCGCCTCGGAGGAGGGCTCCTATGCCGGGATCGGCACCGACAGCCGGGCAATCGGAGAGAGCCTGGCCGAGACGGTGCAGAATGACATGGCAGAGAGCGAAGTGCCGGCCGAACTGAAGATCGGAATCATCAGCGGAAACCAGCGCCTGGCGGTGAGCCGGGAACGCCTCAGCGCCCTAACCGAAGCACTGGAGGTCTTCGGCATCACCCCGGTCTGGATTGCCGAGAGCGCAGAGAGCGTGGAAAGCTATGTGAACGTGAATACGGTCATCGCCCTGGACAATACGAATCTCGAACAGGCCGGAGATATTCTGCGCACCGATGAGGAACCCCGCATCCGCCTCTACGGCATCGGCTGTTCCGACAAGACGATCTACTATCTCGACCGCGGTCTCATCGCGGCGATGATCGTGCCGGATGACTTCCGGATGGGATATCTTGCCATGACGGAAGTGCACAACCGCCTCAACACCCCGAATATTCCGATGAAAGACCGACAGGTATCATTCGAAGTCATCACAAAGGACAATCTCTACAGCAAGAAACATGAATCGATGCTGTTTCCGATCATCAACTGAAGCGGGAGGTATGCAATGAAAGCAATCAGAAAACTACTGCAGGGCCTGCTGTGCTTTGGCCTCTGTGCCTGCACGGAAACCGTCAAGCCGGAAGAAAAGCGGATCAAGATCGGGATCTCCGTCTATGACAGCTACGATACGTTTATCTCCGAGATGATCAGCGATTTCAACGCTGCCGTAGCCGGCAATGAA
>JAFWCM010000159.1 GCA_017536885.1 Solobacterium sp.
CAGAATTGATTCTCACAGTACAAAATCGTCTTTTACTGCCGGTCTCAGCTTCCAGATCCGAAGCGACACATCTCCCTCCACAAGCCATCCATGCTCATCGTCTTCCGGGAAGATGCGGGAGGTGAACACCGCATCGCCGTCGTTGATGAAGATTTCAAAGGAACTGCGGTCGATGTAGATGCGCATGTGTGCGAGGTTATGGCCGAGATTTCTCGATCTTTCCTCCCCCGCTTCCACATTGAACCGCCGCTTCATTCCGCTGCGGTCGATCGTGATCGTCTTGCTTGCGTAGTCAAAGAGGATGGATACCCCGCCTCTGCCCCGCTCATCGGTGAACAGAGTCACGGAAAGATCTTCGCCGCGGTTGATCAGCTCGATTTCACAGGCATCGGGAAGCCGGTTGGTTTTCAGATCCGCCTCCCCGTCCCGCAGCCGGCGCAGATTTTCGAGCGGCCGCTGGATCAGCCGGCGGTGGCGCACCGTCAGTTCCCGCGGCAGGGTCAGACATCCGGCCCAGTTCTCCTCATCCGTAGGATAGGACACATCCGGCAGTCCCATCCAGGCGACCAGAATCGCTTTGTCGTCTCTTGTCAGAGCGGAGGGATCGTTCACATTGCGGGCACCGATATTGGAGGCACATCCCGCCGCATAGGAATCAAATCCGAAGTCGAGCACATGGAACTGCGTCTCCGGCGTAAAGGTCAGAGTGTTCCAGTCCATTTCCCCGATCAGGTAGCCGTTGTGGTTTCTGTCCATCCCGCGGTTTGGGATCGTCAGATGCTGGGGACAGAAGAGCAGTACATCCCTGCCGCTGATCCTCTCAAGCGAGGGGCACTCCCACATATCGCCGAAGTCTTCAAACCCCGGCACTTTGAGCTCTCCGGCAAATTCCCAGTTTTTATTGAACTCCTTTGATCTGTAGATCAGCGCACATCCCCGCTTGTCTTTCGTCTGTGCCCCGAGGATGATGTAGTACATGTCTTCCTCTTCCCGCCAGATGATCTTGGGATCTCTCTGGTGTTCGGTATAGCCGGGATGCGCGGCGAAGAGCGGTTTGGAATACTTGTGGTAAGAACCGTCATCGCGCATGTTGGCAATGCAGGTATACGAGGTTCGCTTCCAGTCCTCATCCCGGTGATTGCCGGTGTAATAGAGATAAATGGATTCCTTTGCGACAAGCGCAGAGCCCGAATACGCCCCCTTGTTGTCATAGATTGTGTCAGGCCTGATTGCGATTCCGCGGTTCTGCCATTCCACCAGATCCTTTGATACGGTATGGTACCAGTATTTCAAACCATGAACGGCGCCCCATGGGCACCACTGGTAAAACAGATGCCATACGCCGTTGTGATAGACGTAGCCGTTGGGATCGTTGATCAGCCCTGTCACGCCCTGCACATGCAGAAGCTGACGGTACTTTGATTTCTGAATCATTTCATGCATCGGTTCGATTTCCGAAGCATCTTTTAAAACGCGGTATTTCTCTTCACGGGTCCATTCTTTCATTGATTTATCCTGCCTGTTTCTGTTTCTATTGTATGCCAGTCCGAATGAAAAAAGGGAACCGAAGTTCCGATTCCCGAATGTGCTTATTTCCCTGCCAGGCGGTAGACTGCAAGCATGTCATCATAGTTCAGAATTCTGAAGGCGCCGATCGTGCGGCTCTTCTGATAGCTGCAGGCATCCGCAAGGGCCAGCAGTTCTTCTTCCGTTGGCACATGACCAAGCAATTCGGCCAGGGTTAACGGCATGCCAAGGCTTGCAAAAAAAGCATTGGTCTTCTCAATGCCGAGAACTGCGGCCTTTTCATCATCGGCTTCTTCAATCCCGTATACCCGGCGGGCAAACTGCGCGAAGCGGGCGATGTTTTCATGCATGACATATCTTGCCCAGGCGGCCCATACCGCCGTCAGGGTTGCGCCATGGGTGGAATCATACAATGCCGAAATGGTCATGCCGAGCTGATGACAGGCCCAGTCGCCGTCCTTGGGCGTATCGCCTTTGGAGCCAAGCCCGGTCAGACCGACATGGGAGACGCTTCCGCACCACATGACTTCGCTCATCGCTTCATAATCCGTCGGATTTTCATAGGCGGCAGGTCCGTAGTGAATGATGTCGCGGAAGAGTCCCTCGGCGATTTCATCCGTCAGGTGATTGCCGAGAATCGCCGCAAAATAGCGCTCTGAGGTATGCATGAAGATATCCGCCGCGCCGGCTCCGATCTGATATTTCGGAAGCGTCATGGTGAGTTCCGGATTCATGACGGCAAACCGGCAGCGGTTGAAATCGGTGTTGATGCCGCGCTTGGTCGGCGGAACCATTTCATCATTGGTCAGAACAGAGGAGTTGCTGGTCTCGCTTCCCGCCGCCGAAATCGTGAGCACGGCTCCGACCGGGGCGCTTTTGAGCAATGGCGTTTCCGTCCAGAACTCCCAGAGATCATGCTCGGGATTCGCGCATGCATGGGCCACCGCCTTGGCGGTATCGATCACACTGCCGCCGCCTACCCCGAGAATGAAATCGGCTTTGAATTCCTTTGCGGCCTCTGCCATCGCTCTTGCCGTGGAGACGAGCGGATTGGGAACCACACCGCCTTTGGAAAGCACTTCGATGCCGTTCTCTCTGAGATTTGTTTCGATCCGCGCAAGCAGGCCGCTCTTTACCGCGGACTGGCCGCCGTAAACAACAAACACTCTGTGACCTCCGTGTTTTCTGACAAGATCTGCGGTCTTATTCTCCGCATCTTTTCCGAAGACGATTTCCGTCGGTGCGAAATAAACAAATTTCTGCATATCCACTCCTTTTATTTTTGGGTTCGGAGGTACTCCTCCAGTTTCTGATTCAGCTTGGAATAGATCCTTTCCCTGAACCACGGTTCCGAAGACTGTTCGATCGCCTTCTCCCTTGCAAACCAGGCAACCGCCCGGTTTTCATCCGGCTTGCTTACGGGCTGTTCCCTCTCATCTGCACAGAGCAGATACGTGAGGTTCAGATGGAGATGGGAAGAGACATAGCTTCCTTTTTTCACATGGCCGTCCACCGTCAGGACCTCCAGGGAAAAGACAGACTCCTGCAGAGGGATCACATGGCTTATGCCGCTTTCCTCTTTCACTTCCCGAATGGCCACGGAAAGAAGATCTTCCTCACCGTCGGCGTGGCCGCCGAGCCATGCCCAGGAATCATAGATGTTGTGATAGGCAAGCAGAATCTTTCCCCCATCGGGATTGACCACCCAGGCTGAGGCTGTCATATGAGCTGTCCGGTTGGTCCGGAAGAAAATATCCCCGGTATTCTTCAAAGCGGAGAGAATCACCTCTCTGTCCGCTTCTTCCTGGGCGTTGAATGGCTGGTAGAGTTCGATTTGATGAATCAGATCATGCCGCATGATTTCATTATAGCGATGGGCAAAGACAAACAGAGGGATTCTGCTCAGAAGAAAATCAAAGGGCGAACAGCTTCGCCCCCTGATTACTCACAATGTTTGTCGCCCGGTTTCTGTTTTTTTGCGGACCGTCCAGGCTCTTACGCCGGCGATCAGCTTCTCGCCGTCGCTTTCCTTGACCATCGCGATCCGCAGGCTCACGGGCTTTGGTTCGCCATGGAACATCAGCCGGTATTGTACCTGAAGCGATCCCTTTTCCCGGATCTGCTTCATGATGTTTTCCATTGTCAGGACTTTCTCGAGTTTTGGCTGATCCTCGGGCGATACGACCTTGCGGCCGTCGATGATCACCTGCCGGAAGAAATCCTCTCCCTGCTTGGCAAGGCCAAGCTGGGAATATTCGTCGGTGGCGCTGTACTCGATATATTTGCCGTTGCGCGGGTTGATGGAATACAGGCTCAGGTAGTTGTCGGAAATCGCCATGATCTTGATCAGGGCATCCCGCTCCTTCTGAACGCTCTCGATCATCTCCTTCTGCTTCATCTGCGAGTCGATGATACTGATGCCCATGATGATATGCCTTCCATCCGGCATCCGCGTGATCTTCATATTCGCATACATCGGCTTTCCGCTGTCGATCAGGCGGTACGTCAATGTGAACACCCCCTGCTCATCCAGTTCCCGGATGATGTTTTCCTTTGTGAAGGAATGCAGGAACATATCGAGATCCTCTTCATAGATCCGGGTCACAGAATCCCTTATGACCGCTTCGAAGAAGTTTTCGCCATGGCGTTCCATCGCCATATCCTGCTGTCCCACAGCGGAGGTGTATTCGATGAATTTGCCGTTTTCAAGATCGATGTAGTAGATGTTGTAGTAGTCCGAGGCAAGAGCGCGGGCAATCTCCGCATAGGTCGTGCCTGCCTCCCGGGGAGAGATGGAGAGCACCACCACCGCCACCGCGATATTTCCGTTGACCGGATTGACCCCGATCCTGCGGGCAAAGGTATGCACCACCGAGCCGTCGCTCAGCTGTTCGTCATAGAAGGTTCTTCCGCCCTCTTCCGCGCACTTCCTGATGAGATTGGTAAAAAAGCCTTTCGTGTACCGCGTAAATCTCGTTCCCCGCTCGGAGAGATCCACATTGAAATAACGCTTTACGAAATCCCGGTAAGAAGGGTTGGAGCGGGCGATGCGGATCGTGTCCTTATGAACTTCGAGCACACCCATCGGCAAGGTGTTGAAGAAACTGCGCAGTTCATCTCCCTCATTGGGAGCGATCATGCCGAGATCGTAGAGATTCAGCCGGCCCATGTCCTGATAGTAGGCTTCCTCATTCGGATTCTCGAATCCGATCTGCTTTCCGGTGTCGTATCTCCTGATCAGTTCCGACAGCGGAATCGGCTTGCAGTAATAGTATCCCTGCAGCTTCGAACATCCAATTTCCTGAAGGAACTGCATCTGGCTTTCCTTCTCGACGCCCTCGCATACCGTATCGACGCCAAGCGCCGCTGCCATCTTCATGAGCTCCGTCAGGATGATCTTTCCGGAATCCCCCTCATCCAGCTTGCGCATGAAGCTCATGTCAAACTTGATCAGATTGAATTTGATCGTCTGAAGGACATCCAGCGAGGAATAGCCGCTGCCGAAGTCATCCATCCATACCGGGAAGCCGAGACTCTGAAAGCGTTCCACCTGGGCCTTGATGAATGTGACATCTCTTCCGATCACGCTCTCGGTGATCTCAATCGTGATTTTGTCATGGCTGACACCTGCTTCATCCACCCGCCGGCGGATTTCCTCGACCATATCGCATGAATCGAAGTCACTTCTCGACAGATTGATGGAATGGGGAACAATCGTCAGATTTCTCTCCCGCATATCCGCATATTTCAGAAGCACCTGTTCCAGGACATAGAGATCCAGGCGGTAGATCAGTCCTGAATCCTCCAGGGCGGGGATAAACTCCGCGGGAGAGAGAATGCCGCGGATCGGATCGATCCAGCGGGCCAGCGCTTCTTCATCGCAGACCCTGCCGTTGACGGCACGGATGATCGGCTGATAGTAAACCTGTATCCACTTCTCCTTGATCGCCCGGTCAAAGTTTTCGAGGATGTACTGACGCCGTTCGGCCTTTTCGCTCATCTGCGGCTCATAGTACCTGTATGCACTGGCATAAATTCCCTTCAGGCTGTCACAGGCAAGCTTTGCCCGGTCGCAGGCGGAGCTCGGAGGGATGTCGTCCATGCGTCTGGTATAAATACCGACCTTTACCGGCAGAGAGTTTCCGCCGTTGAGGCAGCCGGCTTCTTCAAAGAACATATCCAGGGTATCTTCAAGGCCTTCTTCCGTACTGATTGCGGTGAAGTGACCGTGACCGATATGACTGCAGTGATCGCTGCCGAAGGTGCGGCTCAGCAGCTTGGAAAACTCGATCAGCAGCTTATTGCCTTCCCCGAATCCGTACCGGTAGTTGTAGTATTTCATTCCGCTGAGATCAAGATACAGCATCACCGGAATCTCTCCCGCTTCTTCCGCGCTATTCTTCGCGGCTGAGGCGAGTTCAAAGAAATAGGTCATCCCGGGCAGTCCGGTCAGATAGTCGTAATGACCCGCGGTGTTGATGTTCTCTTCCCTCATCATGTTGCTGAGAGCGAAATTCAGAGAGTGGTCCTGTCCCTCGCTCTTTTCGCGGTAGATGCCTTCATCCGTATACCACACATGGGCAAGACGGATTCCCTCAGGGGTGAAGACATGCCTGCCCTGGGCGTGAATGATATGGTAATCGAAACTGTTTTTGGGCTTGGCACGGTAAATCACATCGTAATCCGTTCCGTCCCTGGCAAAGCGGATCGCTGCATCGCTCATGCGCCTGGCATCATCTTCATGGATGTCCCGATACATCTCGTGATTCATGTCATAATTCGCCTTGTCCCGGCTGATATATCCGAACAGCTCGCAGAATCCGTCAGAAATCACCACTGCCTCAATTTTCCCGTCTACGATCTGGTAAACGGCAAAAGGCTGCCGGAGGCTCTCCAGCAGTTTCTGTTCCTCTTTTGGATACTGATATCTGTCCATACACTTCACTCCGGACCTTTCGCAGAGTGTCTCCTTCCGGAATAGTCAACCGGCGAAATTCAACATTGTAAACGTTTCCGAACCGCTTCAGTTTCATTGTAACCCAACATATCGTGTTTTTCCTGTTTTTTGCATTTTTACGCATCTGCAAATAACGGAAAAAACAGGAAGGTTTCGGCAACGGAACCTCCCTGCACTTTTCTCCGATTTCAGTTCCTGCGGAAAAGATGTTCTTCGATATAATCCGCAAAGCCGTCATGTTTGCAGTCATAGCGGGTGATATCATCCGCTGCCGCCTTGGTGTCCTCACTGCCGTTAGCGAGACACACCCCCCATCCGGCCGTCGTGATCATCGAGTTGTCATTGGTGGTATCACCGAAGGCCATGATCTCATCGAGCTTATATTCCCCCTGATCGCGCAGCTCTTCCAGGGCAAACCCCTTGGAAATTCTCGGATCCATGAATTCGATCAGCGTCGACTGGGTTTTGAGAGCGGTGAAATCGGGATCGGGATGGGCGTTGAGCCAGGCCTCTGCCCGGGCGGTCTCCTCTTCACTCATCCGGAACATGATCTTGAAGTTTTCCTCTTCATACAGCTTCGAGATATCATCGGCGACAACGATCTCCCGCTCCGAGGTCTTTGAGGATTTGATGATCATGTCATCCACCTTGACGCACAGAAGCTTCTGATGCCAGTACATGAACGGATTGCAGTCAAACCGCTTCATGATCTCCGTGGCCTTCTTCAGTTTTTCCGTGGAGAGTTTGTAGTATTCATAAAGGCGGTTCTGTTTCAGGCTGAACAGCTCGGCGCCGTTAAGTCCGATCAGAACGTCAAACTGAAACGGGAATCCCCAGCGGTCCGCATATTCCACGATTTCCTCATACGGTCTTCCCGAGGCAATGGAAAATCCATAGCCGCGCTCGTGAAGCTCATTGATCACCCGGATTGTGCGCGGGCTCAGGATTCTGTCCCAGTCATACAGCGTTCCGTCCACATCGCAGACGATCAGCCGGATCTTATCAAATCGATTCATGTTTTCTCCTCTTTCCGATCATATAGGTCGCTCCGGCCGAAACCGCAAAGCCGATCACCGCCGAGACAATGCTGTGAATCAGGTTCATTGTAGTGCCTCCGACATAGTTCAGAAAGCACAGGAAACTGGCGCTCGGGATGAAGTTATAGCCGATCACGCCGAACAGTCCGGCATAGAGAGAGCCGAAGAACGCACCGGCCATCAGGCCGAGGAACGGCCACTTGTATTTCATTCCGACCCCGTACAGCGCCGGCTCTGTCACACCCCCGATCGCCTGGGCGATAAAGCAGCTGATATCGGAGGAGCGGCTCTTGGCATCCTTTTCGAGAAACGCCAGGCCAAGTGCCATACCGCCGGTCGCAAACGCCGCCGCGGCGCACATCGGGGTGATGATGGCCTCCTGGCCAGCCGAGGCCAGAACCATGTAAATCGAAGAGATGAACAGCCAGTGCATGCCGGCCATGATGATGAATTCCCACAGCATACCCAGAACCGCAATGGTAAGAACGGTGATGAGGCCTCCCCGCGAGCCGAGGTAAATCAAGGCATTGCACAGCCCTTCGCCGATCACCGAACCGGCCGGAGCCAGCACGCATAAGGACAGCGGCAGAACAAGCGCCACCGTAAGAAACGGCACAAAGACATCCTTCAGCGCTTCCGGCACGATCTTCTTCATGAACTGTTCGGCGTATTTCATCACCGCCACGGAAAGGATGACCGGAAGAATGGTCGCGGAATAGTTCAGCGGTTTTGCCGGGATGCCGTAGACGGAAAACATCTGTCCTTTTGCGGCCAGGTCAATGAAGGTCGGATGGATCAGAATGGCTCCGAGAAACATGCCGAGAATCGGCGTCACCCCGAGCACCTGCGCACTGGTAAATCCGACCGCAACGGGGAAGAAGTAGAATCCCGCATCCCCCACAAAGGTGAACAGGGTATAGAGATCGCTCTGCGGTCCCAGCACCTTCAGCATGTCCGGTCCCAATACCGATGCCAGCGTCTTGAACATCGCCGCCGCCATTAACATCGGCATCAGAGGCACCAGTGATCCCGCCAGAACATCCATGATCTTCATGAGTGCGGATTTGACAGTAAGCTTCTCCTTCGCTTCAAACAGCGCGAAGAGCTCTTCGGCGTCTTTCTTCTTCTCCTTTGATAACAGCAGTTCCAGGGTTTTTCCGTCCTGCACGGCTTCAAGCCCATCCCCGCTTTCCATCGTGACCGGATCTTCCTTCTTGAGATGAATCAGAACTCCGGCCGGTGTTCTCTCCAGGCGTTCAATACCTTCTTTGCCCCCCAGGTTGTCCCAGACCTCTTTGATTGTCATAGTCACTCCTGCCTTATTCTTTACTACCCTTCCATCATACCCTGTTTCTTTCCCGATTTCCCTCTCTTCCGGAAAACGGTTCAGCCATCATGCACGAAGATCATGCATGTATGGGCAGCCAGAAAGAAAATCGGACGCTTCGAATCCGCTTCGAAACGCCCGCTGCAAGAGAGTTATTCCGGTTTCTCCATGATCATCGTGATTCGGCCCTCACCATAGGGATCACGGTATCTGTCGCCCACGACGCCATGGAGGTCTTCGTTGATGTAGTCGATCAGAAACTGGTTGTCTACCCCGGCCTCATCGATCGCAACATCTTCCGGCCCCATCATCCCGAAGCCGCTGCCGTGATGCTTGAGCACGAAGTCAAGCCCCGATACGCTGTAGGTCTTCTTCGGATCGATCGGCTCGCCGCCGACTTTTACGTTCTTCACCCGGTACTCTCCCGTGACTTCCGCCGAATGGCCTTCGGTATCTACCGTAAAGGAGCTTGGGATATAGATATGCGCTTCATAGCTGAGTCCGGATACCTGCAGGAATGCACCGGTATTTGCCGGCACTTTGGCAACGCCCCATTCCAGGGCATCGATGATCTGCTGGCCGGTGAGATTGGAAATGCAGACCTGGTTGGAGAACGGCATCACGGAGATGATGTCTCCGTAGGTAATATCTCCCTCTCTGATCTGATCCCGGATTCCGCCGGCATTGATCAGAGCGATATCGGTTTTGGTTCCCGCCCGGACCGCATCGGCGCAGAGATCGCCGAGATTGGTTTCCCTGCCGCGGATGATCTTCACCGGCGTGCCGTCGTCATTGTACTTGTTGGGATCGTTGACCACCAGGTCCACTTCCGTCTTTGCGACCACCCGGCCCATGGTCTCTTCCAGCTCCGCATTCACCTTCTCCAGCCCGGGGGTGATCTCGTTGGTGATTCCGAGCAGGGCGGGAACGGAGACCTCGTTGTTCCAGGTGTAGAGCCCGGAAGCGGCAGTGCCGTCTTTGGCAAGCTTAACATATCCGATCGCCTGCATCTTCGTGCCGCAGGCAGTGCGGACTACCGGCTTGCCTTCTTTGTTGTTCATCGTGACCTGGGCGGTGTCATGGGAATGACCGTCGGTGATGATGTCGATGCCGGTGGTGTTTTCGATCACCGTCTGGAAATTGAAGGGCGCCAGTTCTTCTTCCTCGCCGATGTGCTGCATCAGGATGACGGTTTCCGCCCCTTCCGCCCGCGCCTCATCCACCGCTTTCTGAATCGCCTGAAACAGGCGTTCGCCGGTGCTGTCCAGACAGAAGTCGTAGATGATCTCCCCGCTTTCATCCTTGAAATTCTCGGGGCTGCAGGAAGTCAGGGTGCGCGGTGTGACCGCGCCGACCAGGCCGATCTTTCGGCCGTTGACCTCTTTGATGAGATAGGACGGAAACACCTGTTCTCCCTTGCGGAAGAGATTGCAGCAGATGTAGGGGTAATTGGCTTTCTTCGCCAGTTCGAGGAACCAGTCAGCTCCGAAGTCGAATTCGTGATTGCCCGGAATCGCCGCATCGTAATTCATCTGATTCATGACTTCGATGACATCTTCGCCCTTGGAGATCGTTCCGATCACCTCGCCCTGAATGGCGTCGCCGTCATCGAGAAGAAGCGTACTGATCCCGTTGTTTTCTATGGTCGTGCGGATCTGTTTGAGACCCTCCATGCCGAATCCCTGCGTTAAGCCGCAATGGATGTCGCTGGTGTAGAGAATCATGATGTCATCGCTTTTTTTCTGTACAGCCGGAGCCGGTTCCGCCGACGGAGACGGAGTGATCGCGGGTTCCGCCGCCGCGGTGAGAGAAGCGTCAGGCTGGGAAGTCTCCTGGACGGGAGCAGCCGAAGCACATCCCGCCAGGATCAGGGCAAGCGCGGACAGCTCTGGCAATGCCCGCCAGGACAATCCGTTTTTACGCATAGATCAGCGGCCTCCCTGTCATTCCTTTTCTTCCGGTTTTCTTCCGAAGTAAATCACCGCCGCAAAGACGGCAGCGGTAAAGAGGCCGCCGAGGATCAGGGAAATGTTATACGGAAGCTTAAGACCGATCTTCGCATTCATCAGATAAGAACAGGTGATGAAGGAATAGAACAGCAGCGGGATCATCGGAATCCACACAAACTTCTTCATCCCGTGTCTGATAAACCAGATCGAGATCGAAGCGGTTGCGAAGATCGAGAGCGTTTGGTTGGACCAGCCGAAATATCTCCAGATCGTATTGAAGCCGTCGGTATTGTTCTTGGCATAGACCAGAAGCAGTGCCGCCAGGATGAACACCGGCACCGCGAGAAGCAGACGCTTCCTGCTCGTCTTCTGCGGGATATTGAACGTATCCGCAAGCATCAGGCGCAGAGCGCGGAACGCAGTATCTCCCGAAGTGATGGGAAGAACGATGACGCCGATGATGGCGATCATTCCGCCGATGGGCCCCAGCATGTTGCGGCAGACCACACCGACGACGGAAGTCGGTGAGATCGTCGTAAGATTCCCGTTGATCATCGCCTGAAACACCCAGGAACCGTCAGCATTTGTCATTGTGATTCCGGCTTTATCTGCCCCAAGGCCGATCATCGCCATCGTGCCGGCTGCCCAGACCATCGCGATGAATCCTTCCGCAAGCATCATGTTATAGAATGTGAATCTTCCTTCTCTTTCGCTTTCCATCGTCCGGGTCACCAGCGTGATCTGGGAGGCATGGAAGCCGGAGAGAATTCCGCAGGCCACTGTCACGAAGAAGGCGGGAATGAACTTTTCGGCCCGGAAATACGCACCGAAGTCAAAGCCGTTGAGCACCCACGGCTCCCAGAGGTTCAGAAGATGATAGCCTTTGGTGAACAGGCCGATAAACACACCGACAGCGGAGAGCAGAAGCAGCGCTCCGAAGATGGGGTAGATGCGGCCGATGATCTTGTCGATCGGAAACAGCGTCGCGATCAGATAGTAGATAAAGATCACGGAATAGATAATCCATGTGGAAGCTTCGGATGCGCTTCCGCTGAAGCCGAAGACCTGGGTTGCGGCGATGTCTCCGGGGGTATAGACGAACACAACACCGACCAGAAACATGACCAGGCATACAAAAACGGTATAGATCTTATGCACGACGTCCGAGGTATTCCGGCGGACCATCTCCGGCATCTGGATGCCTCCCTCCCGGACGGAAACCATGCCCGAGAAGTAATCGTGCACCGCACCGCCCAGAACACAGCCCAGCGGGATCATGATAAATGCGATCGGACCGAAGAGAATGCCCTGGATCGGTCCCAGGATCGGACCGGTACCGGCGATGTTCAGCAGGTTGATCAGGGAGTTCTTCCACTTCGGCATCGGCACATAATCAACCCCGTCTTCCTTTTCGTACGCGGGTGTTCTGCGGTCATCCGGCCGGAACACCTTCTCGCACAGCCAGCCGTACAGACCGCCGCCGAGAATCAGAATCACAAGTCCAATCAAAAATGTCTGCATTGTTCTGTCCTCTTTTCCTTATGGTTCGAATCATATCACCGTTTGTGTTTGAAAACACATTTGAAACAATTAAATCTGCCGCAGAAGCGGCAGATCGGTTCAGCTGTCAATGTCAGCGTCTTCTCCGGACTTCTCTATCTCCGGCCGGGGCGAAATGTAGTGAAGGCAGAGCATCGCCAGATCATCGAACGGCGGACCGCCGCCGACAAAGGCAGCCTGCTCTTCCTTGACGCGTTCGAGAATCTTTTCCGGGGTTTCATCTCTGGCGCGATTCAGCGCCGCCAGCACCCGGTAGGTCTCAAACATCTGGTCGTGTTTGTTCACCGCTTCGATGAGGCCGTCCGTATACAGAAACAGCTTGGAGCCCGGCTTCATCTGCAGGGTATATTCGTGGTAGGTGACATCCGGATCGGC
>JAFWCM010000160.1 GCA_017536885.1 Solobacterium sp.
ATTGTATATGATACCTCAACTTCACACCTTATAACCTGTTATGCGGCTATTCCACTTTTTGTACGGGATTTCGTATTTTGAGTGTTTCAGGCATGACTCCGTATTTTTTATAACCCTTCCACAGAATTTACGGGATTTGCCTGATTCAAAATTCAACCGGCTTCCACAGAATCTACGGAATCCTGTCTCGAGGGTTGAATTCCTTTCTCGACAGATTACAGTTTTAGTATGAAAAAGAAGAATTCATATCATTTTGTCTGTCGGGAATTATTACAGGGTGACAATCGGCTGACACACAGGCAGAGAGTCCTGATGTATTCGGATCTGGACTCCATTGGAAGACAGCCTTCTGACATAGAACTGAAACGCTTGTATGCCATTCTTTATCATGATAAGGATATTGAAGGCCTTGAACGTTTCTCCGCAAGATTCGATCTGGAACAGCTCTATCCGGACGAAACGCCTGAACTCCCGCATGTTACTGAGAAAGAGATTAAGGAATACTTTGATCGCATCTGGAAGACCGTCCGAAAAGTGCGACCGCATACAAAGAAAATACCTTCAAAAGATAATCCCATGGATAGATATCCATGGCCAGGCCAGAGATTCCGTCGTCCAGGGGTACCGGGTTCTCCATCACTTACAAACTATTTCTATACGGACGCCGAAGGAACTGTGTATTTTCTGAAGCGCTCTTATCTGGAAGATCAGCCAAAGAAATGGCTTCTGTCATTTGCGAGGAAAAACAATATCTTTGTTACCACTCCGACCATGATCAAGGGAACAGTAGACGATCTGTCCCTGAACGGCCTTGTATTGCAGATCCTGGATGATCCGCGACATCTCAGCGCACTCATAGATGCCATGCAGAAACGACGTCCAAAACTTTCGGTCGACGATGCAGATGCCATTCTGTCAGGGGAATATATAACAATTGATAAATGAGTCCTGTGATTATTCCGCGAACACCAATCACCCGAATTCCGGTACTAACTTCGATGCTGTTTAATTAATCCGCTGCTCATGGACAAGGAGGCTTTGCGAAGTCTCTTTTCGTTTGGATCCATTGATATCCGGACACCTTGCGAATACGGCATTACCGTCGTTCGCAACAAAAAGATCGAGCCATTTGGTTCGACCTTTTCTGCTGTCAGAAATTCAATTTTCTGACACCCGGACTCAATCAGAAATCAATATGAATCTGATCCGTTTCTTCGTCTTCCTTCCAGTCTTTAAGAATCAAACTGACAGTCGCCCTGGATATCCCGGTTTCTTTCGTGATCTCTCTGACGCTTTTACGTTCGCTCTTGAGGGTAAATACCTTGTATCGAAGATCCTGTGTGATCACAGTTTTTCTTCCGGCCTTACGCTTAACAGCCAGCTGGTATCGGTCCATATCAATCAGTACATAGGGACCGAACAGATTCTTTTCGATGGATATTCCGAAAGGCTTCAGTAGTTTGTTCAGTATCGCAACATCCTTTCTGTTATCCAGTTCATACTTCTTGTATCCAATCATGCGTCGGATTCCTTTCCGATCTCCTGACGGATCAGTCGCTTGATCTCTCCCTGAAAGCTGGTTCCTGAATTCCAGCGCATCTTCTTTTCAATCCAGTTGATGATGTCCTCATCTGTTTCCCTGTTCAGTTTGAGCTTGTACTGCCGGGTGTGGTAATAATCATAGTCCTGTTGCTGATCAAACCGTCTTTGATCTTCATATGATCGCTTTTTATGTCTCATTTTGTTCCCTTTCATTTCTGTGTCGGTGTACACCGACATAAAATCACCTGCTTCATATCGACCTTTTTCAAAACGGAAGATCACCGTCGGATTCTGTACTTTTTTCACATGGGGTATTGGCTCGGATGTAGTCTTCCTTGCTTTCCAGAAATCTGATAAAGTCAGATTCATAATGTCTGCTGACAAGGTATTCTGCACCATATTTCAAGATCCATTGGCCAAAATCACTGTCAAATTCGGAGGTCATGTCCTCCATGTATGTTCTTATATGTGTAATGAAATCGACCATTTCACCTACATGAACATGCGGGACCTGAAAGCGGCCGCCGTTTCGGATATGCTCTCTGAGCTTTCTCCTCTCATAGCGTGTCGGATTCAGTTTCCGTATATATTCCTGAGTAAGTGTGTCATAGAAGCTGTCGGTGTAAGTGTCATTCCATGAACACACAAATCTTGACACAGAGAGGAAGTCCTTTTCGCTGTCACTACCTTGATAAACCCCCGGATAATCATTCTCATAGACACTGTGGCCGTCTTTGAACCACATTCTGACGCACTTTGCTTCTTCATCAGTTGCGCCATAGTTCAACAGGTATTTTTCAACTTCCTTTTTATCTCTTCCGTTTTTCATCGTAATTCTCCGCTTCTTCAATTTGTTTTTCGCCGTCGGTGTTCAGAACAGAAATCCGTTCAAATTCCTGCTTGATTGATTTCGTAGTCCGATAGCTCGTTGTATTCTTTGCGGCTGAACACCTGAACAGTGTTTCGGGATTATCCACGCATTTCACTTCATGTTTTTTTCTGTATGCGTCCATTGGGCGCGCAATATGCTCTTTTTTCTGTTTCATGCTCTATCTATAATTTCTTTGGCAATACCTGTTTTCTTTTCCCTTGGGCACTGGGACGAAATGCAGTATTGCCTTTTCCATACAGGGCAAGACCTCGGAGAATTGGAAAACTGTATCCGTTTCCCTGAGCGTTCCGACCGCTAATGATGCCATTCACTGCTTCGGTAAAGCCATTACTGGCACGATCGTAGTCAAAGTAATTGAAGACCTCCTTATGCCACTGCCGGATTGTCCTGCATAATTTCCGAAACGGCTCGAACGCTTCTTCTTCCGGAATTTCCTTACAGAAGCGCTCAAACGCTTTCTCTGCACTCTCTCTGCTTGTGTAACTGTAGATAGATCGAAACGCTTCCTTCAGCGCATAGGTCATATCAGAACCTGGGATTGCCTTGAATGATCGAGCCATGCGCTCCTTGTCATAATCTGTGAGATTCTCAAGATTCTTTTTGAGCAGATTTGCGTTATATTTCGTTCCTGAGCGTTTATTGGCGGGCATCGCTTCAACCAGATTCTTTCTGGTGGCCATCATTGCGTCGTTCACCAGTTTCTGAACATGATAATGATCGGCTATGACCGCCACCTTCTGACCAAACACCTCCTTTACAGCCGAACGATATTCCGCACAGAGGTCCATCGTTACATACTGAAGATTATTCTTATTCTTCAATTCCTGAAGGACATCACGGACTGTCTCAGGATCCTTATTGTCAAAAATATCAAGCAGGGTATTCTGGTCATTATCCGTTACGACAAGACAATACTGACCATTCAGATGGTTTTCATCGATTCCAATTCCCGTCGGGCAGTAAAAGTTTTCTTTCTTCCATTGTTCCTTTTCCTCAAGATACTCCTCGAATGACCGCTTGACTGTCATGTTCGAAACGCTGTATGCCTCCGCAACTTTCAGAAACGGAATCGATAAAGCCTCTTCCGCCAGTACATTTCGGAACCTCTTAGTCACCCTTGCTTTCTTAGCGATCATTTCGACATCCGCCTGAAACGTCTTTCCGCAGTGTTCTTGCGGATTTCCTGGAACTGGTTCCTGACACGAATACCTGATCGTCTCAACGTGGAGAAAAACCTTCTTTCCTGAACACTCCAGATCCTGAACGGTACGTGTCGAATACTTGTCCACATAGCAATACTTACTCCCGCAGACAGGGCATGACGGCTTGCGTACTGGTAGGCAATTCACATGAATCGATTCGCTGCCGTTTTCATCAGGACGTACCTCGATCCCGGTAGAACGAAGGTCTTCGAGCCCCAATAATGTATCTATGTTTTCCATAGATAATCCTCCTTCCGCACATACGTGCATGGTGTTATTATCTAGAACGATTTCCCTGAAAAAAAAGAAATCCCGCAGATTCTGTGGAAGCCATTTGAATTTTCCAAATGGCAAATCCCGTAGATTCTGTGGGAGCTCATATAATTTTTAATCCGTTTTTTAATTCTGACTATCGGTCAATCCCGTACAAAATGTTAAATAGCCATCCCTGCCGAAGCGCAGCGGCATTCACAGGTGGCAGAAGCAGAATCCACAGAGATGATGCGGATCAATCCGTTTCATTCCTGACCGATCCAAAACAGTGCATAAAGCATGTCAGAACAAACGCTGAATGATGAAACTCCCCGGCGCCTTAAACGCCGCTCCGGAACCGGGATGGCGATCGTTTATCACTTCAGTATCTCCTGCAAGCACATTGCATGCATGTATCACGGAGCGGAGCGCTGACCGCAGCTGCGGCAAGGTGTTTTCATCTTTTCCTTCCGCCTGCCCCCAGAAGGACAAACAGGTACGGCATGACCAGAAGGTGCTGAAAGGATACGACAAAGTGGCTCAGTGCCCCGGCCGCTGTAAGAATCACAATCACCGCCGCCC
>JAFWCM010000161.1 GCA_017536885.1 Solobacterium sp.
CCGAGGCGAGATAAATCCCGTAGTCGACCACGCGATGATAGGTCTGGCCGAGAAACGGAATCAGACGGTAATACGGTCTTCCCTCGACGAGGATCATCTCGGTGGTGAATGCCTGATGGAAGATCGGATTGACGAAATACTGGATCACATCCGCGAAGAGAAGGAAATGTACGAGCCATTTGATCTTTTCGTTTTTCCAGGAAAGATGGCAGTAATCAAAGGAGAACCGAAGCAGGGAATACATCACAAGATCCATGCCCAGAAAGTAGATATAGCAGCCGGCCGTACTGATCAGCTGATTGCTGGACATGATCAGAAAGAGATTTCCGATGACCGGAGGAATCAGAGAAGCCACCAGCAAAGCCACCGAAGGACCGATGGTTTTATGAGATTTCATCGCCAGCATCGAACAGCCCGCAAGAGCCAGTGCCATCGAGATGTAAAGAATCGAAAATGCGGTTCTCATGGTTCCTTTCTAATCCTCTGAGGACAGGCCATAACCAAAAGGACTCCCCCCAAAAAGATGATCGTCTTCACTTTTAATTTTGATTATAGCAAAGAGAATTCCCCGCAGAACATTGATTTGACTGTTCCATTTTCGATTCAAATAATGGCATTATTAACAAAACACACGGAAACGACGGTCAGAACACGGGCAAAAGAAGACAGGCGGTGGTATAGTTTGTACATTATGAACCGGAAAACACCTCCTGTTTCAAAAGCGGATCTTTCGGCCGCACTGAAGACTTCCCTTCCGATCATGGTCACCTTTGTGGTGCTTGGAAGCGGGTATGGCATCCTGATGGAAAAGCACGGATACGGGCCGCTCTGGTCTCTGATGTCGGGGATCCTGATCTTCAGCGGCACCGCCCAGTTTGTCAGTATCGGCTTTCTCGATGCGGGAAGCTTTGCGGCCGCGGCAGTGACGGCATTTATGGTTTCGGCCCGCCATATCTTCTTCAGTATCTCCATGATCGACCGCTATAAGGAGGAAGGCAGGCGGAAGTGGTACCTCTACTATGCCCTGTGCGATGAATCCTATGCGATGCTCAGCCGGGATATCACCCCGGACGGAGTATCCCTCAGCAACTATCGCTTCCTGGTCACCCTTTTCAATCAGTCTTCCTGGGTGATCGGCTCCTTTCTCGGGGGTCTTTTCGGCAGTCTTCTCGAATTCAATTCAACCGGTATTGACTTTGCGATGACGGCATTGTTCACCACCGTCTTTCTGCAGCAGTGGATGGAACGGAAAAACCACCTTCCCTCTCTGCTGGGACTGTTCGGTACGCTGCTGTGCCGGATTCTCTTCGGAAAGGATATCTTCCTGATTCCCTCGATGATTCTGATTCTGGGAATTCTGATCCTGCTGAGGAATCACACAGAAGAAAGCGGGGAACTCTGATATGAGCCGGGAACTTCATGCATTTCTGATCATTCTGATCATCGGTGCCGCAACCCTTGCCACAAGGATCCTGCCGGTGCTTGTCTTCGGACGGAAGGACTCGGTGCCGGAGGTCATACTGTACCTTGGCCGGACGGTCCCCTATGCGGCGATGGGACTGCTTATCATCTATTGCCTTAAGGATGTTTCACTGTTTTCTTCCCCCCACGGAATTCCCGAAGCGATCGGAATCCTGGTCGTCAGTATCTCCTATCTTCTGAAACGCAATTCCATTCTGAGCGTGCTGATCGGAACCGTGGTCTACATGGTTCTTGTCCAGGCGGTCTTCTGAAAAAGAAAGAAAATCCTCTTCTTCTCCGGGATATCCAGAGAAAGAAGAGGATTCCTTTTTTATTTCTGTCTCAGAACAAACCGAGCTCCGCCTTTGATGCAGTCCAAAAGGGAAAGATACCCGGGGCTGACCCTTCCGATCACGTTGACTCTTGCATCTTCCGGTAAGTCCTTCCGCGTGATCATGACCTCCCCGCAATAGCGAAGATAGGCTTCGTTGTCCATCGTAACGGATCCCCGGACTCGCGGCACTGTATGTTCTGCCCTGACGGCGATGTTGTTTGCCATGCTGTATTCCCGGCTTTCCGCTGCCCGGATCAAAGAAGAAGGAGAATCGATGCGGCAGGTAAAGATCCGATCATACAGGGATTCATAACCTGAAAGAAGCTGACAGGGCAGTTCGATTACCCCTTCCCCGAGAAAGCGGTCCATCCTTGCGAGTTCTTCGGGATCGATCTCTGGGTCGCCAAGGAATACCTCATCCATGTCATAGTGAATCAACAGATCCGCAAGCGCCGCATACGGCGAGATATAGCGGTGATTTTCCAGGGTCGGCAGACCTTCCTTCAGCAGTCCGCGCTTTGGGTCACTGCCGGGTATAAAGGCAGCCACCTTCATCCCCAGGGAATGAAGAAGCTCTGTCTTCTCTTTCAGCTGATCTTCATCGAGTCCGGTTTCCGGACGCGGGTAGAAGTTGTGCATCGCCAGGATATTTTCCCGGCCGGATAACTGTCTGAGTTCTTTTTCCTGCATCGTGGAAGCGTTGATCACAACCGTGTGCCTCTTTGCGGTCGCATTGATCTCTTCGAGTGCAAAGCCATAGTCCGGCCGCACCGCGTAAAGAGAAAGAAGATCGATGAGTTCATTCAGATTCCTGACCTCAAATGCTTTCAGAGTATGTTTTGAGACATCGGCGATGATCCGGCAGCGTCTTTCGTTCAGTGTCTTCAGAAACCCCTTCATGTCTTCCGCAAACCGCTCATTCATCTCCTCCTGGCGGTGTAGGGAGAGAAATACCGCCCTGCCTTCAAGATCCATGGTATGAATCATCGCTTCATCGGTTTCGCTGAGATAGAGAGATCTTCCGAGGGAATCAGGCATTGTTTGTCTCCGGTTTTAACGCCGCCATGGTGATCAGAAACGCAGCTGCACAGGAAATGAGGAGACCGATGAAATAGCAGAGCACACTCATCAGGGCGCCATGCGGGCCGGCCGTCATCACAAAGCAGCCGAGAATTCCCGAAGGACCCCAGGTCGTAGCCGCGACTTCCATGGCCATCACAAACGCACCGCCGAATCCGGCGCCAAGACCCGCCGTGATAAACGG
>JAFWCM010000162.1 GCA_017536885.1 Solobacterium sp.
CCGGCGCTGTAATGCATCATCGCGCCGTTTTCCTTATAGGCGCAGATCGTGGGGAAGGAAGGTTCGATATAATCCTTTCCCTGCTTTCTCATCTCATAGAGATAGTCCTGCACGCTGAGTTCCGTCAGGGATTCCTTTTCGATCGCCTGCTTGAGCCAGCACAGGAATTTCACCATCGCAACACCGTCCTTGATATGGGCGTTGATCGTGTTTTTGATCTCCGTATCGTTTTTGACCGACCGGAACAGCAGGATCGGAGAAGGCTCTGAGATCACGGTGTTCGATGCATCGAGCCGGGAATAGAGGGCGGCGCTGAGTTTGGAAAGATCGGTCCAGATCGTGCGGTCTTTGAGCTCTGCCATATCATTGCCGAGCATCGAGTACGGCCGTACGCTGATTTTGTTTTCGGAAAGGTATGCCTTGACCTCGGGGGTCACCTTTTCAAAGCTGACATAGTAGAACACCTTGGTCATCGTGACCATCGCAAAGGCATAGGCAACCGGGGTGCTTTCGATGTCATTGCCGCGGATATTCAGCATCCAGCACGGATCTTCCAGGGCGGTGAGAATCAGGGTATCCGCACCCTTGCTCTTCATCGCTGCCCGCACCCGTGCAATTCGTTCCTTACAGTCTTCGCCGGTATATTTCTTCTCCAGTAGGAACAGCTTTTCTGACGGCATTGCCGGTCTTTCCTTCCCCCAGATCTGCCCGGCGAAGTCGAGATCCATGCGCAGTTTTGCATTCTTCTTTTTCAGCGCCTCCGCGAGCTTCCTCGCCGCATTGGTGCTGACAACCCTTCCGTCAAAGCCCAGGGTCCCGTTCTTCGGGGTTTTCTGAATCAGAAAGTCCAACGGATCGGGCACGCCTTCCTGGCGCAGCCGCATCAGGGTCACGCAGGTGTTTTCGAGTTCCCGCTCTGCCTGGGTAAAATATCTTCCGTCCGTCCAGAGTCCAGCAAACGTCCTGGTGACGATGAGACATCCGGATTCCCCGGTAAATCCCGACAGATAGGACTTGCACCGGAAATATGCGGCGGTGTATTCATCCGAGAGATGATCATCTTCATTCGGGACATAGTAAATATCGACGCCCTTTTCTTTCATGAGCTTTCGAAGCTGTTTGATTCTGCTGTTTACATCCATTGTATTTTTTACCTCACGAGGTCCATTATACTTCACCGGCACAAATAAAAGACCCCGTGTACTCACGGGATCCTGGAAATTCAATTCCTTCATCGCAGCCTTTATCTCCGTGCCGCAGATGACATCAGTCTATCTCTCCGGGGCTTCCCCCGGATATTAATCGATTCAGTTGTTTAGCTGAACACATCCATTGGTCTGTCCTCAATGCAGACATCACTTTCTTTTGAAACTTCGAGGATACCGTTCTCTGAAACTTCTGCCTGGATCAGAGAACCTGTATTAATATTCGAGCAGCACCTCTTTCATAACTGTTTTCCTCGTTTCTTTCTTTGTACTTCCTTTGTTACTTTCAATATAATCATAAATTTCGAATTGAACAGTCTTTTCAAGAAATTATATTTCATTATAATGAATTTGTTGGGGCCCGGAAAACCGGGGTTTTATTATTATGATACATAACATAGATCCGCACGAATTCCATAACGAATGGAAACCGCGTCATCCGGCAAAGGATGACATTGTCTTCGGCTTTGACCGAAACAACGTAATTCTCCGCAGTGATCAGACATTCTTTCATTACGGCGATCTAGATTCATCGCATGAGTATGTCTATCTGTTTTCAATCGATGATACCGGCTTCTTTCTGACGGATATCCCCGAAAATGACCGCGCCATCTCGCTGAACATCAATGTTGCGAGAACCTATGAGCCGCGCTGGCTCGGCTTTGCCTGCGCGGTCGCATGGCATCTTTACTCCTGGCGGCGGGTCAACCGCTTCTGCGGGGTATGCGGCAGCCAGATGATCAATGACGGCAAAGAGCGCGCCATGCGCTGCCCGAATTGCGGAAACATCGTCTATCCGCGCATCAATCCGGCCGTGATCGTCGGCATTCTCAGCAAGGACAATAAGATTCTGATCACCCAGTATGCGATCCGCCATGGTGAATACCGGCATGATGCACTGGTGGCGGGATATTGTGAAATCGGCGAAAGCATCGAAGACTGCATTCACCGCGAGGTGAAGGAAGAGACCGGCCTTGAGGTGACCAATCTTCGCTTCTACAAATCACAGCCCTGGCCGTTCTCCGAATCCATTCTGTTCGGGGTGTTCTGCGATGAGTCCGGCGGAAATCTCATTAAGATCGACCGCAAGGAACTTCGCTCGGCGGTATGGAAAGCCAGAGACGATGCCTTTGACGTACCCGGAAATGCCTCTCTTACCGCGGAGATGATTCAGGTCTTCCGCGACGGCAAGGTCAGCTGCGGGGAATAATCGCCCCGAACTCAGAGAAAACAAAGGGGGCTGTAACGGGCGACAGGGTTAAAAACAGAAATCCAGTCGGCGATACAGCCCCTTTTATATTTGAGAGAGAATACCTGGATAAGAAGCTCATGAAGTATAAAAAATCATGCGAAGATCAGGGTATTCGCATGAA
>JAFWCM010000019.1 GCA_017536885.1 Solobacterium sp.
ACCGCCGAAGGAGATGACCTGATGTTCGTGGGTGCCGGTCTTTCCGGCCGAAGTCACATCGGTGAGTCTTGCGTTGACGCCATATCCCTCAACCATGTTGGAATGCATCATATCCGTCACGAGCCAGGCGGTGGATTTGGAGAACGCCCGATGACGGTCGATTTCATCCTTCCCGGTAAGGATCACATTGCCGAAGCGGTCGGTTACCTTCGTATAGGCATGCGGTTCGATGTATTCGCCGCCGTTGGCCAGACATGCATAGGCGCCTGTCATCTCCAGGGTGGTGACATCCGTTGCCCCAAGGGCCAGACCGGCCGGGGTTTTTGCAAGGTTCTCCGGGGCGAAGCCTTCCTTGACCATGAAGTCATAGGAGCGGTCAATGCCGACATGCTCGAGCAGGAATCTTGCGGCCGGGATGTTGTGACTGAGCTCCAGGGCCTTGCGCATCGTGATCGCTGCGCCGGTGTGGTCGCCGTTGGGATAGCTGTTGTCTTCGCCATACCCCTCGATGCTCGACTGAACATCGAGTACGGTGGTTCCGGGATAATCGCCGGTTTCGCAGGCCGGGGCATAGACGGAGAGGGGCTTGATCGAAGAGCCGACTGCCTGAGTGCTGTCGGTTGCCCGGTTGAAGCCTTCCGGTTTGTCGGGCTCATGACGTCCGCCGACCATGGCGACTACTTCGCCTTTGCGCTGATCCATGATCACCGCCGAGACTTCTACATCAGTCCCGGTGACGGTAGCGGGGTAGCGGTCAAAGTTGGTGATCGCATCCTGGGCGGTATCCTGAATCTTTTTGTCAAAGGCGGTGGAGATGTCATATCCCGCCGATCTCAGCCACTGTTTCTTTTCCGTGAGCGTCTCATCATTGATCGGGGTGTTCTCCGCCTGCAGAAGCTTGGAGGCGACATTCTCTACGGCATATTCCACATAGATCGGATAGTCGTACAGTTCATACCGCCGGGAGTTTTTCAGTATGACGAGATGTCCGTTCATCGCCGCTTCATACTGATCCTCGTTGATCTTTCCGGTATCGAGCATCTTGTAGAGCACGGTGCTGATTCTGCGGTTGGTCGGGGTGAGATCTCCCTTTAACAGATTGAGTCTCGGGTTGTATTCATTCGGTGACTGGGCAAGTCCGGCAAGAATCGCACATTCCCGCAGGGACAGTTCATAGAGTTCCTTGCCGAAGTAGTCCTTGGCCGCCACCTTGACGCCGTAGTTGGAATCACCCAGGTACAGGGTATTCATATACCAGACGAGGATATCATCTTTTGACATGACCTTTTCCAGTTCCATGGCAAGATGGATCTCCTGGGCTTTCCGGGTATAGGTGACTTCCTGGGAGAGGTGGGTGTTCTTGATCAGCTGCTGGGTGATGGTCGAAGCACCATAGCTGGACTGGCCGGTCAGCTGTCCGATCACCGCACCGGTCAGACGCTTGAGGTCGATGCCGTTGTGGGTGTAGAAGCGCTCGTCTTCGATTGCGATGAACGCATCTTTTAACATCTGGGGGATTTCCTTGCTGTCGGCCCATTCCACATTCTCATTGGTGCCGTATTCCGCCACGAAGTTGCCGTTTCTGTCGTAGATCCTGGAAGCCATGGAATACTCTTCCCGTTTCCCGACATCCAGCGGCGGCATATTCGTAAGCAGGGACTGATAGAACATGAATCCGCCGAATCCGGCAGCTGTAGCCGCTATCAGGATCAAAATCGAAAGACCGATCATAATCCTGCCGGCGAGGCCGCGCTTTCGCTTCGCCTTTTTGTCGTCTTTGACCGCTTCTTCCGCTGTTCCGGCTTCTTTGGCGGCATTGCGGAGATTGGCTTCCTTTGCGGAGATCTTGTGATGCGGTCTCTCGCTCTCCGGGGCAGGGCTTTCCGGCTTTGGTGCAGCCGGTTTTTTATCCTGTTTCTCTTCTGACTTTTCTTCCGGTTTTTCTTCCTGCTTTACTTCTGGCGGCTCTGTCTTCTTCAGAGAATCTTCGCTCTTCTGAGCGTCCGCGTCCTCTTTGGATTCTTCTTTGGGCTCTTCTTTCTCCTCAGCTTTATCCTTTGCGGGTGATTCTTCTGCTTCGGACTCTTTCTCGCCTTTGGGTTCTTTCGCTTCTGACTTGTCCTCCGGTTTGAGAGAGGCTGTATTGTCCTCTTTGCCGGAAGGGTCAGAGTCCGGTTCTTTGTTGTCAGCCGGTTTGCTTTCGGCAGTCTTTCCTGTTTCTTCGGATGTTTCAGAGAGGGATGCAGCGTGTTCTGCAGCGGAAGACGCCTGTTTTTTCTTCGGCTCTCTTTTCTTCCTGCCTGCCGGTTTCGGCTTCTGTGCGGATTCCGGTGTCTGATCTTTTGTAATCGTCTCAGCAGTTTTGGCAGTATTCTCTTTGGGCTGGTTCTGCCCGGTGGATTTCCTGCGTCTTGATCTACGTTTTGGCTTTGAACTCTTTTCCGCAGACGAAAGCTCCGGCGAAGTACCGGCTGATTCGGCTGCGGAAGAAGCGGATGCTTCAGTTATGTTTTTGGAAGCCGCCGTTCTGTTCTCTGCGGAAACGGGCAGGGGATGTTCATTTTCATTCCCGACCACCGGTTTTTCCAGCGGTGCCGGTATAGCTTTGTCAGCCTTGACCGGTGTTTTTTCAGCAGGGGAATCAGAACTGGAAACGGCTGTATTATTCTTTTTCTTTCCCTTATTTGACATACTTTCCTGTAAGCATGAAAAAACGGTGGGTCCATGCCTCGTTTTTCATGCGTTCTATATTATAAAACAAAATCCCCGTTTTCTTCATTGACAATAACTGCAATTTGCTGCTTTTGTTCTCGTGCCTCTCTTCTTTATTGTTAAGCAAAATGGAAATCTCCTATAATAGGCATTGATATGAGAAAAGGTTCGAAAACAGCACGAAACCTGATGATCTGGGTATTGCTTTTGCTTGTTCTCGGGATTATCTGCCTGATTGTTTTCGACGTGTTTTTCGGCAGGGGAAAAAGGAAGCCGAAGGATCCCTCCGGCGGTCTTTCGGACGCTTCACAGCTGGTGTCCGCGCCGGCTGAAAAACCGGCCGAGCGGGAGGATCTTTCCGATGTGACGGTCACCCTGTCGGATTATCTTGTCTTTGACATGGATGATCTTGACTTCCGCTTTATCATCGCCCGCCTTCACATAAAGGCAGACGGGCCGACCAACATCCCGTTATCCCATTTCCGGACTTCGGAAGGGATCACACTGGATCAAAGCGAGGAATACGCACACCGCCTGGAGGAGAAACAGTACTATGCCGGCCGGCAGAATGTCTGGTTTTCCCTGATCAGCGAAGAAAGCGAATATGAAGCCAATATCCTGATTCCCGTGACCGGCGGATCGGCGACCATTACCGTATCCTGTGACTTCGGAAACAACGGGGATCTGCGGTTTTCGATGCTGCCGGCAAACGGAAAAAAGGAGATGCTGCAGTATCAGCCATTGGATGTGATCACCGACGGTAAAACCTTTCAGATGACGGTATCCAAAGCCTATGATATTACCGGCCTGCCGCTGTATCAGAAGACAGCGGAAGGGGAGATCGAATACCTTCTGCCGAGCACCACGCATGTCTATGCCTTTGAGGTCAATGCCGTTTCGCTCTATGGCGATACGACGGTGATCAAAGATGCGCTCTACGTGCCCAATAACTCCTCGGAGACATTCAAAGCGCTTGACAGCAGTATCCGGTCGATGAAATACGACAACATGCTGGATCAGGAAGTGAGAGAACATACCACCGGGTATCTTCTGTTCTATGCCTATGATCCCGATATCAGTCCCGTGACATACCAGGGGGTTCTGCGGCTTATGCTCGAAGGCAGTGATTCCTGGATTTCCGTCAATGTGGATCTCAGCTGAAAGGAGGCGTGCATGAGAACCCTGCGAATTCTTCTGAAGCTTGCCGCACTTCTTGTCTCGGCCTGCTTCAGCGTGAATCTGAATCTGATCGAAGCCAAAGCAGTTACTTCCTATGACGAGTTGTATCCCCTGTCCTGTCCTTTCGGTCAGTATGAGGTCGCTGCCCTGAATTCCTCCGGGCGCTTTGAGCGGAAGAAGTGCACCTCCAGCTATTCGGAGGCCGCAAAGGCGATGGCACTGCTCGGGGATGCGGGGGTAGTCCGCCATTCCTCTTCCGGCTCCGCGACAAAAATCATAAACATGAATGCAGGTGTGGTTTACTCCTACCCGCAGAGAAACGGCACGAACATCGCAGTCATCGATCAGTATGTCGACGGAACGCCCAATGAGAAGACCACCTATGTCACCGTCCACCGCGAGATGCGCTATCTCGGCGTGCATTCCTGGAACGGAAACGGCGACGGCAAGGTTCATATCGTGCTGAACGGCTTTGACGGATATATCTCGCTCTCCGATGTCGATCTTGTGCCCATGGCTGCACTGACCGGTGATATCCCGATGTATCTCGGCGGCAATGACACCACCGGACTGAATGAATATCCGTTTCTGACCCATGTACAGCAGGCGTATTACCGCGCGGAGAAAAACGGAAACTATATCGATCTTGTCTATCATTGCTTCACCGGCTGGGGCGGTCCGACCACCTGGCCGAGTGAGTGGACTTTTGCACTGGGACCGGCACCGGACTGGATGAACGTGGGAAACGTCTACTACTCCGATGACGGAACGTCCTTTTACAACGACCGCCGGCTGGAAGAGCAGGCCGGCATCTACTACCCGTATTATCAGTTTCTGCCATTGCGCACGAAAACCGGGGTCAGCGCAAAAACGCTGGACAAGTACATTTCAAAAGTGGTCGGTTCTTCACCTTCGGTGATGAAGAACACCGGCAGTGCCTTTATCGAAAGCGGCAATACCTACGGCATGAATGCACTGCTTGTCTTTGCCCTGGGGTGCCTGGAATCGGGCAACGGGCGCAGTGACTATGCGATGAACCGGAACAATCTCTTCGGCATCGCCGCCTATGACACCAATCCCAATGCGGCGTATTCCTTCCCGTCCGTCAGCCAGTGCATCAAAGAGGAGATGGGGATCTTTCTGCGCAGTTTTACCGATATCAACAGCTTCACCTTCTTCGGCCCTCAGCTTGGCAACAAGGGCAGCGGTGTCAATGTGAAATACGCCGGCGATCCCTACTGGGGGATGAAGATCGCATCCATCGCCTATGCCATAGACAAGCTTGACAACAATGAAGACGGAACCCTGACGGATTACAATGCCGCAAGCCTCGGCGTGATCCGCAATGACGAGCGGGTGGATATTCAGAGATCGGTGAACAGCGGCGTTCTCTATAACAGTGCCTATGGGGCAACCTATCAGAAAAACCACATGGTGACGCTTCTCGAAGATCTGCAGGGTCACTACCGGATTCAGAGCACCAGCTATCTCTCCGGCGGAAAGGTGAGATCCATTAAGAATGAGGGACTGCTTCCCTATGACTGGTCGTGGAGCGGATATCTTTCCAAAGAAAAAGTAGAGCAGGTGAATTCCGTCTCCGTGCTCGCCGGTGAAATACCCCAGGGAGACTTTGTCCTGAGCCTCAGCGAAATGAACTTCTCTGAAAAGGGAGAAGTCTCGGTAAAGGGGATGGCCTATATGCCGGGCATTCGCTGTGACGGGGAAAATACCCTGACGCATGAGCTGTGCCTTCTCGATGAGACCTTCAAAGAGATCAAACGGATCCGGCTGGAATCCACGGCAAAAGAAGATGAAAGCACCTTTGCCGGTTCACTGAGCCTTGCGGATGTCGCCAGGGGTGCCTATTATCTCAAACTCATCAGTTCTTATAAAAAGACGCCCGAATACAGCCACGAAGCCTTTCTGAGCAAAGCAAGCGAAGCGCCTTCGACGAATGTGCTCGGCAATACCTATATGTTCATCGACCGCGATGACGCGTCCCTGATCTCGGTGGAAGAGAGAAACTGCGGCGAAGGGTCCTACTACGATACGGAAAGCAATGCGTGTGCATGCATGGAAGGCTTCGAAGCCTCCTCATCCGGAGATGGGTGCGTCGTCAGTGCAGCGGGCAGCGGGGCTCTTGTGCGGCAGAGAATCACCTCCTTTGCCTGGAAAGATGAAAATGTGCTGAACGTTTCGGGAGAAGCGTTCCTTCCCGGAATCGATGCCGGAGAGAATACAAGGCACACCGTGCTTCTTGTGAGAATGGAAGATGATTCCGTTACCGAGATCGAAGCAGAGACCTCCGAAAGCAAAGAACCGGCGGATCTTCTCGACGGGCATGTGTATTCCCGGATTTCCTATTCCGCTTTGATCGATCCTTCCTCGCTTGCGGAAGGAACGTATACTCTCAAAATCCGGATCGAAAGCGAAGGGGAAAGCGGGGAAGCGCTGATGCACTGGAACCGGGCGGAGAAGATCGAAGAAAGAGAGATCAACGGGTATCTCTTAAAACCCGAGGCAAGAGCGCTCTCCAACTACCGCCTGGAGATCACCAAAGAGAAAAACGACATCGACTTCTCGGTGATCGAAAAACCCTATCAGCGGGGCAGTGTCTATACCGAACACAGCCTGACGCTCGAAGACGGCATTCTTTCCATGGATGCCTCGGCACTGATCTTCGGGGCAAACCTGAGCGAACAGGCAAAGCCCGAGTGCCGCATTCTTCTTGTCGATGAGTCCGGAAAAGTAAGGGAATACCCGTGTCAGATAAAAGAACGCGAAACCGGTTCGGAATCTGTCTCAGAAGAGGAAGCGGAACCGGACGCCGCTGACTTTACTGCGGAAACTGACCTCAGGGAGCTTGAACCGGGCAGATACCGCATGTATCTCGATCTCAAAACCAGAGAGGCAAGGGATATCTTTGAAGTGTGCAATCCCGAGCGGGAAGAAGCGCTGGAGTATGAAACGGAATCCGCTTCTTATACTCTTGAGAAATCCCCGGTTCATAACCGGTATGAAATCACCGTCAGGGATCTCACCCTGGCCCACTAACCGCAGAACTCCTGCGGTTTTCTATTGCCTCGGATCACGTAAAAAACCGAGCCGGAGATCGCTCAGAGCGAACCTGCGGATAAAGCACAGCCGGCAATGCATGAATGACAGGGAGCCCGGTCATCTTCCATGCATGCATCAAAGCGTTGGACAGGATTCAAGGCAGAATGTGCCCGAAGCAGGAAACGGAACTCAGAAGAACCTCCGAAGGATCTTGTTCTGACCTGACGGCGCAGAGATGTTTTTGCCTTCGATAAAAAAACTCCTGCCGAAGCAGGAGAAGGGATCATTTGCCGGAGAGGATCACGATCGTGATCTCGGTATCCTTATCGATGACCGATCCGTCGGGAGTCGGGGTAATGCGCTCGATGCCGCTGCGGTTGTCGCCTCCGGAGGTGTCCTTTACCGTGAAGACGAGGTTTTCAAAGCCGGCATTGTGATAGATATTCGTCAGTTCCGAGCGGATCCCCTCAATGGTTTCACCATCCCAGAAGGCGAGATTGAATCTTGGAAGAGCGGCGGTCTCAGCGGGCTTTGGGCCTTTGGAAACAGAGAGGGAAATCGCTGATCCGTAGGAGACTTTTGCGGAAGGCGGGATCGACTGACCGATGACGGTGCCTTTGGGCTCCTTGCGGTAGGTGGTTGTTTCATAATCGGAGGGAGAGAGTCCCGCTTTGATCAGAAGATCGATCGCTTCCTGTTTTTCTTTTCCCAGCACATCCGGTACCTGGACGAAGCGGCCGGTGCTCACCCGGCAGGAGATCGTCTTTCCGCTGACGGAACAGTCGCTGATCACGCCGGCTTCATAGGTGTCGCTTTCCGTATCGCTCTTCGTTACGGTCCATCCGTTGGCGCGTGCTTCTCTTGATGCAGTGAAGAGCTCAGCCCAGGGCTTTCCCGGCTGGATGAGATCTTCATAATCCCATTGAAACCTGCCTTTGGAGACGGTGTAGCTGATCGAGCTGCCAACGGGGTAGAGTCCGGTATCGTTTCGGATGATCTTGCCGGCACCGATCGAATCGTGATAAGCGGAAGAGATCGTTCCCGGCTTCATGCCAAGCCCGGAAAGATAGGTGCGGAAGTCAGCTTCTTCCATACCGGCCCGGTTCAGCACCTCTGCCTTTTTCCCAACGGCAACGGTGATGCTTATCGTGCTTCCCGGTGAAACTTCTCCGACGGGAGACTGCAGGAGGATGGTGCCTGCAGCCTGTGTGCTTTCCTCTTCACTTCTTGAAAGGGTGAGAGAGGCACTGGCATTGTTTCGGGTGTTGAGATCGCTGAGATAGGCTTCAAATTCGCTGCCCGAGCGGCCGGTATAATCCTGTACCGGGACAAGCCCAGCACTTTCTTCAAAGGTGATCGTCGCCCCACTCGGCACACTGCCGGAAGAGGGGATCTGGGTGATGATTCCGCCCCGCTGCACCAATGCGTGATAAACCTGGCGGAAGACGGCCTTAAGACCATTGGAGCTGATCCAGGCCTCTGCCTCCGCTCTGCTTCTTCCCGCAAAGCTCTGTACAACGATGCCTTTGCCTGAGGAATAGACGGCACTGACCGAACTGCCGGCGCTGATCTTTGTGCCGGCTTTGGGATTCTGTGAAAGCAGGGTATCCCGTTCGGCGGTGTCGGAGGACTGATACTGAACGGAAACGGAGACGCGGCTGGAGCCTCCCCATGCCTGCAGGTTGGCGGGTGTATAGGAGGAGAAATCCGGGACGATGATCTCCGACGACGATTCCTCTTTGGTTCCGGCCGAGAGGGTGATGACGATTTTCTGATTCCGCTTCATCACCGTATTCTCTGCCGGCTCACTGCCGAGAACCGTGTCTTTGGGACGGTCTTCATCGACGGCGAAGGCGAAGAAGAGATTGGAGATGCCGTTGTCTTTTGCCCAGGCCTCGATTTCACTGCGGCTCATGGCGGAGAATGCCGGCAGCTCCACTTCCTTTTCGGGATCCTTTCCGTTGGATACGGTAAGGACCAGCACGTCATTTTTTTCCAGCACGGTTCCTTTCGGCCTGTTCTGAGAAAGGACGGTATCTTCTTCCCTGTCTTCATCATAGCTGTAGGAGAAGGTCATCTGCGATTCCGCCAGCCTGTGATCGATCCGCCAGGCCTCGGCTTCCTTTTTCTTCATGCCGGTAAAGTCAATGAGTACTGTTCCGTGCTTGGGCATCAGGCCCTGCAGGCCGAAAATGCCCAGGGCGATGGTCGCCCCGAGCAGAAGGATGAACAGTACGATCAGAACTCTTGTCTTGCCGGTCAGTCTCATGAAGGATTTCAGTCCAATAAACAAATGAAATTATATCACCGTTGGGATTCAGTGATTCAGCTGGGGGATGCCTTTGCAGTATGTCTCTGTGACGCTGTAATCGTCATTCAGCACGACGAGATCCGCGTCATATCCGACCGTGATCCGGCCGAGGTGATCGTCAAGCCCAAGCAATGAAGCGGGGTTGATCGTGCAGGAATACAATGCCTTGTCAAAGGGAACCATGGCCCGCTCGACGAGGTTTCTGAGGCCGATGTTCATGCGCATGGTACTGCCTGCGATGGAATGCTCGGGGATGTCGTTGAGATGGGCGCATCCGTCCGGATAGATTTCCACCTCATGGCCGCCGAAGATGAACTTGTCGCCGACCGCAAAGCCCTTGCACATCAGGGCGTCGCTGATCATGACCGCCCGGTGCCTGTCTTTGCAGGAGAAAAAGATGTTCAGCGCTTCCGGGGTGCTGTGGGCACAATCGCAGATCACTTCGCTGTAAAGATCGGACAGACGCAGGGCAGCGCCGACGATGCCGTTGGCCCGGTGATTGAAGGGGGTCTGCGCATTGTAGGTGTGGGTGATCGATACCGCTCCGTTGGCCACGGCATCCATTGCCTGTTCAAAAGTCGCATCCGAGTGGCCGATCGAAACCCGGACCCCGGTGCTGTGACAGTAGCGGGTCAGGGCGAAGTCTTCATCGCATTCCGGGGCGAGGGTGATCAGATGAATATTTCCCTCTGCCGCTTCCTGGTATTCCTTAAACTCCTCAACTGAAGGGGGAACGATCGCCTCGGGGGGCTGGGCGCCCTTGTGTCTGATATTGAGGTAGGGGCCTTCGAAATGAATGCCGAGGATATCGGCGCCGTCTCTTCCCGGCTGATATGTCTTTTTTACTTCGGCGACATTTTTCACCGCCGCGAGAAGCACCGGCTTCATCTGGGTCACCGTGGTGGCATTGAACCCGGTCACGCCTTCCTCACAGATCCGCTTTGCCCACATTCTGAGCCCTTCGGGATCGGCGTCGTTGGTGTCAAACCCATAGGCGCCGTGGCAGTGCACATCGATGAATCCCGGTACGATTCTTTTGTCTTTGTAATCCATGTCGGGCGTTACACTTCCGTACGTATGAATGCGGATGATCTTTCCTTCCGCTGTTTCGACAGCTGCTTTCATGAAACTGCCGGCGATGAATACGCGTTCACTCTGAATTATCATATGGTTTTCTCCTTGATCCTTTTACATTGTAGCGGGAAACGGGTGCCAGGTTTGCGATTTCTTTGCGTTGAACTTTCAAATTAAGAGGGGAAGGAGATGATCTTTTCCGGTATGCCTTTTTTTCAGGCCTGTTTTGAAATAAAATGTCTGTGTGAATAAACTGTTCAGCCGCCTGGCGGAAAAAATCAATGACAACCTGTCGATGCAGGCAATGCTCAGGGTGATCATGCTGTTAAGCATCATCCTTCTTCTGTTTCTCACCAAATCCATCTGGGAAAGCCTGTTTCTGAAGATCTGGCATGTATTCCGGCCTTTTGTGTACGGCTTTGCCGTGGCCTATGTGCTTCAGCCTCTGATCCGCTTTCTTGAAACAAAGCATATCTCACGGAAGATTTCGATTCCCATCATCTATATCCTGCTGGTCATTGCCTTGTGCTGGCTGCTGTTCACTCTGATTCCGCTTCTGATCTCGCGGCTTTCTTCCTTTATCAGCTCGATGATCACCGGCGTCAATTCGCTGTATGCGACCTACGTGAACTTCTCGGAGAGCGGGGCACCGAACTGGCTTCAGCAGATGGTGAACCAGGCAATCGGGGCATTGCGGGAGACGCAGTCGATCATTCCGAATCTCTCCGGCAACCTTTCCACACTGCTTTCCGAAACCGCCTCGACGGTGACGATCATCGTCCTGTCGCTGATCATCTCGATCTACATCTGTTCTTCCTGGGAGTCGATCCGGGACGGAATACTGTATCTCGCCGACCGCAGCGGCAAATCGATGAGCCGCTATATCCGCGTGATCGACCGCGAGATCGGTACCTATATCCGCTCGCTTCTGATCCTGATGGCGGTCAAGTTTGTGGAATATGCGATCATGTACTATCTTGTCGGCCATAAGGACTGGATGCTGGTGGCGTTGCTTACGGCGCTGGGACTCATCGTTCCCTATATCGGACCGATGATCGGAAACGTGGTGGGTGTTCTCACCGCCCTGACGCTGCCGACGAAGAATGTCGTAATCCTGATTATCTGCATCTGCGTGCTGTCGCAGGTGGACGCCTATGTGATTGAACCGCTGATTCATTCCCGCAACGTGAAGATCACGCCGCTCTGGGCGCTGTTTTCGATCTATGCCGGAGGCGTGCTCGCCGGCGGGATCGGCGTTATGGTCGCGATCCCGGTGTATCTCGGCATCCGGGCGGTTGTGATGCTGAATCGTGAAGAAAACGAAGAGAGTTCTGGTGTATAATCGGACGAAGAAGAAGGGAGGTTGATGCAAGGTATGAAACGGCTCTGTGCGCTGATGATTTCTCTTTTTCTCCTTGTGAGCTCCCTCTGCGGATGCACGACATTCAAGACAAAGATCGCCTACACGGTATATCCCGTCGGCTTTCTGTGCGAGCGGCTCTCCGGAACGCTGGTGGAAAGCCGTTCCGTTTCCGACAATGCGATCGTTCAGCGATCGGTGCTGAAAAAGGACTACCGGGAAATTCTCGATGATTCCGCGGTGTTTTTCCATATCGGCCTTCTCGAGCCGTACTATTCCCTCTACAGCAGTGAATTCTCCTCTTTGCCGCTGACCCAGATTGATCTCTCCGTGCTGAATGCCGTCTATGACTTTCAGCGCTATACCGCGGTCCAGGCAGACGGGGAGACCAACTATATCGAAACCCCGTACTACCGGGGCGATGAGTTTCTGATGATCGATACCGACTCCAAGGATCTCTATCTCTGGACCGATCCGATCGCCATGCTTTCGATGGCGAAGGACATCCGCCAATGGCTGGTCACGACCTTCCCGGATGATGCGCCTTCGTTTGAAAAGAACTTCATCACCCTGGAAAACGATCTGATCAACCTCGATGCCCAATACCAGGCCCTGGCTTCTTCCAATGAACAGAACAACCGGGTGATCCGCTTTGTTTCGATGACGGCGAGTTTCGGCAACTGGCAGAAGACCTATGGCTTCCAGGTCTATCCGATGATTCTGTCGAAATACGGAGCGCTGCCCAATGAGGTGCAGCTCGCTTCGATCGAACAGAGAATCCGCGATGACGGCGTCAAGTACATCGTCTATGAAAGCAACATGACCGAAGATATGATCGAACTGTTCAACCGGGTCGAGGATGACCTCGGACTGACCCGCGTCGAACTCAGCAACCTCTCTTCGTTAACCGATTCCGAGGCGGAAGCGGGCAAGGACTACCTGTCCATCATGTATGAAAACCTCAGCGTTCTTGAGACCATGGTGGAAGACAGAAGCCCGGCGCCGGAAGAACCGGCTGAAGAGGAAATCGTCATCATTGAGGAAAAGAAGGAAGAGGAACCGGTGCCGACCGCACTTCCGTTTGATCCCAATGTCAGGCACTGAAGACCCGTATTTCCCGGGCCTTTTCTTGAAGGAGGACATCCATGAAAAAACTGCTGATCGCAGACGGCAACTCGATGCTGTTCCGGGCGTATTACGCAACTGCCTACGGCATGCGCATGAGCACAAAGGAGGGCATTCCGACCAATGCCGTTTTCGGATTTGCCAATATGCTTCAGAAGGCGATCGACATCGTAAATCCCGACAGTATTCTCGTTGCCTTTGACGCCGGCAAGCATACGTTCCGCCATGATCTCTACGAAGACTACAAAGGCGGCAGAAAACCCGCACCCGATGATCTCGTGCCGCAGTTTCAGCTGGCCCGGGATTATCTTGACGGCTATCACATTCCCTGGGTGGAGATGGAGGATATCGAAGCGGATGATCTCATCGGATCGATGAGCCGTCAGGCAAAGGACTATTCCACCAGCATTCTCTCCTCCGACCACGATCTGCTTCAGCTGATCGATGATTCGACTTCGGTGATCCTGATGAAGAAGGGAATCAGTGAAGTCGAGGTCATGGACAAAGAGAAACTCAAAGAGGAGATGGGCATCACGCCTGCCCAGATCATTGACCTCAAGGGTCTGATGGGGGACCACTCCGACAATATCCCCGGCATTCCCGGCATCGGCGAAAAGACCGCTTTGAAACTGCTTGGTGAGTACGGCGATGTCGAGACCGTGCTGGAACATGCCGAAGAGCTTAAAGGAGCGACCGGGCGCAAGGTAAAGGAAGGAAAGGATCTTGCGGTGCTTTCCAAGAAGCTGGCCACGATCCGTACCGATGTGCCGCTTGCGATTACGGCGGAAGAGTGCGCCTTCGATCCGGACTATGAGTCTTTGATCCGCTTTCTCGAAAGCCTCGATATGAATGCTATGGCAAAGCGTTATAAAGGCAGGCTCGCAGCGCAGAAACGGGAAGCGGCAAAAGAGGAAACAGCAGCCGAAGAGGAGAGTCCCGAAGCTCAGATGGAAGAGATGGAAGAGACTGAAGTGCCGGAAGAAATTCAGGAGACGGAAGAGGCAGAGGATTTGATTGCGGCTGAGGATCCCCACAGCTATCATCTCGCCTCAGCAGACGAAGACCTTTCGTTCTTCGACAAAGACCTCGCGGTGTTTGTCAGTGATGAAAGAGGGTCCTTCCGCACCGCCGGAATCCGCATGATCGCCTTTTCCGACGGAAAGGAATCCAGATGTTACCGCCCGGAAGAGATCCAGAAAGACAAAGCCCTTGCGGAAAAGATCGCGGAAAAGGGACAAAGGCGGATCGGCTTTGATTTCAAGCGCGCCATGCATCTGCTGAAGAAAGCCGGGATCACAATTCCGTTCAGTGATGATGCGATGATCGCCGCCAACCTCGCCGATTCGACGCTGACCAGCGAGGAGAAGATCTTCGAGCACTTCGCACTGTTCACGACGGAAAGCTGCGAAGACATCTACGGCACCGAAGCCCGGCCGAAGCTTGCCGAAGAGGAGAGGGAAGTGCGCTACTCCTGCGAAAAGGCAAGGCTGATTTATCTCCTCGATCAAAGGACCAGGCCAATGATCAAAGAAGATGCGCTCCGGAAATTATACCGGGACATCGAACTGCCGCTTGCGTTCGTGCTGTTTGAAATGGAGGAGATCGGCATCCGCTGCGAAGCGCAGGTGCTCAAGGAAATCGCCTCCGATATCCAGCAGAAGATCACGGACCAGCAGAAGATAATCTATGAATACTCGGGCAGGGAATTCAATCTCAACAGCCCGAAACAGCTGGGCGAAGTGCTCTATGATGAGCTCGGTCTTCCCTCCGGCAAGAAGCGGAGCACGAGCGCCGATGTGCTGGAGAAGCTGATCGGCATGCATCCGATTGTGGAGGAACTGCTTGCCTACCGCAAATACCAGAAGATCTACAGCACCTATGCCGAAGGCCTGCAGAAATACATCAGTGATGACGGCCGCATCCATACGGTATTCAACCAGTGCGTCACCCAGACCGGCCGCCTTTCCTCTAGTGACCCGAACCTTCAGAACATCAGTGTCCGGGATGAACTCGGCCGCATCATCCGCAAGGCATTCCTTCCGGATGAGGGACATGTACTGCTTTCAAGCGACTATCATCAGATCGAACTTCGCATGCTTGCAAGCATGGCGGATGAGGAATCGATGATCGATGCCTTCAACAACGATATCGATATCCATACCAAGACGGCGATGGATGTCTTCGGCGTCAGCCAGGAAGACGTTACGCCGGAGATGCGGCGGCGGGCCAAGACGGTCAATTTCGGCATTGTCTACGGCATCTCGGATTTCGGGCTGGGCGAACAGCTCGGCATCTCCCGCCGGGAAGCGGCTGACTTCATCCGCACCTATTATGAAAAATATCCGAAGATCCGCACCTATATGGACTCGCTCGTGAAGTTCTGCGAGAAGAACGGATATGTTCTGACGCTCTGCGGAAGGAGACGCCTGATCCCCGAGATTCATGACAGAAACCGGATGGTGCGCGAATTCGGCAAGCGGGCAGCGATGAATGCGCCGATTCAGGGAAGTGCGGCGGATCTCATCAAGATCGCGATGATCGATATCGATCGGAAGATGAAAGAGGCGAAGGTAAAGTCCAGGATGCTTCTGCAGGTTCATGACGAACTGATCTTCGATGTGCCCAAAGACGAAGAGGAGATCATGAAACAGCTTGTCAGAGACGGCATGATTCATGCCATGAGCCTGAAGGTGCCGCTGACGGTGGAGATCTCGCTTGGAAACAACTGGTATGAGGCCAAGTAATGCCTGAGCTGCCGGAAGTGGAAACGGTCCTTCGGACCCTGGAAGACAGAATTCAGGGAAGAGGGATTGAGAAAGTCGAAGTGATCTATCCCAAAATCGTCGAATGCGATCCGAAGGCATTCTGTGATGCGCTGACCGGACGGCATTTTCTCGAATTCCGCAGAAGGGGGAAATACCTGCTGTTTGGGACGGAGGATGTGATTCTGGTATCGCATCTGCGCATGGAGGGAAAATATTACATCCTGCCCAAAGAGGAACCGTACGACCGCCATACCCATGTCGTGTTTCATCTCGATGACGGATCGACGCTGCGCTATCACGATACCCGCAAGTTCGGACGCATGGAGCTGCTGGCTCCCGATATCGATCTTCGAACCTTTCATGATCTTGGCCCCGAGCCCTTTTCGGAGGAATTCTCGGGAGATTATGTCTACCGGGAGGCAAAACGCCGCCATGTGCCAATCAAGAGCCTTCTCTTGGATCAGTCGTTTGCGGCCGGGATCGGAAACATCTACGCGGATGAAATCTGCTATGCCTGCAGTCTTCGTCCGGGCCGATCTTCGCAAAGGCTGAGACACGCGGACTGCGATGCGATTGCCGAGCACACCAAGCGGATTCTCGCGGCAGCGGTGAGAGCCGGCGGTACGACGATCCGCTCCTATACCTCAAGTCTTGGCGTCACCGGACTCTTCCAGCTGGAATGCATGGTTCATACAAAAAGCGTCTGTCCCCATTGCGGCGGGCAGATTAAGATCAAACGGATCGGCGGACGGTCCAGTTACTATTGTCCGCATTGTCAGAGATAACCCTATGAAAAAAATCGGAATCACCGGCACGATCGGGGCCGGAAAATCAACTGTATCGATCCTTCTGAGAAGAAGGGGAAAACCGGTGTTTGACTGTGACCAGTATTCCCGCATTCTCTACCAGAAGACCAATCCCTGCTATGCGAAGATGGTCGAAGCATTTTCGGAAGACATCCTCGATGAATTCGGGGAGATCGACCGCAAAAAGGTTGCGGCACTTGTCTTCAATGATGAGGAAAAACGGAAAACACTGAACATCCTCACCCATACGCCCGTGGTTGCGGCTATGAAGAAGTTCTTCGAAAATCATGAGAAAGACGGGCTTGTCTTTGCGGAAGTGCCGCTTTTGGTAGAGAGCGGTCTCTCAGATTATTTTGATGAGGTCATCCTTGTGACCTGCGAAGATGAAACGGCCATTCAGCGGATGATGGAAGACCGGGATTATACAAGAGAAGAGGCACAGCGCCGCCTTCGCTCCCAGATTCCGGTCGAAGAGCAGAAAAAGCATGCGACCATTGTGATGGATAACAACGGCTCGATCAAAGAGCTCGATCGGAAGATTGCTGGACTCTTGAAAGATCTGGAGAAGAAATGAACCTGAAGCCGAAAGATGTATACCGGATCGAAACCGGGGCTGATCTCTCCGAGGAGATGATCAGTTCTCTTCTGACGTTCTATCTGCCCTTAGTGGGCAAT
>JAFWCM010000163.1 GCA_017536885.1 Solobacterium sp.
GCCGAAGCACCGGTGAAAGAGTCACAGCCGCTGGAGTTTGAAGAACTCTCCGGGAATACCCGGATTCAGGTGAGCTTTGAAGATGCGGATGCCTTTAACGAAGAAGATATGCCGGTCACGATGACGGTGAAACCGATCGAAGAAGGCAGTGAGGAATATGAAGCCTGCCTTGCCCAGATTGTGGATGAGACAAGGATCACCTCTCCTCAGAAGCTGTTCCTGTTTGATATTTCCTTTCTTTCCGCAAAGGACGGAATCACCGAAGTGGAACCGAACCGTCCCGCAAAGGTGAGCTTTACTTCCGAAGATATTCCTCTGGTTGAAAAGGAAATTCTGGACAGGGAAGAACAGCAGCTGAATGTGGTTCACATTCCGGAAAGCGGAGAAGCGGAAATTCTCGATTCCGATATCAAGACCAAAGAAGAGGAAGCGGATGAAGAAAAGCCGCATGTGGCCTTTGAAACCGAAAGCTTCTCCATTTTCGGTGTGGTCTATACGGTGGACTTCCACTGGACCGTAAACGGAGAGAGTTTTGAGTACAGCCTCCCGGGCGGCGGCGTCATCCTCTTTTCGGATCTTGTAAAACAGCTCGGACTGGATGTTTCAAACAGCGCGGATTCTTACGCAGACCAAAAGGATGCGCTCACCGGATTTCTGGCCGGAATCGAAACCGTTTCATTCACCGCACCGGAGCTTCTCGGTGTTTATCAGGCAGAAGAAGATACGACGGTCGGAGAAATCAGAAAACGTCTTGGGATCGAAAGCGAATACAGCAGTGATCTCTCCGAAGAGGAGAAGAGCAAACTCAACGCGATGAGTGTTTCCGCTTCGGACTGGGTGATGATCAGTTTGAAGCCGTTTGCGACGGAAGAAACTCTGACCATCACAATGAAGAACGGGGATGTGTTTGAAATCCTCGTTACCGATGCGCAGATTGTCAAAAACTTCCTGACAAAGGAAGGGGAAACCTGCACCGTTACCGTGACCTTCGGAGAAGATGCGGGAATTCCGGATAACGCAGAACTTGAAGTGCGTGAAATCCTGGAGAGCAGGGAAGCGGAAGATGCCGCAGGGGAATACGAAACCTATCTTGAAAAGACGAGACAAACCCTCGGACTGGAATCGAGTGCCTTTGCATATGCACGGATCTTCGATATCAAGATTGTCAGTTCGGACGGCGAAAAGGTTGAAATCCTTGCGCCGGTGGATGTCAAGATCGACCTCAAAGATGCACAAAGCGAAGAAATCGATGAGGAGTGCCCCATGGTGGTCCACTTTGCGGACGGGGAAACTTCCGGCGAAGAAGTCAGCGGCGTCAAAGCGGAAGGCGACACCGTGAAATTCAAAGCAGACGGCTTCTCTGCCTATGCGATCGTACAGGGACCCGGGGAAATCCCGCCGGAATGGACGATCCTGTCCACGTTTGATGAACTGATGGAAAAGGGAAGCACCGGTGTTTATATCGGCCATACGAGCGGATATTACTTCATGAATTCCGAGGCTGCCGATGAGAAAGGAAGAGTCGGCATTGCCAAAACCAGACCGGCGAAGAATTATCCCGGAGATCAAGCGGCCCTCTATTATTTCGAACGTGTCGGGGAAACGGGAAATGAGGTATATGCCTACTGTCTGAAAGACGGCAATACCCGGCTGTATGTGCACAATGACAATAACAACAGCCTGAGGCTTACGGAAGATGAAACAGAGAAGACCGCCTTTACCGTTACGGTTAACAAGGGTGTATTCACCCTGAACAACGGTGAGTGGTACTGGAACATGCAGGGCGGAGCCAACGGCACCAGATTCTGCAGCTACAATACCGCCGATGATCCCAACAACGCCATGAAGATCTGGAGCTATGAAGAGATTGAAGGGGATCGGTATGACCTGGACGGAAAAACCTACGGACTGATGTACTGGTCCGGCGGTGCGGCAGGCAAGGCTCTGATGGATCGTTCCTCCGCAGCGAATGCACTGGATGCGAAATCCCTGACGGTCATGAAAACGACCGACAACACAGACCGTCTGTTTGTGCCGAATGAGTCCGATATCACCCTGTGGACATTCCGCCTGGTTGAGAGAGACAAATATTATCTGATGTCCGGATCAGACTATCTCAGAATCGATGAAAAAGGCATCAGCCTTGTTTCCGAACCGGATGAGCTCTGTGAAATACAGCTGATTCCGGGCACCGGAATTCATGCGGGACAGTTCTCCCTGAAATCGAAAAAAGGCGTGCTGACTTACAGCGGCACCCTGGAAAACGGATTCTCGGCCGGGGGAAGTGCCGGAAAGGAATATCTGAACTTTGTGGAAGTCTCCGATCTTACGGAAGAGTATTTCATGACCTATTCCGCCAACAAGATCAGCGTTTCGGATCCTTCCGTTACCAACGGATCCCGGATCATCGTCTATACCAGAGACTGGAATGAGAAGAAAAAGCAGTACGAATACTATGCGGTCGGCTCGGATGGGAGCCTGGTTCCGGTGTATGAGAGCGGAGATACGATCGAATGGGTCAGCGGCCAGCTCAACAGGCTTCTCTGGAACTTTGTCGAATATTACTGGGAAGACACCACCGATCCCAACTACTACTACGAGCTCTATAACCAGTATTCCGAAAAATACATCGCACCCCAGGTTTCCGGCGGACAGATCCTTTCGGATAAAACGATCGGAATCAACCTGAACGGCCGGCGGGACGGAAAGTACTTCTCTACGATCCTTGCCTGGGATGACGGGGACTATGCCTATGTCGGACTGAAAGTCGAAGACGGCAAAATCGTCTCCTGCCCGAAATCGGAAGCGATGGATTTCTACTTCGCCGTCATGCAGGATCTCAATGTGGATGATTCCCTGAATGAAGTGGATACGGTGGAACACACAAGGTACGGCATCACGATGAAGATGCAGGATTTCGGCAGCCGGAAGGAGATGAGCGATTATCTCGGTGACAATGACGGAGGTTTGACTACGGAACTCCGCCAGGGACTTCTCTCTACGGATCTTGGAGCCAACGGGTATCCGACCGCCGCAAAGGGATCCCTTGCGGGACTCTACAACGACCCGCAGGAAGTCAATCATCTGTTTATTCAGAGCACCTATGATGAAACCGGCTACTTCGAATTCAACAGCACCCAGAACTTTGCGACCCTGAAAGGAAAGAACGGCGGTGATTTTACCGTATACAAGGAACTCGGCACAAATGACAGCGATGACCGCAATACGCTGAAGCACGGACAGTTCTTCCCGTACAACGATCTCGCCGCCGGCGTGTTTGCCTCGGTGAATACGAAGAATCTCTTCAGTCTTTCGAGAACCGGCAAGCTTGTAGATCCGCTTCCGGACAGCGATCCGCGGAAATATGAAACTCTCTACAACGTCGCCAACAACGGCAAGGCGGTAGATTATTACTTCGGCATGGAACTGGAAGCGGGCTTTACCCAGACGCCGGACGGCCTCGATGCCTGGGGCCATGACATCATCTTCGAATTCACCGGGGATGATGACTTCTGGCTCTATGTGGACGGCGAGCTGGTGATCGATCTCGGCGGTATTCACAGTGCCGTTGCGGGTAAGGTGAATTTCCGAACCGGAGAAGTAAATGTCAACGGAACCGATACCACCCTTAAGGATCTGTTCTATCAAAACTATCTGAACCGAAATCATACGGCCAGTGAAGCACAGGCCTATGTGAACAGCCTGTTCGTGGAGAACGGGGAAGGCGGATGGGTATTCCGGGATTATACCAACCACAGGATGCGGCTCTTCTATATGGAGCGCGGTGCCTTTGCGTCAAACCTCCATATGCGCTTTAACCTTGCGGCAGTGAAGGAGGGGACCGTAGAGCTGAACAAAAAACTTGCCGGTGTGGATTCGACAGAAAATGTACTGGCTGAGTTCCCGTATCAGATCTTTTATAAGACAAGCGAAGAACCCGGAGCTGAAGAACACCTCCTTACGAATTCCCTGCCGGCTTACGCCCAGACGGAAGACTATGTACTCTACAAGGATACCGTTCACCCGGTCACCTATAAAAAGACCGCAGAGATTGGCGGTGTCCCATATCAGGATGTCTTCTTCCTGAAGCCGGATGAGACAGCGGTGATCAGCTTCCCGGAGGGAATGACGTCTTACCGGATTACGGAATGCGGGGTCAACACCCAGATGTACAGCCGCGTCACGGTCAACGGAACCGAGATCCAGGGAACGGACAGCGGGCCGAACCGGAAAGACTACGGCATCCCTTATGCGGGTACTGAAGAGCGCTCCAAGGTGAATTATGTCAATGAAGTCGATGAGAAAGCGCTGAAGACACTCACCATCGACAAGCAGGTGTTTGCGGAAAACGGCGTAACCCGGATCTATTATCCGGACGACACAACCGAATTCAGCTTCCGGCTGTATCTCTGGACGGAAAATGATGAACCGGATGTCGCGAACATGAAAACCTACCATGTGAAAGATCCCGACGGGAATTACTGCCGGTGGGATATGGGAGCGCAGAAGTTTGTGAAGATCGGGGAAGGAATCAAAACCTACGATGACCTCACGGACGAGCAGAAAAAACTTGCCGGATTTACGACTTCGACTTACGGAGCGATCACAAAGATTCCGGCCGATCATACCGTTGAAATCAGAGATGTGCTGGCCGGAACGATGTTCCGGGTACAGGAACGCCCGGATGAAATTCCGGACGGCTATTCCTTCCAGAAGTACATTCTGAACAACACGCCGCTTTCCGCCTCCGCGGAAGACGGCGCAGAAGATACCGTTACCGCGGAAACAGATCCGCATGTGGATGTCTGCAACCTCAAAGGATGGGGCATGCGCGTCTATAAGCTCTGGTCTGATGAGGATTATATGCTGAGCAGGGAACCGGTCTATTTTGCGGCGAACTGTGAAACCGGTGAAGGAATTGAAACACTCGTTCCCGGTTCGCTGAAGAAACTGACTTATGGCACCTCTACCCTCTACTGGCACTGGCCGACCCTTCCGGCTCTTTCCAATGACATCGATGATTATGCGGTCAGGGAAGTGACCGTCAGCCCGGCACCGGAATTTGATGCGGAGGGCAATCTCATCAATGA
>JAFWCM010000164.1 GCA_017536885.1 Solobacterium sp.
ATCCGCAGCATCTCCGATGCGGATAGCTGGCAGGCACTTGCGGACCGCGAGCTCAAAGGCCTTGCGAATTATACTGCGGCGGAACCCGAGCCTCAGAAGACCATCATCTTCGAAACTCCGAGGACTTCTGAAAAACCCGGAAATTCAAAAGACCTCCATGCCCGTCTGTTTGCGGAAGAGGAAGAAGTGCGCAGACCCGAGCCGAAAGTCAGACGTCGTCCGGAACCCGTCGTGAATGACATTGAGGAAACGGAAGACCTCGAACCGCCGAAGAAAAAGAAAAAGACTCTCTCCTCACTCTTTGCGGAGGACGGGGAAGATGAAACCGAAGATATCGTTCAGCCAATCAGAAGACAGCCGAAAAAGCAGCCGGCTTACGAAGAACCGGAAGTAACTCCTGCTCAGAAACCGAAGAGCGCGAAAGAGCGCCTTGCCCATCTCTTCGATGATGAAGAGGAGGAAGAGGAAGTCCGCACTCCCGCGAAGAAACCGAAGAAACGTCCGGAACCGGAGTATGAGGACGACGAAACGGAAGAGATCAGACCGCCGAAGAAAAAGAACAGGCTCATGTCCGCAATCTTTGTGACGGATGATGAAACCGAAGAAATCGAACCCCCGGAAAATAAACGGAAAAAAGCACAGCGCGATTATGAGGACGACGAAGATGACTACGACGATGACGAAGACTCCGGATTCCGTCTTCCCGTCTGGCTTCTCGCTCTGCTCGCCGTCATCCTTCTGATCGGATTTGCGGTTCTTGCGGTCAAGGTCTTCCTGCCGGATACCTGGGAAAGCATTACCGGAGGATTCGGCGGCGGAAAGGATAAGCCTGCCGAAACGGCAGCCCCGACCCCGACCATCGAACCGACGGCGACTCCGGAAATCACCATTTCGCCGGAAGAAAGCGCAACTCCGGCAGAAGAAACCGCGGAACCCGAGCCGGAAACTCCCGCCAACAGCGTGATCGGCACCGCATCCGTCAAGGTAGACAAGCTCAATATCCGCAGCAAACCCAGCACTTCGGGAGACCGTGCCGGCACCGCCGTCAACGGAAAATCCTACGATGTCTATGAAGTCTCCTCCGGTGAAGGCTATACCTGGTACCGGATCGCCGACAATCAGTGGATCGCCGACAAGGGCGGCCAGTGGATTACCTACAAGGAAAACTGACGCCGATAGTCAGGCATTGCACAATACACAGAAACACAGACCATGGCGCAATCCCGCAGAGGCGGGGCTGCGCCTTTTGATACACGTCTTCCGGGTTCTGTTTTCTGAGCAGCCGCAGAACGAAAAAATACAGCAGATTACGCGCTGTATTCCCTCACGCTTTCAAAGCCGCAGTTCCTTCCGGCATTTCATTTTCAGAATCGCTCGCCATGATCCCCGAAGGATTTTCACAGAGGCCTGCCGTCCTTTGAACCCTGAAGAAAGGGAGGCACTGCCTCCCCGGGAATTCATTTCCTTTTACTTTTTAAGCATCGGTGTCCACATGTGGGCATCGTAGATATCGCTGAGACGGTATCCGTAGATGATGTTGTCATTCATGAGCTCCACCGGCTCTACCACCAATGAACCGTCATCGAGAACCATCTGTTCTCCCAGCTTGTAGGTGTCCTGATACTTGCCGCTGTAATCATAGTAATCACAGAGCAGATCGATCGTATCTCCGGCCGCCGGTTCGATGAAGCCCTTGGAGACCACATTGTCTTCGTAGACCTTCTGCACGCCGACGACATAGCCTTCGATATTGTCCTGGTCGAAGTCAATCAGGATATTCGCCCGCTCGCCGTTGTAGAGCACCGGAATATAGAATTCATACACCCAGTTGGTCTCGCTTTGAAATTCATACTTCAGCGGGTAGATCGATGCGGCTCTGCCGTTGATCGCCGTCCATGTGCCGTCAAACTCCATGATCAGCGAACCATTCTCATCAAAGCGGTACACCTTGTCGAGACCCATATCAATGTATCCCTTGCCGTCATCGACCCAGACGTTGAGATCGATGTCATGGATAAGATCCCAGTCCGACTGCGAGAGCGAGAGCACCGTCTCACCCCAGTCATTCTGGGTGAGAATCAGATTCGAGGTGTCCACATGGTTCCTGCCGATGAACATCGAGAAGAGATCCATGGCGGGATCACCGCCGGCACTGCCGCCGAGAAGATCGTAGACGGAATAGCCCGGACTCGTGTAGCCGCTGCCGTAAGAGCTCGACGCATAGCCGCCGGAAGAGGTTCCGCCTCCCAGCAGCAGATTCAGGATATCGCTGCTGTCATAGGTGGAGCTTCCGGAATAGGAACTGCCCCCGTTCAGAAGATCGAACAGAGTGTTGGAGTTGTAGGAATTGACAACCTGACCGGATGCGGACATGGTTGCGAAACTGCGCACCGCATCCGTATAATCGCTGTCCATTCCGATGTTCTGATAGACCTGCACCGCACCGCTGACCTTGGAGAGCGAGTAGTACGGGAAGTAGATCGAGAGGCCGTAGGAATTGGTGATGTTGTTGCAGCGATTGTATTTGATGCACGACTGCAGAGAAGATGCCAGCTTTGCGGAACCGGTGGTATTGAGGTTCTTGCAGAAGTGGATGAGATCGATCTGATCAATTCTTGTCTGCGGCGCGAATTCTCTTGTGATGCCGCGGGCATCGGCGATCTTCTTGAAATCATCGCCCTTGATGGAACTCGTGATCTCTTTTGAGAACTCATTGAATACCGCCGGAATCGTACCGTGGAATTCCGCGAGATCTACCAGGGAAAGGGTTGTCTTGTCGCGGGAAGAATACTGATATGACGCCGAGATGAAGTCGTCGATGATCTCCTTGCCGAGTTCTGTGGTCGGGGTGGAGGAATTTCTCGCAAGCGTGGTCAGCCAGTTGGTATAGTACCAGCCGTTGCCCGGCTCGGTCTCTTCACTCGCGATCAGGTAGTCCGCATAGGGTTCCACCGCAATCGCGGTTTCGAGATTGCCCATCAGGCAGGCGTCAAATCCGACCGCATCGAATTTGATTCCGCCGTCCTTGAGCGCTTTGCTTATTTCATCTACGGTCATCGTGCCGTTGGGATAAAGCTCATCATGGGCATATCCCTGCAGGCTTCCGCCGCCGTGATCCCAGAGGATCAGGAAGTAGCGGTCGGCCGGGTAATTCGCCGCCCCCCAGCGGATGAAATCGCTGAGCGTATTCGGATCGGTCATCGCCCTGCGGCCGACGTTTTTGTCGAGGGCAACCACCGAACGGTCGGAAACCGCCCATCTCTGGTTTGTCCCGGAATTCACTACGGAGTTCTTCCACCGCCTGGTTCCGCCGGTTTCGACAATGATATTCACCTTGTCGGAATGCGCCGCATAAGCCATCTCATTGAGATCGGAGGTCGCCATTCCGTAACTGGATTCGAGATCCGTACCGCAGAGATATACCAAGAGGGTTACAGTGTCATTGCCGTTTCCCTTGAGGGTTGTGTATTTTTCTCTTGCCCCGTTTGCGACGGTTGTGCTCAGCGAAGAGCTCGCATCAACATACGAGGTCTGCGGCGGATTCCAGTGTCCGCCGGTCACCGAAGCGCTGTTCGACTGCGGAGCCGAAGTCGGCTTGGGGGTCGGCCGCGGCGTAGGAGTCACTTCCGTGAATCCGCCGGAATTGCCGCTCTCATTCGATGAGCCGCCGCACATGCCGAGCATGTTCATCACAAGCAGCAGGATCAGAATGAACAGGATGATCCGGAACAGGGAGATTCCCTTGCGTTTGGTCGGTCTGCCGCTGCCAGAAGACGGATGGGAAGGCCCTGATGAGCCCTGACCCAGGCCGCCGATCGATCCGAGAGGTGTATTTACCTGCGGGCCGGAATGATTTCCGGAATAGCCGCTGTGGCTTCCCGGATAGCTGCCGTGACTGCCGGTATACCCTCCATGTGTTCCGGTGTTTCCGCCGAGACCGCCGATTCCGCCGAGGGGATTTCCCGAAGCGCGGTCCGTTCCCGCTTCTTTTTTGCTGGAAGCGGTCCGTTCGTCATAGTCGACATTGCCGACTTTTCCGGTGTTGAGTCCTTCTCCCCGCTTATAGACGGTGTCCTTTTTTTCCGCTTTTGCATGCGGTCTTCCGGTCGGTCTGCCGCCCGGTTTCTTTTCGTTTTCCGACATAGAGAGTGTACCTCCTGAAACTGATGGTTCAATTATATTATGAAATTTCTCCCGATTCTGCGGGATTCTCTCCTTTCACGCCTAAACTCCGGCTTCGCCGGTGACACTTTCCGAAAACTGTTTCATGCCCTGTATGGGAATCTTCCGCTGTTTTTCGTAAATAAAACAGATCGGGTTTTCCTGTTTTCTCATGGCTTTGTCCCCGAAACCGGATCGGCAAAGGGCAGGAAGTTGTCAGGAAAGACAGGTGTAAAACAGGGTATTGATCTGCGAATTGATTACAATGGATTCTGCAGAAGATACTGCGAAGGAGGTGCAGAAATGAGAAACAGAAACAGAATGTGGATTGCGGCATCGCTTGCCTTCACGATGCTTGCCGGCTGTGCGGCATCTTCATCCAATCGGGAGGCGGCAGCGGCCGGAATAGCGGCGCTGAAAGCGCGCGGCATTCCCGAAGAGCGGGCCGGACAGAAGTTCGCCGTGATTCCGATGAAAAAGGCATTTTCATCGGAAACGCTGCTGGAGACGGAAAACACAAAACAGTCTGACGCCAAAGTGACCGCCAGTGTTTCCGCATCCCGTAAAAATGACACAACGGATCGTCCCGATTCTTCCGATTTTGACTGGGTAAGCCGGGTATCAAAAATCACTGATGTTCCGGACGGTGCGAAAAAGCTCACCAAACCCGAGGAGATCGGCGGTGAATGGAAGGCCATGATGATCGGAAATGACAATGATTACTATTATTTCAGCGGCCTTCTGAATCTGAACCTGCACTTTGAAAACAAAGAGGACGTAACGGTTATTGCGGACTGGTACCGCAGCACCGAGATCAACAAGCAGACCGGAGAAACGAGAACCTATGATGAAACCGTCGACGCCGACACGGTGTACCGCGGAAGTCTGATGCCGGATTCCGGCATGTATGCCTATGATCCCGTGGAAGATAAATACAGCCGTCACCTCTTTGTCAGCGGTGAGAGAATCCGCGATCTCTTCATCATCAACTGGTATGAGAAAAACGGAAAGCAGTATGCCCTGGGCATGTTCAACTCCGAGGATGAATGGCTCGGTACGCTGGCCCTTGTCCGGGATGCCTCGGCTGTTCCGGGCGAAGTTCCGGCAGCTTCCGGCGGAACCCCGGCGTGGGCACAGTTTGAAGGTTACTGGAAATATGAGTCCGAGAATGATCCCAACAATGACTGGGATGATGAGGATAACAGTATTTACATCCGCGCCACTGATAAAGACCATGCGTTCGTCTTTGTCTCCGATGAGATGTGGGGCGAATGTATCTATGACAAGAAGCGGGTTGAATATGACCCGAAAACCAACACCATCCGTCTTTACAACATCGAAGACAAGGATCTCGACAACACCATGCATCTGGAGACCTCCAACGGAAAAGAGATTCTGAAGGTCGACGGAGCGGATGACATGGAGTTCCGGCGCCGTGATAAAGCCGACCGGACATGGCTGTCGTGGGATTCCGTTGAAGAGGATTTCCGGGAAGTCGAAAACTATTATGCCGGCCGGGAATCGAAACTGGATCCGGCTGACCGCGTTAATAACTAAGCCCTCATTTGAGGATAAAACGCAGCTGCCCGGCAATTGCCGGGCAGTTTTTTATGGTTTCAGGGTTCGGATCAGTTTCAGCAGGCGGGATGCGTTGTGTTCCGCCTGAATTCTGTTTTCGGCGGATTCTCTGATTTTTGCCAGAACGCTCTCATAATCCGTGCGGGATCCCGGCATGACGAGATCCCCGCCGGCCATGGCGATTTCCCCGGCATCCGCCGCCCGGTATTTCGATCCTTTCTTCACGCTTCCGGCGATGATCCAGTCGGTCATGACCACACCGTCAAACGCAAATTCACGGCGCAGAATGTCTTCGATCAATCCTTTGTGCTCAGAGGTATGGGTGCCGTTGAGCAGGTTGTAGGAAGTCATGACGGTATGGGGAGAGCCTTCTCTGACGCAGATGCCGAAGCCCTTCAGGTAGATCTCCCGCATCGCCCGCTCACTGACCCGTGAATTGTTGGCATAGCGGTTGGTTTCCTGATTGTTGGCCGCATAGTGCTTGATCGTCACCGAACAGCCCGGATGTTTCTGAACCCCGCGGCTGACGGCGGCCGCCATCTTACCGGAGATCAGCGGATCTTCCGAATAATATTCGAAGTTTCTTCCGCACAGGATGGAACGATGGATATTCAGTGCCGGCGCAAGCCAGAGGTTCACGCCGAAGCGTTCCATCTCATCCGCCACGATGTCTCCGTACTGTTCCGATAGCGCGTCATTCCAGGACTGTGCCACTGCCGTTGCGATCGGAATCATCGTCGCATACTGATATCTGATTTTTGCATTGCGCGGTGCCTTTGCGCCATTGATTCCAAGCAGGCCGATCACAAACTTCATCGGCCCCGACATGTTTTCAAGCATGCTTGCCGGCATCATGGACTGATTGATTCCATGCGCTCCCTTTTCATCCGTAAAGTATTCCTTCGCAAGCCGCAGCCCGGCCGGGCCGTCGCTCATCGTGAGATACGGAATTCCTTTGTCAAGAAGAAGCGAGGTGGTTTCTCCGGCCGCCCCGGCAACGTGGACCGCCGCATTTCCGATCACGGAGAGCAAGCCTCTGGCATTGGGATTATGAGCGCCTACATTCAGGAAGGCGAGCTCTTCATCGCTGAGGGAATGAATCAGATCATCACTGACGGAGGGGTCGTCATAGGAAACGGCATGCACGGGAATATCCCCGGCATCCATCACAAGACATATGGCGGAGTCGGGAATCTCTTCCCCGTGTTTTGTTTCGAAGCGGTAATCTTCAAACCCGCAGCTGCCGAGAACGTTCTTCACCTGCTTTACGGTGACGGTTTCTCTCAGGGTGATCACTGCCGCAATCTTAGTATCGCGGCTGCTGGTTCCGACCCGTACCAGGTAGTCTCCCTGTTCGAGCATGTATGCGGCTTTGTTTTTCTGGTAGAAGGCAAGCTCATCCATCGCAAACGAAATGGCGAGGGTTTCGCTTTCACCCGGTTTGAGTTCCCTTGTCTTCCCATAAGCCGCAAGATCCTGAACCGCTTTGTCCCTTTCCATTGCCGGCGAAGAGACATATACCTGAACCACTTCCCGGCCGGCGAAGGTTCCGGTATTTCTGACCTTCGCCTCCACCGTGACAAGATTCCGGTTTACCGTGACATTTTCCGCGGTCACTTCAAACGAGGTATAAGACAGGCCATAGCCGAACGGAAACAGCGGCTGTTTCCCCGCTGCGTCAAAGTACCGGTATCCGACATAGATGCCTTCCTCATAGCAGGCCTCATCCGCCTCTCCGAAGCTCCCGATCGCCGAATAGTCTTCCCAGGCAGCCCAGGTCGTTGTGAGCTTTCCGGAAGGATACTGCCGGCCCAGCAGAAGATCTGCCAGAACATCTCCGTTCACTGCGCCGAGCTGTGAGAGAACAAGGATGTTGCTTACATCTTTGACCGGGCTGAGATCGACGACACCGCCGGTATTGAGCACCAGGATAAATCTGTCAAAGGACCTGTCCAGGCGATGAATATCCCGCACTTCCGTATCCGTGAGCTTCACATCTCCTTTGACCGGCCTGCGGTCCATGCCTTCACCGGAATCCCGGGAAAGCACATAGACGGCCGCATCCCCTTCATAGATCATGTGTAGTTCATATTCCATCTCCGGCAGAATACGCCCGAGAGCAAAGAAGATCGGATTTTCATGAATTGCCTTTGCTTCCGCCCGCAGGTCTTTGACAAATGCCTTTTTCGCTTCCCTGCGCACTTCATCATAGGCATCCAGCCACGGCCCTGTGGTGATTTCAAAGCCGGCGTTTTTCAGTCCCTGTTCAACACTGACGCTGAAGCGGGAATTCACCTCTCCCGATCCGGTTCCGCCTTTGATCGTATGGCGGACTCCGTTGCCGAATAAAGCAACTCTGCCGGGTTTTGAAAGCGGGAACTGCCCGTTCGATTTCAGCAGTACCGTACATTCTCCGGCGGTGGAGCGAACAAAATTCAAATGCTGTTGTTCATAGTCAAACATAATCCGTCTTCCTTCCTGCATAAAATGATGAAACAAACCGATGCCTTCCGGCATCTTCTGACTGCCAAAACAAATATACCGCATTCCATGGGGTTCCGGCGGCTGATCTTCACACCGCCGGGCGCAGGCCATGCATACAGGTCCGCACAGGTTCCTTTCCCGGTTTCAAAAACCGCCGGAGTCTTCCGGCGGTCAATTGTCAAACAGTTCCGTAAAAGCAGTCTCTGCTTTGTTCGAGAAGTGTGAGAACGTCTTTTTCTTCCGCGAGCCCGTCGCTGAAGGCGGCGGCGCTTCCCGTGCATACCGCAAGGCGGAAGGCTTCTTCATAGCTGTGATTGCGAAGATACCCGGCCAGAAACCCGGCGACCATGGAGTCCCCGGCCCCGACGGAATTCTTCACTCTGCCCCGGGGCGCTTCCGCAAGATACGTCTCTCCGGTCTCGCTTTGAAGCACTGCCCCCTTCTCCGCCATCGATACAAGCACATTGCGCGCTCCGGCTTCCTGAAGTTTCTTCGCACAGATCAGTGCTTCTTCCCTGGTTTCAATCGTCGTCTGAAACAGCTCGGAAAGCTCGTGGTGGTTCGGCTTGACCAGAAACGGATGACAGGAAAGCACTTTGCCGAGCAACTCTCCTTCCGCATCCACGGTGATCATGACCCCGCGGTTTTCCAGCCGCTTCATGATGTCCATGTATATTGTCCTTTGTACACCGCTCGGCGTACTGCCGGAAAGAACCAGCACATCCTCCTGTTTCAGCTGATCCAGCTGAGCGAACAGCTGATCCAGATCCGCTTCCGTGATCTGCGGTCCCCGGCCGTTGATTTCCGTTTCCTGATCACTGCGCATCTTGACGTTGATGCGGCTGTTTCCGGACACATGGATGAAATCCGTTTCCACCCCCGTCTCTTCGAGCAGCTTCTGAATTTCCCTGCCGGTAAACCCGGCCGTAAATCCCAGGGCTCTTGCCCCGAAGCCGAGGCGCTTCAGAACGATGGCGACATTGATTCCCTTGCCTCCCGGCAGGATGATCTCATCTCTTGTCCGGTTGATTCCGCCGGCCTGAAAATGATCGACGCTCACGATATAGTCAAGACTCGGATTCAGGGTAACGGTAAAGATCATGTCGTTTGCCTCCAATGAACGCAGGTTAAATACTCATCATTCTTCGATGACGCCGATATGGAGGAAGGCATTGCGGATGCCGTCTTCCAGGATCGGAGTCGTCACCCAGTCGGCCTTTTTCTTCACTTCTTCCATCGCATTTCCCATCGCGATGCCCAGTCCGCAGAATTCGATCATCGGGATATCATTCTCACTGTCGCCGATTCCCACGGAATCCTCCACCGAGGCACCGTAGTATTCCAGAATCTTCTGAATGCCGGTCGCCTTGGTGTTGCCGGCTGAGGTGATTTCGGCACAGTCATCGAAATCGGGATCACGGACGGTCACCGTGAAATTGAATTCTTCCGGAAGACGCCGCCGGAGCGTATCAAAATCCCTTCCGTGAAGCACATAGGAACACACCTTGTAGATTCTCTCCTCGGGATGTTCGTAGAATTCCGGATAGAATCCGTTCTCGGTTACCTTGCGGCGCTGTTCTTCCTCTGTCGCATCAAGGCCTCCGAAGTATTTGCTCAGTACTTCATAGCCGATGGGATCGCAGTATCCGCCGGCCTGTCCTTCCGCGACATAACCCATGCCGGATTCCCGGATGATGTGCTTCAGAAGGCTCTCGGACTCCTTGTCGAGCGGATGGTCATAAATTCGCTTGTGATCCGCATAGACCATGGCTCCTGCCGCAAATACGAATCCGTCGATATCCATCGTGAGATATTTGTTACAGCCGGCAAGCGCCCGGCCGGTGCAGAGAAACACCTTCGATCCGTTTTCGCGTGCTTCTTTTACCGCCGCAAGCGCACTCTCGGGAATCTTCCCGATCTGCGGGCTGTACAGAGTGCCGTCAATATCCAGAAATATGTATTTTTGATTTAGTGCCATGTTTTTTCTTCCTTTCGCTCTATTCAAATCATAATCTATTTTTCATTCTTCTTCACAGACGGAATCCCACACTGTCTTCACTTTCCCGCCTCCCTCTTCTGTTTCTCTTTGAAAGCAGAAGGGAAAACCCTGCGTGCATTCCCGGGAAAAACCGATGGATTATCTTCACGCCTTCCTCAGCATCGTCCAGGAGAAGGCCGTGAACAGAAGAGAGATGCCCAGCATTGCCGTCCAGTACGGAATGTTGGTGTGATCGGCGGTATTGACCACCTGATTCTTTGCCTGCGGCAGCGGTAGATAGGCGGAAGGGCCGGACTGATCCTGAGAGCTTTCCTCATCCTTTCCCCCTCCCGGGACATATACCGCAAACTCTGCCGCCGCATCCTCTCCGTCGTCAAACATCGCCGTAACGGTATGACTGCCGCGGGAAAGCGTATTGAGATACGACGGTCTGAGGTTCAGGATCAGGCTGCCGGATTCCGCCGTATAGGCGGAGTCATCCGCTTCCATGCCGTCAATCCGGATGCCGGTGAAATGACCGAAGGTTTCCGAATCCGAGAAACTGCGCCGGAAAACAAACTCTGCCGGTTTCGATGAACCCCTTGTCCAGATCTGCCCGTTTCCTTTCACCGCACGGTATACGGGTATCTCCTCAATGATTTCAAAGTTCAGGTCCGCAGTTCCGGTACAGCCGCTGATGCCGGTGATATGAATCACTCCCGTCCCCGGGCCGATATTGTCTTCATAGGACAGTATATAATCTTCGTTTTCTGTGAGGACAACATCGCCGATGCGGATGACCGGTTTCGGGGTAAGAGGGCTGCCGGTGTACCGCTGAGGCTTTACGGCACCGATGACGGTTTCCGCAATCGCCCGAGGATCGATCGCAAAGGCTGCCTGAATATTTCCGCCGAAGTCTCCTTCTCCGGAAAGATAGACAGCGTAGTTTCCCGGCTTGAGGAAAGACTGTTCTTCATCGAGCTTCACCCAGGAATAATCTCTGCCTTCTTTAAGTGTCATGCCCGAAATCGTGAGAACCGGCCTCTGTTCCTTCCCGTTATACACACTGCGGTTAAGCTCCGCATATTCGATATGGACCTTTTCCTTATCCGGTTTTTTAAACAGGTCCGTGATGTTGTGTCCATAGCCGTAGATATCCGTCAGAGTGACACTGACCGAAAGTTCCCCGGTTCCCGTCGGATTCACAATATCCGGGATTTCTTTGATGTCTTCGTAATTCAGAAAGATACTGGTGTAATTGCCGGCGGAGATCGTAATGGGAGAGAGGCTGATCGGAATCAGAAACGCATCCACATCGTTCGCATAACCAGCGACGGGCATGGCGGAGATTTCCGAAGTCAGGGTATCGGGAGAGATGAACCTCGTGCTTTCGCCGGCCGTGAATCCGATCGCACTCAGGCGATCCTCCGAATCAAACCGAAGCACCGCATTGGATGCCTTCCCGTCAACCGTCGCAAGTACCTGAACCTCGATTTCTTCTCCCAGGCTGGTTGCCTCGCAGACATGGAGCGTATTCTTCTCGTCCCGGATGCAGTACAGTTTGTCTGTTTCCGGATGAATCATCCAATCGCTGGAATCCGAATTCATCCATTTCAGATAGTTTTCATAATACTCATCCGTATCGGGATCGCCGAAATCGCTGATATCTTCAAAGGCAATGACATTTGTGAGTTTAAACACCTCGCCGTCATCCAGATTCTCCAACGCTTTCCTGTAATCCTCAGGCAGAGATTCGACATATGCGGTGACTGCCGGAAGATGTGCAATCGGGCTGTAGGTAATATCCCGTATGACCCGCCGCTTTGTATTTTTCAATGTCACTTCCCACTCATCCCGTTCTTTTCCCCGGATCGCCGTCGTGGTGATCTTCTGCGGATAAACGGCTTCCTTTGCCATCTGCTGAATCACCTTTTCCAGCCAGGCAGTACAGACTGCTTCCCCGCCGGGAATCGCCGCATACAGAGGTGCGATTTTCACATTCCAGATCGTTCTGTCCGGTACGCTTTCGTAAACCGGTGTCTGCCAGATCTTCTTTACGATGTCATAGGAAATATCCCTGGGTCCGTCTTCGAGATACCGGGATACCGTGTTTCCGGTCTGTATGACCAGAGAATAATCCGCAGCCGCGGCGAGATATTTCCGGAACATCGCACAGCGGGGATCGTCCGGGTTCATTCCCGCAAGAATCCTGTTCATCTCTTCAATGCAGGAAATCACATTGCCGTACTCCGGCGCTTTCGGAAATATCAGATGGGTGCCGGAGGAGTACATGGTTCCGTAACTCAGCGTTCCGTCATCATCCCGGTGCACAATATCCTTCTGATTATCCTGCCCGGCAAATCTTGCGTAGACAATGCTCTGATCATTGAGGATACTGCGGATTTTCCCGGCCGGTTCGGCATACCTGTTGGTATTGGTCCGGACGTCTTCCATGCTTGCATATTCCGTCAGCGGCACATCAAACACCCTGGCAAGACCGCCAAGATCAAAGTATCCGGTATCGCTGTATTCAATGGATGTCCGGGAAGAGATCAGCTCATCGTAATACAGCGCTTCTTCGGGATTGCGCACCTGACTTTCCAGCACATCCGCCAGTTCATCCAGCGCCTCCGCGATTCCCGAATCCGCAAGCTTCTGCAGGTCAAACAGGGCCATCGTCCCGGATCTCGGCGCCTTTTCGGTGTAATACCAGACATAGTCATCGACCGCTTTTTTTCCGAGTTCCGCCGTTGAAAGACCGGGATTGTTTCCGAGTTCATCCAGCCAGCCGGTATAGTATTCCCCGTCGCCGGGAACGAGCTCCGCCGAAGCGAGGTAATAATTCGCATAATCCGAAAGCATAACTTCGATTTCAATCGTGCTCATCAGGCATGCATCAAAGTTGATCAGTTCGAATTTTCCGCCGTTCTTCGTGACCTCATTGTCTGCGAGGGCACCGAAAAATCCGGACGTCCTCATCATTCCTCTGTTTCCTTTATCATGCTGGTCAAGGGCAAACCCGTTGTTAAAGCCGCCGCCGTGATCCCATAGAATCAGATCATATTTTTCGGCCGGGCATTTCCGCACACAATAGTTGATGAATTTCTTCAGGGTTTCCGGATCCGACATCAGTTCCGCATCGGATTTCTTCGCATCTTCGCCATCCCCCGAAACACCGTCCGCGTCCAGCAGAATCATCTTTGACGCATATTCCGCGGCGTCCTTTCCCCGCAGTTCCCAGACCTGGTTATATTCATCGCTGATGTGTTCCGGCTGAAGTTCGCTTCCGGGATCCGCGAGATATCTGCTTTCCATCTTCCAGACCGGACCGGCACTTCCGCCTTCGGTGCCGGCAGCGGCGCCGCCGGTCAGAACCAGCAGACAGATTTCCTGATCTCCGGAGAAAGAGGCATTGAGCATCTGAAGCAGATTTCTGGTTGCGTTGCCGGTGTTTGTCTCAAGATCGCATCCATCAAGATAAAGCATGATCGTCCGTTTATAAAGACCGGGGGAATCTTCGAGTTCGCTGCTGTCTTCTTCGGAACCGCCGGTTTCCTCTTCCGGTTCTTCACTGAGACCCCGGGATTCTTCCGAGGGCGGCTGTTCGCCGATGATTCCGGTCTCTTCGCCTGCCGGTTCGGGTTCATACGGTTCTGTCTCTGAAGAGGTCTCTTCTTCCGGTTCCTTCGCTTCTTCATTGATCTCTTCCCGCTCGGGCAGAACGGTTTCCTGCGGTTCTGTGTCCCCGGGCTCCGGCTCTCTGGCAGAAACTGCGGCAGCAGAAAGATGAAAAAACATCATCGCCGAAAGAAAAAGCTTCCAGACTCTGTTCATATGAGCTCCCCTTTGGAAAAAAAAACTACGGTCTTATTGTACCTTAATACGCGGCCGCAGATTTTCGCAATGTGATGATTTATATGACAGGGAATGATTCAATCCGAAACAAAAGGATGTGATCAGTCACATCCCTGCTTGTTCTTTGCGGCGATGGCAAGTGCCCGCTGCTCTTTGTCTTCCTTCTGACGCTCTTCCTTGGCAACCTGGTCTTCCTGTTTGACCGGTTCTTCCCTGGCGGCATCGTCAATCCGGATGACATCCTCTTCCACTTCGGGGAATTCGATCTTCGTTACGGTCGTTTCCGTAGGCATCGCAACCCTTTCTCCGGTCAGGGTATCCACATAGGTTGTGGTCGGGAACGGAATTCCGGAAGAAGAGGTGATGTAAATATATCCGATGAACGTCTGGCCGTTGCGGCTGGACATGGCATCGATCCATCCTTCGTTATACCCGCCGCAGTATCCGCCTTCCTTCATGTATACCTGCGATCCGTCTTCGCTGACCTGTGTCACAAATACGACGTGATTCGACCAT
>JAFWCM010000165.1 GCA_017536885.1 Solobacterium sp.
AAGTGGAGCTTACCGGGATCGAACCGGCGACCTCCTGATTGCGAACCAGGCGCTCTCCCAGCTGAGCTAAAGCCCCGTATTTTTTACAGCATTGTTATTCTAACACAACTTGAAAGAAGATGATACAGGAATATTTCCGGTTTTCCGCATCTTCTTCAAGGTGCTCATTTCTTCAAAAAAGAAGCTCTGCCTTTGCGGGCAGAACCTCAGGTTCTATGATTCAGATTATTTCAGAACTTTTAGACTGACTGGCTGAGGAATGGTGATACGGGAAATCTCGGATCCCACGAGGCCGTCTTCCTTCAGCTCAAAAGAGACTACGGAATCGCTGTAGCGATTGCCTGTGATCAGATATCCGTCACAGAGGATAAAATCTCTCGGAGATTTTCCGCCGCTGTAGACTTCCTGTACATTCTTCATCTTTTCAAGATCGATCACAGAGATCACATCCGCACCGCGGGTGCTCACATACAGTTTCTTTTTTTCTTCGCAAAGCCGCACCGCAGCTGTGCCGCGGATATTCGTCCTTCCGTCCGCAAGTACGGGAAGAACGCTTCTGACACCCCAGTCTTCCGTATCCAGCACAAAGAGCTCGTTGCTAAGTTCGCTGACAAGATACAGCACCGTTCCGTCTTCCGAGAATACTCCGTGTCTTGGCCCGGTACCGCTGGGAAAACTGATAAATCCAAGGAAGTTCAGATCCGTGTCAAAGATCATGATGCGGTCCATAAACAGGCACGGCACCAGAATCTGATCCTTATGAAACAGCACCTGGTGACATCCGGCATTATCATGGATATCCACCGTCTTTTCCACCTTGAGTTCGCCGTCGGCGTACTTCAGCCTGCTCACGAAACCGGTATGATAATTCGCGGTATACACGTTCTGATCATGCCATCCGATCCAGCAGGAAGTGGTTGCTTCCCAGGCTCTTTCCGCAAGCAGATGTCCTGTCTCATCATAAATCGCGGCCCCGCCTGCCCCACGAGACTTTTCTATGGATGCGGTCAGTCCGGATGAAACATCGATGTACTTCGGACTTCCTACTTCCGCAAACACCTGCGGCACGGAAAGGACACCATTCTTCATGGCAAAGGAATAGATTCCCCTGCTGCCGGTATCGGTATACGTACCGGCCAATATTTTTCTCTCGCTCATATGCAAAGTATATCATCGATTAAAAAAGAAGCCATGCTTTATCGCACAGCTTCTGATATTGGCAATTACTTCACGAGATCCTTAAGAGTCTTGGAAGCCTTGAACGCGGGAACCTTGGTCGCTTTGATCTTGATGGTTTCCTTTGTCTGCGGGTTGATGCCGGTACGGGCAGCTCTCTTTCTGATGGAGAACTTTCCGAAACCGTTGATATCAACAACTCCGCCCTTCTTCAGCGTCTTCGCAGCTTCGTCAAATACATAGTTCACTGCTTCCGCAGCAGCCTTCTTTGTCAGACCCTGCTTTGCGGCGATTTCTTCCGCAAGAATCTTTTTGGTCAGAATCTTTGCTACCTTTGCCATAATTAAATATTAGTCTCCTTCTCGTCAAAAATGACAATTTCATTTTATATCCTCATTATTCAAAATCAACAAAAACCGCTGTTTTCAGCGATTTTTCGAGGTTTTTAAAGCAGTTTTTCAGCTTTTTTCAGAGCAGAGCCGCGAGAATTCTCGACAAATCATGAGAGGAGAGAATTCCCATCGGAGTCTCTTCCGGACTTCCGTTTTCGGTGATGATAATCACCGGCGCGGAACTCGAGTGCTGCATCGCTTCATCAAACAGCAGGATCGCATCCATGATGGATTCCTTCTTATCGAGGAAGATCGTATGGTCTTCTTCCTTCTCGATCAGGTATCTGACCAGCTCCTGACAATCCTTCTTCTTGATCGCCCAGCCGGCGATCTGTTCCATGGTGACAATGCCTTCATACCTCCCTTCGATATAGACGGGAAGCTTGACGCCGTCAATGGTATGAAGGATTTCATATGCTTTTTCCACGGTGGTAGTTTCATCCGCGGTCATCACCGGCCGGCTCGAATAAGACAGTGCGGTCTCATCCGAATCGAGAAGATCGGCGATGCGTTCGATGTTTTCCGTAACTGAATCCAGAGGTTCCGCAATCACTTCTTCATGCCGTCCGCGCTGATGAACGATCGCGTTTCTCAGATCCGCATATTCAATAAGCATCTCTTCATTCCGCGCGACGATGCGGTTGTTTTTCGCAGCCACCCGGACCAGCTTCTTAAACGGCATATAATCGGCACGGCACTGCTGACGGTTTAAAGAACGCTCGATCGAAGCGTATGCGTTGAGAAACCGGATTGCGTTGTCAGTCTTGTCTGCCATATTATTATTTTCCGAACATTTTGGTGATTGCCTGATAATACAGTTTTGCGGCGGATTTTACGCCCTCATCGCTGTTCCACTTCTCATTGTCTTCCTCGGATTCCACATTCACCTGGGAGACGATCACCGCCGGTGCCTTGGCGGAAAGAAGCGCGAAGGTTTCCTCGCCGTAATCGGTGGTGTCATCGACGGGAACGACATGTTCCTGATAGAGGCCTTCCCGCTCCGGATGGAAGTAGTAGTACACCAATTTTGCCGTGTTTCCCTTATCGGTGAATGTCTTTTCTAGAATCTCTGCAAACGCCAGGGAGTCCTTGTTGTTTTTCATGGACGGCGGCTGGACGAAGATCACGGTGCCCTGAACATTGGGACTGTCGTTGTTGTGACAGGCAACCGAGAGAACGAGGTCTGCCTTAGCCCCCTCGATGACTTCAAGCCTTGTCGCGGCGTTCATCGGCTGAGCACCGGCATGGGTGCGGACCGCCTCGAATTTCGCATTCCCGTTTAACATGCTTTCAAGTTCGCTCACAACCCGATCGTTGTATTCATCTTCCGAAAACAGGCCCTGAACACCGCTTCCGTCGCCGCCGTGGGCCGCATCGAGAACGATTTTCACCTTAGCCCCGGAAGAACTTCCTTCCGTGATCAGCTGATATGCGAGTAATCCGATAATCCCGACGAGAAGAACCACGATGATCATCGAAAGCATTCTGGTCATTTTTTTCGATTTGCTGTTTCTCTTTTTCTGTGTCATTGAACTGTCCCTTCAAGGTCTTCTAGAGCCGCATCCGCACTCATCCGGTTCAGAATCAGATGAACCATGTGTTCCATGGAGGATCCTTCTCTGTAGTCCGCCTCAGCCATATAGCCTGCCCGTTTTTCATTCAGAAGCTTCTGGGCCGCAAACCCGGCCTTGGCGCTCTGCGGGTTATATACCGCAATCGAATGGCCGCCGTTGGTTTTCACAAGCTTCATGCACGGCACATCGGTAAGGCCGTCGGCGATATAGATCATCCGGCTGAAGGGAACCGGCCGCTGTTCCATCGGAACCCAGGTGTTGAGATCCCTGTCGTTGCTTTCATCAAGCACCTGTTTGTTGATCCGGAAGATATACTGGGTCTTGGTGGTGTAGTTGACGATCACGGCCGGCCACTGGGCGATGCCGTTTTCATCATAGTAATATCGGCAGGCATAGATCCGCGTGAAATACGCTGCGATGCTGGTGCCTTTGATGATCTCTTCCATGCCGGAGGAAATGATGTAGTGCTCGACATCAAGACCGAGCTTCTTCCCGTATTCGTTGATTCTATCAAACCAGGTATCCACCCCGGGATACAGTTCGATCGAACTGCCGAGCCCGTCAAAATCCCGGCGGGTAAGAGGCTTTCCCGCCTCTTCATATTTGTTTTTGAGCATGTACAGATAGGCGCTGATCCCATCCATCCGGTTGGCATCCGAAAGCTCTCCGACCTCTTTCCAGAAATCGGACGGTTTCTTATAGCCGAGCTGCGGGATCAGGCTGTATTCCTGCATATCCCTGCCGCACAGCGTTTTGTCAAAATCATAGATCAGAGCCGCTTTCTTCATACCGTCATCCATTATAACAAATACGGCAGATTCTGCCGTATCTGTTAAATCTCAAGCAGCTTCAGAATTGCGTGGACATAGATCTCCGCCTGCAGAAGCAGTTCGTCGATACCCACGCACTCATTGGCATCGTGAATGTGATAGTCCTTATCGGGGAAGGCGCATCCGAAGGCGATCGTATTGTGAATCTCCTTGGCATAGGTTCCCCCGCCGATCGTCATCGGCCGGTGAATCTCATCCCCGGTCACTTCCTGATATGCACTCCAGAGGCTTGAAACCAGCTGGGAATCGATCGGGAAGAACAGCGGTTCAGTCGTGCGGGTGATTTCGATATGCCCGCCCTCACCATCGAGACGTCCGGCCATGGCCTTGACCACGGAACGGGAGGTTCTCGTCACCGGGAAGCGGATGTCGACCGTGCCCCGGACCACACCGTCTTCCATGGCGATAATGCCGTTGGAACAGGTGAGTTCACCGAACTCATCATCCATCTTGATATTGAGTCCGTTGCCGTCGGTGGTTAAGCCGAATCTGCTGCAGTAGAAATCCACGAAGGGATCCTGGATCCCCGCTTCCTTCAGTCCGACCAGAAGCCAGGAAATCGCATTGATGCCAAGCTCCGGCGTTGAGGCATGCGCTGCCTTGCCGTGCACGGTGATGATATCGCCGTCGGCTTCTTCCTCCACGGAAAAGTCAATGCTGTTGTTGTTGAACCAGTCGGTCAGCTTCTTGGACGAGTAACAGTTCTTGGTAGTCTTGACCGTGCACTGCGGACAGACGATGTTGGATGCGCTGCCGCCGTAGATATCCAGAAGATTGGTGGTATCGGAACGGTATACGGCGGAGATCATTCCCTTTTCGCCATGCACGCCCGGGAACTCTCCGTCCGGCGTGAAACCGAAGTCCACATGGCCTTCCTTTTCCACATAGTATTGCAGGCATCTGGAACCGGTCTCCTCATTACATCCCATGATCAGGCGGATTCTCTTGTTCACATCCACGCCCAGATCCCGGATCACATTCAGGGCGATCATGCTTGCGACAATCGCACCCTTGTCATCACTGACCCCGCGGCCGTAGAGAACGCCGTCCTTTTCCGTCATGACATACGGGTCGGTTTTCCATCCCTCTTCCTTCGCTGCCGGAACCACATCCAGGTGACCGATGATTCCGATCACCTGCTCTCCTTTTCCGTATTCCGCATATCCGCAGTAATGGTCGAGATCCACGGTTCTGAAGCCGTCGCTTCTGATCATTGCGAGGGCGGTATCCAGCACTGTTCTCGGACCTTTTCCGAACGGGGCATCCGGATACGGTTTTCCCTGCGTGCTCTTAATCGAAACCAGTTTCCCCAGGCGGCTGACAAGCTCATCGCGATATCCGGTTACCAGTGTTCTGATATTCATGATGTTCCTCCAAAAATAAAACCTCTTCTATTTTATCAGAATCATGCCTCCATGGCGATATCAAGACCGACGGGACAATGATCGCTTCCCGTCACTTCACTGAAGATCATACTGTCTTTCACCAGGTTCATAATCCGCTCCGAAACCACGAAATAATCGATGCGCCAGCCGGCGTTTCTCTCTCTTGACCGGAAGCGGTAGCTCCACCAGCTGTACTTCACCTCTTCCGGATACAGGGTGCGGAAGGTATCGCAGAAGCCGCCGGAAAGCAGCTGAGTGAACTTTTCTCTCTCCTCATCGGAGAAGCCGGCATTCTTACGATTGCTTGCGGGGTTTTTGAGATCGATCTCCTGATGGGCCACGTTGAGATCACCGGTGTAGATCACGGGTTTGGTCTGATCGAGTTTCTGAAGATGGGCTTTCAGAAGATCTTCCCATTCCATCCGGTAACCGAGCCGCGCCAGGCCTTCCTTGGAGTTTGGCACATAGGCACAGACGAACCAGAATTCGGGATATTCCAGGGTGATGACCCGTCCCTCTTTACTGACATCGCCTTCGATCTCATAGGAAACGGAGATCGGCTCCTTCTTTGCGTAGACCAGCGTACCGCTGTAGCCTCTGCGCTCGGCGCTGTTCATATACCGGAAATAGCCTTCATACTTCAGGCTCTCCGGCAGCTGTGATTCCTGCATTTTGGTCTCCTGCACAGCGAAGAAATCCGCATCGCAGGAGCGGAAGAATTCGGTAAATCCCTTTGCTTCACAGGCTCTTAATCCATTGACATTCCATGAGATCAGTTTCATTTCTTCACCGCCTTCGTCACCTGTCTCAGCCAGGCTTTTTCTTTCGCACCAAGGTGCGGGCTGAGGGTTTCAAACACCATTTTGTGATAAGCATTGAGCTGGGCGATCTCCTCTTCTTCCAGAAGCGAAAGATCGATTGCCTCGGGTTCATACGGGCAATAGGTCAGATCCTGAAATTTCATCCACTGGCCGTAGAAGTTCTTTTCCGCTTTTACCACGAGAAGCTCGTTTTCGATCCGGATGCCGATCTTTCCGGGCAGGTAGATACCGGGTTCATCGGTTACGATCATCCCCGCTTCCAGCACCGCATTCCCCCGGCTTCCCCAGGCAATCGACTGCGGGCCTTCATGCACGGAGAGCACATGTCCCACCCCGTGTCCGGTGCCGCACTGATAATCGATGTACTCCGACCAGAGCGGAGCTCTTGCCAGGATGTCGAGATTGTTGCCGGCCGTTCCGTACAGGAACCGCGCTCTTGACAGGGCAAGATGTCCCTTGAGCACTTTGGTGTACATCCGCTTTTCTTCCGCCGTGAGTTTTCCCATGGCGATCGTGCGGGTGATATCGGTTGTGCCGTCTTTGTAGGTTCCGCCCGAATCCACTAACAGAAAGCTCTTCGGCTTCACGGCGGAATAGTTTTCGGGGCCGGCGCTGTAATGCATCATCGCGCCGTTTTCCTTATAGGCGCAGATCGTGGGGAAGGAAGGTTCGATATAATCCTTTCCCTGCTTTCTCATCTCATAGAGATAGTCCTGCACGCTGAGTTCGGTCAGGGATTCCTTTTCAATCGCCTGCTTGAGCCAGTACAGGAATTTCACCATCGCTATACCGTCCTTGATATGGGCATTAATCGTGTTTTTGATTTCCGTGTCGTTTTTGACCGACCGGAACAGCAGGATCGGAGAAGGCTCTGAGATCACGGTATTCGAGGCATCGAGCCGGGAATAGAGGGCGGCGCTGAGTTTGGAGAGATCGGTCCAGATCGTGCGGTCTCTGAGCTCTGCCATATCATTGCCGAGCATCGAGTACGGCCGTACATTGACCTTGTTTTCGGAAAGGTATGCCTTGACCTCGGGGGTCACCTTTTCAAAGCTGACATAGTAGAACACCTTGGTCATCGTGACCATCGCAAAGGCATAGGCAACCGGGGTGCTTTCGATATCATTGCCCCGGATATTCAGCATCCAGCACGGATCTTCGAGAGCGGTGAGAATC
>JAFWCM010000166.1 GCA_017536885.1 Solobacterium sp.
AGAAAATGTCCACATCACTGATTTAACCCTTAATATCGTGTCCATGGATCGGATTAACCCAGAATGGATGTCCACACTTGTGGATCTCTCCAAAATTCGTGTCCATTTTCTTGGGTACAGTTTAGCGGGCAGAGCCTCCGTATTTCTTCTTGAACTCCTCCTTGTCCTTATACATGCGTGCATCCGCCCGCCGGAAGACCAGTTCCACCGTGCTGTCATCCGAGGCGTGTTCGGCAATTCCGACGGCCGCGGAATACTTCTCCCATGTCTCTGAGTCATTCCGGTTGTAGGAGGTTTCAAAGTCTTTCTTCAGCTGTTCGACGATTTCCATCCGCCGCTCATAATCCTTTCCGGAAAGGATCACCACGAATTCATCGCCGCCGATCCGGTAGACAGGAGAATGCTTGAAGGCTTCGCAGATCATCTGACAGCAGCCTTTGATATAGAGATCACCGGACTTGTGTCCGAATTCATCGTTGATCTGTTTCAGGTTATTGATATCGACCATCACCAGAGCGAAGTCCATCGATCCCTCTTTCAGGGCGAGGTTGATCTCCTCTGTCTTTTTATTGTAAGCAGCCTTGTTTCCGACCCCGGTCAGAGCGTCGCGGTAGCTTTCGATACTGAGCTCTTCAATCTTCTCATCCCGGTGCTTCAGGTCGATCTCCGCTTTCTCCTTCTCCTTTTCCAGGGCGAACATATTCTTCAGATAATCAATGATCTTTATCTGCATGTCACGGATGCCACGGTAAATTTCGCCGATCTCATCTTTGTTTCTGATGCCGATGTTGATGACGCCGGAATCTTCATAGGAGAGATTTTCGGACGGGCTGAACTTCTTCATTTCCCGCGTCATTGCGTTGAGCGGCTCAACCACCATGCCGTTGATGAAATACATCGCCGCCATAAGAATCAACAGCACCAGGATCAGCGTACCGATGACCAGTATCATCATCAGCCGCTGCCGCTCAGCCATGACATCATCCATTCCGATATCACAGCCGACAATGCATACGCACTGCCCGTTCTGATCATAGACCGGCTTGAAGTCCGAGCACAGCCAGCCCCAGTCGCCGTTGGAAATCGTCGGTTCGGGCAGACGGGTGATATCGATACCGAGCAGTTCCTTTTCCCGCTCTTCGTAGTATCCGGTCTCATAGAGAGGATTTTCCTTATCATCGATCAGATACATGTCGTATAAGGCATCGGGTCCGCCCGGGGCGACCAGATAGAGATATTTGATTCCCTTCATATTGGAAAGGTAATCGGTAAGCATATCGCGGATCCGGCTGTAGTTCTCCCAGAGATCATGTTCTCTGAGATAGGCCTCGATCACCGCTTCATCATCGTCTTCCTCCGCTTTCTCCCGCAGTTCCTGATACTCCGGGGTTTCCACCGAAGCGCGCAGCTTTGCGATGTATTCCGCATCTACCAGGGATGCGAAATTCCTGGCATTGTCGGCGGTATTCTGTTTATAGTAGCGGTCGATCTGGTTGGCACCGGTCGTAAAGGCAATTGCCGAAGTTCCGAACGCCGCGAGCAGTACGATAATGATGATGAAAAAAAACATTTTCGTACGGATCGATACCGTCTTCTTTTCGGATTCCATAGACACCCCTTTTCTGCCGGCCAGGCAAGTTCCCTGCCATATCAGTATACTACGGCAGAACGGTATGCAACATGGCCATGCACGCATAATGCACTGCTTATTTCATATGACGGCCAAGATCATCCCGGTAATCATCCGCACACTTTTTGAGACCTTCCAGCACATCGCTGAATTCAATGCCGAAACTCCGTGCTTTCGAAGTATCCATCCAGAGATTGTGCTGAGGTTCGACGTCAATCACGCGGATCTTTTTTCCGATGTATTCCGTAAAGGCGCAGGTAATGTCATACATGGACTGACTGGTTTCACTGCCGAAATTGTAGACACCGCCGGGAACGGAGACTAGCTTTTCGATATTCTCCGCGACTTCCTTCACATAGGTCAGGCCCCGGAAATGCCGGCGGCTGTAATACACCTCATTTTCCGCCTTCAGGATCCGCATGAAATAGTTATCCCGGTGTTCATAGAGGTCATACATCCACTCCGCCCTCAGAAGCACCGCATCCCCGTTGATCTCGAGCACCCGCTGTTCCATTTCGAGTTTCTGTCTTGCGTAAAGGTTTGCCGGATTGACAATCGTCTCCGTATACGGCCCGGGGTTCCCGCAGCCGCTGTATACCTGATCGGAGCTGAAGCAGATGAGTTTCCGCTTTCCGCTCGCCTTTGCAAGACAGACCGGCAGACTGACATTGGCATGCCAGGACATATCCGGACAGCGGTCACAGGTGCTGATATCCGAAACCGCCGCGGTGTGCACAATGACATCGGCGCCGCTTTCTTCGACTATGCGCTTCACTTCATCCTCCGAGGCATCCCGCAGAGAAGGACACGCGATCGCATCCTTGCAGTATTCCATGATTTTACGGCCGACAAATCCTTTGGCGCCTGTCACAAGCATCTTCATAAAGTGATCTCCTTTCCTCTTCGATGTGCGTCAGCTTTCGAAAAAAGTCCGGACTCCCGGACTGTTGAAGATCGGTTACTTCA
>JAFWCM010000167.1 GCA_017536885.1 Solobacterium sp.
GAAATCAACGAATCTGGGATCTTTTTTCAGAACGTTTTTCGCGGTGTCAAACTGCTTTGACATGGCCAGGGTGCTGCTGCAGGTGGTAAATGCAATCATTGCCGGTTCCGAAATATCCTTCAGAAACTGCCGGACATTGAGCTTGCGGCGAAGACACACAAAGAGAACCATCAGAGCGGTGAAGGGAACCATCGAAGCATAGTTGGCAAGGATGAGCTTCCAGACGCTCAGAATGTTTTCCGTACTGTTTTCAGAGACCGCCTTGTACACGCTGAGAAATACCGTCAGGGGAATCACCTTTGACACCAGTTCCATAATCTTGAAAATCAGCTGATTCACTTCATTTACGAGATCGCGCAGACGGGGAATCTTTTCATCGAGCATCAGGATTGCCACGCCCACCGCGACGGCAATCACGATGATCTGAATGGATTTGCCTTCCGCAAACGGGGAGAAGAGATCCTGTGGAATCAGATCGAGAAGAAGCTGAATCAGAATGGAGAGATCAAGCGCTCCGTTCGAGGCAGAGGAAATGCCGGGAAAGATCAGAAGATTCACGCATACGGTGAAGGTGATCATGATCAGGGTGATCCCGAAGAAGCGGCGGATGGCCCGAAGTCCGATCGTGCTCAATGTCGCAATGTCCCCGAGAGCGCAGATGCCGCAGATCACGGAAATGCAGATCATGGGGCCGGATACCATGACGATCATCCCCATCAGGGTGCTGAACATCGGTATGACAAGGTCATCGAGAAGAAAAGCGGAAATTCCGGCGGGAAGGGCGCGGCTGGCAAATGCCGCAAGAAAGGCAAGAAATGCCGCGACGGTGACGGCACCGCCGGGAATCTTTGAAAGCTTCGGTTTCCGGTAAGCCGTCGCGCTGACTTCATCATAATTGCTGTAATGGCTGAAGGAGGCTGACGTGACATCACTTTCCAGCAGGTTTTTCAGAAACTCGGACCCGAGAATACTCTCTTCCGCATCGTCTTCCCGAAGCGGATTGAATCCGTCTCCCTGAATGCGGATTCTGACTTTCGCACTCGGAAAATCGGAGGTGATCAGAACCGCTTCCTTTTCCTTTCCGAATCTGTCCCGATATCTCAGCAATACCTCCTCGATTAACAGACTCAGTTTGATGACTTCCTCTTCCGGGATTTTCTTCGCGGTGAAGAAATTCTTCACCTCCTCGGTGACGATATTGATATCCCGGCCGGTTAACTGAAATTCTTTCTTCATAAACTCTCCTTCTGAGGCAGAGGTTCTGCCTTCGGAGTAATCCGCAGTCTCTTCTGAAGTCAGTATACCCGAGGAACCAGGTCCCTGATTCTGTTTTTGTCCGCCGTGTCCGAATTGACGGGATCTTCGGAACCGCGCAATGGGTTATGACCGTATTCGGGCTTCTTCCGGGACATATCACACACCAAATGGAACACATCGTGATGATTCCGGAGTTTCGCCGTAATGATACGGCATTGAGAAAAAAAACGCCGCACAGGGAAGGCCTGAACCTGACCGATGTCAGTAAATGAAAGTCATTGAAGCGGAGGGAAATGAGCACAAAACATCTCTGTGAAGAGATGGCTGAACGGAAAAAGATAATGCGGAACATGAAGGATATCCGGGAGTGTTAAGCCGCTGAAGAAACCTGAAAACAACGACATTGTCGATGCGGCTGTTCCGGGTTTTCCGCTATCGCGGTGCCGGGAGGACGCCGAATGTGAAATGCGTAATGTACAACTTATACAGGGTGCAGCATGCAAAGACCATGTTCATCTGCGTGCAGTGATTCCGTAAAAAGAAAGTGCTGCGGACACATTGCCTCCGGGTACTCAAACTGCAGTTGTTTTGCTAGACTGATATTCTGAACACGAAACGGAGCGAACAAAAAGATGATAAATAAACTGCCGCCGATCGAAAAGATCCCCGAGGCATACAGCGCCATCGCGGATCAGCGCATCGAGATGAACGAACCGCAGAACCAGGCGTATATCAGCTCTTCCGACGGGGCGAAACGCTATACCGTCGGCTGGGATGACACCCACTACACAAGCAATGACAGCGCGACATACTGGGCGGGATATCCGGGATACCCGGTGCTTGCGGTATGGATGATACAGGGAATCCTGCCAATGAATGAAGAGATCGCTTCCCTGTTTGCGGGCATCAACTGGAATGAACTCAACAAAAAGCACAAACGCAATTACGCAAAGGCACTCGATGAAGTGATCCGGGAGCGCGCCATGGATGAGACATCGGTGAGAGCAGAGCTGGAGCGGGTATACGAAATTCTGAAAACACTGGATCTCTCGGTGGGACGGGGAAAGGGAAGACCATGATCATAAAACAGCCCATGTACTATCCGCCCAACCGCAGCGACCGCATGCTTCATATCTATCTCCCCGACGGGTACGAGCACAGCGAAGAGCGTTACCCCGTCATGTATTTCTTTGACGGCCATAATCTCTTCTCCGATGAAGACGCCACTTATGGGGTGTCCTGGGGACTGAAGGATTTTCTTGATCACTGGGAAAAGAAGATCATCATCGTCGGAATGGAATGTTCCCATACCGGCAATGAGCGCCTTTCGGAGTATTGTCCGTACAACCGTCATTTCTTCGGAAAGACGATTGACGGGAAGGGAAAGGAAACCTTTGCCTGGATCGTCAATGAGATCAAGCCGATGATCGATCAGAACTTCCGCACCTGGAGCCACCGGGAAGCCACCGCAATCGGCGGCTCTTCGATGGGCGGGATTATGAGCACCTATGGAGTGATTCGATACAACGATGTGTTTTCCAAGGCTGCCTGTGTTTCCACCGGCATGTACTGGAACCTGTCGCAGTTCCGTCAGGATCTCAATGCGGTTTCTCTGCATCCCGATACCCGGGTCTTCATGTCCTGGGGAGAGATCGAATCCGGAAAAGCAGCCTATGGCGGAAATCCCGAATACGATACCCGGGAAGCCCGCAGCACCCGCAGATTCGAACTGGAACTGCAGCAGAAGGGGGCCCGCACTTACCTGTATTTTCAGCGGGAGGGAAGGCATTGCGAAGCTGACTGGGCGAAGCAGGTTCCCGTTTTCATGGACTGGCTCTGGCTGCAACCGTAACAGAAGCCCATGCTCGCATCATTTTTTCGGGTTTGTCACTTCCCGGGGACAGGAATGCCGGAAAGCCCCGGCATTCCGGAATCCTGGGACTGATTCACCGGTCAGTGCGGACTCACAGAACAGATGTTTCGTATTTTCACACAGATTTTTTCCCCGTAATCCGTTATAGTTAAATTCAGATGTATCATATGCAGAAACAGAAGAGTCTGACGGATCTTTGAGGATGCTGTGCCGATACAGCCCCGGTTCTGTATATTTTTCTGACGTAGGTGAGGAATGCTATGGAAATGACAGAAATGGAACGTACGTGCGAAGAAATCGAAAAGGAAAACCAGGAATATCTTGCGGTATTTGAAGAGGAACTGAAGAAAAAGGGCCTGTCGGAAAAGACGATCCGAAGGCATGTTCAGAACGCTGATCTGTATCTGAATGACTTTCTGCTGCGGTATGATCCGTGCCCTATGGCGTCCGGTGTCGAAAGACTGAGCGAATTCGCGGATTTCTTTATCCGCAAATGCATGTGGTCCACCCCATCATCGGTGAAAACCACGTTTGCGAGCCTTAAGAAGTTTTACAAATGCATGCTGGAACACGGAAATGTCAGCCCCGAAGAATTCGAGACGCTGAAAGAGGATATTCAGGACAATCTCGAAGAGTGGCAGGAAGAGTGCCGTGTTTACAACGATGATGGGTACGAGGAGTATCAGGACATGTTTTTCGGCGGATTCTGAATCCGGAAAACTTCAGAAGAATCAGCTGCGGGCTATGCCCGTGCATCATATCACGAAGATCAGAAAGGATGAGAGAGGTATGAAGACGAGAAAATGGATTTCGGTACTGCTGAGCGCAGTCCTGTCGCTTTCCCTCAGTGTCTCGGCAGTGATCGCGGAAGAAGAACCGCAGGAACCCGAGACAGAGGTGCAGGAACCGCTCACCGAGGAACCACCGCAGGAAGCCGGGGAAGAAGAACCTGCCGAAAAGATCGGGGAAGCCGATCCGGCTGAACCGGGCGAAGCAGATCCCGTGCCTGAAGCAGAACCCGCATCGGAAGAAGAGCCCGCAGCCGGGGAAGAAAAGCCGGAAGGGGAAGCGGAGGAGTCTTCGGCGCTTGAAGCGGCAGACGAAGAAGGACAGGAAGAGGAAAACGAGAGCGGGGAAAAGACTTCGCTGTTTTCACTTTCCGAAGGATTCACGGTCTCCGCAGAAGATCGGGCTAACCGGGAAGAATGGCTGAGCCACGGCGCCCTGGAGGATTTTGACCGTCTGATCGAAGGCAAAGATTACATCAAGGGCGAACTGATGCTTGGGGCAGAGCGGGACTATGCGGAAGCGGTCGCGCAGGTCTACCATGGCGAAGTTACCTCGTATTCCGACGGCATCGCCGTGATCACGATCACGGATGAGGGGATCACTGTCAGTGATGTCATGCATGCCATGGCAGAAGATGCCGGTCTTCCTTTCGCTGAGCCGAACTACCTGCTCGAACCGGAGCCGGAAGCTGAAGACGAAGAAGAGGGCTCGGGGGCATTGGAAGAGGGAACTCTTCCCAATGTGAATGACTGGTCCGACTGGGTCTATGATGTTTTCAAGGAAAATGCCGATCCTTTCCTCAGAAATCCCTCTCTTTACACAGAACAGGACGGTCAGGTCACCGGCCTCTATCAGTGGCATCACACCTTCATGAAAACGTATCTGGCATGGAATGCCGCCATGGGCGACGGCATCAATGTCGCTGTGATTGACATGAGCGTCAACGAAAACCATGAAGATCTCGCCGGCAATGTCATTCTGGATGATGTCTGCAAAGAGAAGTATTACGGGTCTTACGGACACGGAACCATGATGGCCGGTATCATCGCAGCCAAAGAAGGAAACGGCAAAGGCGGCGCCGGTGTAGCCCCGCATGCGAAGATCATCGGCATCAATGTGTTCGACGGACCGCTGGCAAGTGTGGCTAATCTGGTCCGCGGCATCAACCGTGCTACGGAACGGGGCAAAAACCCGGACGGAACCTATGACAATGCCAAACGGGTTCATATCATCAATATGAGCATCGGCAAGGACATGTATATTCAGGAAGAAGCGCAGGCCGTAAAGAAGGCACTGGATGCGGGCATCACCGTGCTGGCTGCCGCCGGAAACGAACATTCCAACTTCTATGAATATCCCGGATGCTATGACGGGGTCATCTGTGTCGGAGCCGTCAATATGAACAGGAACCGGGCAGGATTCTCCAACTACGGCCCGCAGATTACGGTCGCCGCTCCCGGCACCAACATCGCTGCTCCGGTCACCAGGGAAAAGACCGTTTCCAACACCGCCTACACCGCAGCCGGCGGAACCTCGCAGGCGACCGCGGTAACCAGCGGCTTCCTCGCCCTGTATATGAGCAAGTTCGGTGTGATCACGCCGAAGGAGTCCGCGGAGGTGCTGAGACAGAACACCATTGAAGGACCGGAGGGCCTCGGCGCCGGCATTATCACCTTTGAAAAGATGTTCGAGAATGATGTTGCCGCACCGACCATTGCCGTATATGACAAGAACAACAAACAGGTAAAAAATCTGAATAACCCCGTTCCCCAGGGAAGCAGGCTCTGCTTCTTCGATGAACACCCGGGAAACCGCGATGTCATCGTCTTTACGACCGACGGCGAACTGCCTGAAATCAGAAACGGCGAAGTGGTAAACGGAGAGATCTACAATCCCGAAGAACCGATCGCAATCGATGCGTATGAAAGAAACACCGAGCTTACCGTCATAGCGGTCATCGTCAACAGCGTCGGTGTCGTTTCGCAGCCCGCAGCGATCAAACTGAAAACCCCCGCTGTCAAACCGGCAGCCGTCAAGATCAAAACCGTCACGCTGAATTCCGCGAAACAGAATCTCACGATTTCCCGCAAGGCAAAGGGAACCGCACAGCTCTCCATCACTAAGCTGATTGATGTCCGGGGTGCCTCGCGCAAACCGGAGGATGTGGCGCACCAGTGGCTTTCAAACAATCCCGATGTCGCCGAGGTCGACGGAAACGGTCTCGTTACCGCAGTCGCCCCGGGCACCGCAATGATCTATGTCAAGATTCTCGACGGCTCCAATAAGATGGCAGGGTGTGTTGTCAATGTAAGTTCGCAGGTCACACAGATTGAGATCATCGGCAGCGCCGGCGTTGCCCAGAGATCCGCGGCGCTTTACAAAGCGGAGATCACTCCCTCAAATGCGAAAAACAAGCGTGTGATCTGGTCGCTTGCGCAGAAAGTCTCCGGTGTTTCCATCGATTCCGCGACCGGCAAGGTCACAGTCGGCGCAAAGGTGCCGGTGGGTACTGTGTTCTGCGTGAAGGCCAAGGCAGCCGACGGCAGCGGCGTAGTAAAGAAATTCAAGGTTACCGTCGTTCAGCCGGCAAAGAAGATCACCATTCAAAGCAATGATTCCAGAGCCGAGAAAGACAGAAGCGGTGCTGTGAAATCCGCTGTGATCTTCACTGATGATATTCCCGATGAAGGCCATCCTGCCCGTGACAACGCGATCGAAGTCCAGGCAGTGATTCAGGAAAATAAGATCGCGCCCGAATGGACTTCCAGCGATGCATCGGTAGCGACAGTCGAAGTGAATGCGAAAACCGGCAAGGTCTTTGTCGTCGGTCATAAGGAAGGCACCGCGGTGATTACCGCATCGGCGGCGGATGGCTCCGGCAAAAAAGCCGCCTTCGCCCTGAAAGTCATCACTCCGATCTCGATGCTGATGATGGAGGGGGGAGATGACTATGTGATCACTGCAGGCACTGCCCTCGATGTCGGAAAGATGCTGAACTATGGAAAGGCGTATGGAGAACCGACGCTGAAGGCTGTCGAATGGACGATCGATTCGGCCGTCTGTCTGCGCAATGGCAAGCAAGTCGATGTCAAAGCAGAGGCCCTGAAGAAAAAAGCCCTGGCGATTGACGCTTCCGGCAGACTCTACACCAACTATAAGAATATGGCGTCCTATCTGAAGGAGAGTTCACTCCTTGTAGGCGTCAAGGCGCTGGCTAAAGACGGAACGGGATACTGGGTCAAAGATACGATTGTAGTCCGCAGTCCGTTTGAGTATCTGTTCTTCTGCGATCCCAGTTCCCCGAAGGAGATCAAACCGATCGGTTCCCTGACGATCACTGTGCCGAAGGACTCCAGGTTCGCCTCCGTGAGCGGTTATGTCTTCTGTGATCAGAATCTCAACCTCACAGCACTCACCACCGCAGCGGATATCTGCGGCGCCCAGCTGGACATCGCTCCGGAAAAGAATAAAGGGATCTACACGGATCAAAGAACCGGACGTAAAGTCGAAGGATATCTGTTCCCGATCAAATACATGACCTACGAGAAGCGCGACACCTGCAGCATCGTCGTAAACCCCAATGATGGGTCTGAAAATTACAGAGGTCTGAAAGTGACCATCATCAACGAATAAAACCGAGATGTGGTTTCCCTCTCCGGCAGTGGCCGGGGAGGTTTTTTATGCCGCAAAGAAAAAGGCGGAACCTTCCGCCCATTGGCCGATGATCACTCTCTGGTTACGCCGAGAATGATCAGCCGTTCGCCGTTTTCCTCAAGAATGGATGCCCTGAGCCTTCAAGACCGAACGCCGTATTTCAGCCAAGAGACGGCTTCTGTCATCGGGATGAACATTATGAAAGAGAGAACGGTTCAGCTGCGAAATCAACTCACCGCGCTCGCCGTTTCCAAACCGCATGCAGAACCCATCGGACAGCGCCGGAACCCGGATTGTGCTGTCCGAAAACAGAAATACGGCCAGGGGCAGTTTCAGATGTTCAATGACAGTTTTTTCCTGAAGCGAAAACGCGGATTCCGGTCCCATACATGATTGTCCTTTTTCAAGATGCCGCCCACCCTGGGTGATGCATGCATGTAAATTCATTATACGGGATTTTACCGGTCATACATGCATGATTTGTCTTTCGGGGTACGCAGAACTCAGGTATCTGTCCGGATATTTCCATGAAAAAGCATCAGTGCCAAGAGAAGAGAGAGCTGCCTGCTGAGGGCTCTTTTTTTCTCGTTCGGCGGTGCGAACCCTGTGAATTCAAAGCGAATCCGCAGTGACTGGTGCACCTTTAAAAAAGACCCCGGAGTTTCTGCCTGCGGAAAACCGGTGAAAAGGAATGAAACGATTCCAAGAAACCGGCCTTTTTTCTGTGTAATAGAGAAAAACCCCGCAGAATAAAAGGAAAAAAGGATTCAAAGATTTTTCAAGAATCTAAGAAGAATTTTCTATGTTTTTCGATTTGCCAAAGTGGTTTAATGCGATTGTCGGCAGGACAGAACACCTGCCCGCAAATAATAGGAGGGAAGAAATTCCATGAAAAAGTTCTTAGCAGCAATGGCTTCCACACTGATGGCTGTATCGCTCGTCGGTTGTGGATCCGACACATCCGCAGGCACACCTGCACCCGCAGCAACTGCAGCTCCCGCAGCTACCGCTGAAGCAGCAGCTCCCGCTGAATCCGCTGCTCCGGCAGCCGCAGCAGACGGAGACCTCTCCACAAAGAAGGTCGGTGTCTGCATCTACCAGTTCTCTGACAACTTCATGACTCTGTTCAGAAACGAACTGCAGAACTACCTGGTTGAGAAGGGATTCTCCAAGGACAACATCACCATCGCCGATGGTGCCAACGACCAGGCTACTCAGACCAACCAGATCGACAACTTCATTTCCGATAAGTATGACGTTCTGATTATCAACCCGGTACAGTCTTCCACAGCTGCTACCATCACCGACAAGGTTGTCGGCGCCGGCATCCCGCTGGTCTACATCAACCGTGAACCGGATGAGGCAGAAGAGAAGCGTTGGGCTGACAACAAGTGGAACGTAACCTATGTCGGATGTGACGCTCGTCAGTCCGGAACCATGCAGGGCGAAATCATCGCCGACCTCGGTCTCGACACCGTTGACCTCAACAAGAACGGCAAGATCGACTATGTTATGGTTGAAGGCGATCCTGAGAACGTTGATGCTCAGTATCGTACAGAATTCTCCGTTAAGGCTCTGACAGACGCTGGACTCGAAGTCAACATGCTCGACGACCAGGTTGGTATGTGGCAGCGTGAAGAAGGCCAGAGACTTGTTGCCAACATGCTCGGCCAGCACGCAAATGACATCGAAGTAGTCTTCTGCAACAACGACGCTATGGCTCTCGGTGCTCTCGAAGCTATCAAGTCCGCTGGACGCACCACCGGAACAGACATCTTCCTGGTTGGCGTTGACGCTCTTGACGAGGCTTGCGAAGCAGTTCTCGCCGGCACAATGACCGGTACCGTCTTCAATGACCACATCGCTCAGTCCCACAGTGCTGCTGATGCAGCTGTGAACTTCCTGACAGGCGCAGGCAACGAATACTACATCGGCTGCGACTACAAGAAGGTTACCAAGGACAACGCACAGGAAATCCTCGATTCCCTGAAATAATAAGCATCTAATTGAGCTGTACGAATGCGGGTGCACTTTGAAATGCGCCCGCATTCTTCTTATCTTGATTCACAATCATCACTTATATGGAGGACAGAATGGCGGAATATAAATTGGAACTGAAGGGTGTCTGCAAGTCCTTCCCGGGTGTCAAGGCGCTGGACCATGTACAGCTGTCGATCCGCCCCGGATCAGTTCATGCCCTGATGGGAGAGAACGGTGCAGGAAAATCCACCCTGATGAAATGCCTCTTCGGAATCTATTCCATGGATGAAGGAGAGATTTACCTTGACGGTGTAAAAACCGAAATCAAGGACCCTGATGATGCAATGAAAAAGGGAGTTGCCATGGTGCATCAGGAACTTCAGCCGGTCCCGGCCAGAAGTATCGCTGAGAACATGTACCTCGGACGGTTCCCTGTAAAGAAATACGGACCTATTCAGGTTATTGACCACGACAAGATGAATGAGCTCTCCAGAAAATGGCTGGCAGAACTCGGCCTCGACTTCGATCCCAAGGCATTGCTCGGCACTCTGTCCATCGGTCAGATGCAGTGTGTGGAAATCGCCAAGGCGGTCAGTCATGATGCGAAGGTGATCATCTTCGACGAACCTACTTCCTCGCTTTCCGATAAGGAAGTCGAATTCCTGTTCAAGATCATGAACGATCTTCGGGACAAGGGCGTCGCTATGATCTACATCTCCCACAAGATGGATGAAATCAAGCGCATCTCCGATGACATCACCGTCATGCGTGACGGAACCTATGTCGGAACATGGAGAGCTGATGAGCTCACCACCGATGAAATCATCACCAAGATGGTCGGCCGTGAACTCACCAACGTCTATCCGGAACACAAGCATGAGATCGGCGATGTGATCATGGAATGTGAACACATTTCCAGTATCCACCCGAAATCCTTCCAGGATATCTCGTTCAATATCCGCAAGGGAGAGATTCTCGGATTCGGCGGACTGGTCGGTGCGCAGCGTACCGAGCTCATGGAAGGAATCTTCGGAATCCGTGCCCTGAGCGGCGGAACCATCAAAATCGACGGCAAGGAAGTCAAGATCAAGAAGCCGAAAGATGCGATGGATGCCAGAATCGGAATGATTACGGAAGACCGCCGCGGAACCGGAATTCTCGGCTGCCTTTCGATCAAGGACAACGTCGGCGTCAGTGTTTACAACAAGTATCTGAAGTACGGATTCGTACTCGATCATCCCGCTATCAACAAAGTCGTGGATGACAGTATCGCCAAGCTCAGAATCAAGACACCTTCGAAAGAACAGCTGATTGCCAACCTCTCCGGTGGTAACCAGCAGAAGGTCATCGTCTCGAGATGGCTCGCGAACGATCCGGAAATCCTGATCATGGATGAACCGACCAGAGGTATCGACGTCGGTGCCAAGCATGAAATCTATGAAATTATGGAAGACCTGGCACAGCAGGGCAAGGCGATCATTATGATCTCCTCCGAAATGCCTGAACTGCTCGGAATGGCTGACCGTGTGTACGTCATGTGTGACGGACACCTCAGAGGTGAGATTTCCGATCCTGCGGAAATGACACAGGAAAAGGTCATGAGTTACGCTACACAGTTCTGATTGAGGAAAGGGAAAAACAATGGAAAAGTCTAAGAAATTCAATTTCAGGGAATTCATGATCAACTACGGCGTTATCATGGTCATGTTTATCCTTGTCATCTACACGGGTCTGACATCCCAGAACTTCTTTACCGTCAATAACTTCACCAATATTCTCGCGAATATGAGCTACCGTGTCGTCATCGCGCTCGGTATCGCAGGCTGCGTTATCACCGGCGGCTGCGACCTCTCCGCAGGACGTATGATCGGTTTCTCTGCCTGCCTTGCAGGTACACTGCTTCAGAAGATGGACTACTCCGGTAAGTTCTATCCCGGCATGGCTCCGCTGAACCCCTGGGTGGTTCTGATCCTTGTCATGATCGTGGCTGCGATCTTCGGCTCCATCACCGGTTTCTTCATTGCCTATCTGAACGTTCCTCCGTTCATCGCAACCCTTGCCATGATGGAAATCATCTACGGTCTCGGTCTCATCTACACCGGCGCTACGCCGCTTGGCGGATATATCACAAGCTACACGAATATCTCCTCGAAGATACTAGGTATCTCCGGCCTTGTCTGGATCGCACTGATCATGGCGGGCATCACCTGGTTCATCTTCAACATGACACGTCATGGCAAATACATGTATGCGATCGGCGGAAACAAGCAGGCTGCTGAAGTTGCCGGTGTTCCCGTCAACCAGACCATGGTCATCATCTATGCCAAGGCTGCCGCATTCTACGCTTTGGCCGGATTCATGATCGGTGCCAAGTCCGGCGGTGCCTCCGTCAATACCGGTCTCGGTTATGAGATGGAAGCCATCGCTGCCTGCGCCCTCGGCGGCGTCTCCGTCACCGGCGGCCGCGGTAAGGTCAGCTCCGCTCTGATCGGTGTCGCCGTCCTCGAGCTCCTGAAGGTTGCCCTGCAGTACCTCGGCGTCGATGCGAACGCACAGTATATCGCTATCGGTATCGTTATCTTCATCGCGATCACCCTCGATATTCAGAAGTACGTTCAGAAGAAATAATCCGTTCATTCTGGATCACTCCAGTGGAAAGGGTGCGAGATCTCGCACCCTTTTAAAATGACTGAATCTGTTTTGATTTGTCTGAAACCGATGCGTACAGAAAACAACCGGCACCCACCGGCTGTTTTACAGAGATCGCCTCAGGGAAGGATCAGTGCATTGTTTTCCGCGAGGGCTTTGTACCAGGACGCCGATGCCTTGAAGGCGCGCTTTTCTGTCAGCGGATCGACGGAGATAAAGCCATAGCGGTTTTTATAGGCGTTGTTCCATGACCAGCAATCCATCGCCGTCCATGCATGGAACCCAAAGCAGTTGGATCCCTCTTCGATCGCCTTGTGCAGAGCGGTGAGATGTTCAGTATAGAAATCGATCCGGTACCTGTCCTGAATCATTCCCTGCGCATCCCTGAACCGGGCTTCATTTTCCACGCCCATGCCGTTTTCGGAGACGTACCAGGGCAGATTGCCGTAGTCGTTCTTTACCGTCATGGCAATGTCATAGAGACACTCCGGAAGGATCTCCCAGCCCCGGTAGGGATTGATGCGGACGCCCGGCTTGCCGTATTCCTCAAAGTACAGATACGGGGTCCATTCTTCACATTCCAGTTCGCTTTCCCTTGCTTTGACGCGCAGGGGATGATAGTAGTTGAGTCCGATGAAATCCACCGTTCCTTCTTTCAGAAGAGAAAGATCCTCTTCCTTCCACATCGGGGCAATACCTCCCCGCTTCAGAAGACCGATGAATTTCTCCGAGATCGTTCCTTTGACCGCCGCATCGATGAAGAAGCGGTTGAAGAAGGTCTCGGTAATCTCGGCCGCTTCGAGATCTTCCGCGCTTTGGCTTCTCGGAATCGCCGGGGTCAGATTCAGAATCGTGCCGATCTTTCCGTGCAGTCTCATGTTCTTGTATTCCTTCACCGCAAGGGCAGAAGCCAGAGCGGTATGAACCATGACAGCGACGGCAGCCTTTCCCCGATTGCGGTACTTCGGCCAGTGAAATCCGCCGAGATATCCGGCTTCGGCGATCACCATCGGTTCATTGAACGTGGTCCAGAGATCGATGTCTTCACCGAACAATTCAAAAGCGGTGCGGGCATAAAGCGCAAACAGCTCCGCACAGTTTCGGTTTTCCCAGCCGCCGTACTTCTCCAGCAGCGCTTCGGGAAGATCGAAGTGATGCAGGTTCAGGATCAGGCGGATGCCGAGATCCTTTGCGGTCTCTATCACATCACGGTAAAACCTCACGCCTTCGGGATCCGGTTCTCCGGTTTCAAAGTCAAGGATCAGCCGGGTCCACTGGATGGAAGTGCGGAAGGAATTGAAGCCGCAGGCTTTCATCCTTTGGAAATCTTCCCGGTACTGATGATAGAAATCGCTGGCAAGTTCCGGACCGATGCCGTCATAAAAATCCTGCGGCGCTTTGCGGAACCATGCGTCCATGATGCTTTCGTGTTTTTTGCCAAAGGCGCCTTCCGTCTGGGGTCCGCTGGACGCTGCGCCCCAGAGAAACCCTTCGGGAAACGGAAGTCTATCCATGGAAGTTCTCCCTCATCTTCCGGAAGTGAACCACGGCACCGATGAGATTGGCATCGTTGCGGAAGCGGCACTTCCCGAGCCGGGGAAGCACAACATTCGGATGCCAGGGCAGGGTCATTTCCTTCATCTGCGCTTCGATCTCGGGAAGGAGTTCTTCCCGCTCGGAGATTCCGCCCCCGATCAGGATGATCTCGGGATCACAGACCGCCTGCAGGTTCAGACAGCCGGCTGCCGCGGCCCGGTAAAACCGGGTCCGGATCTTCTGAAAAACCGGTTCCGTGCGGGCGGGGTCGAACACGTCTTTTCCGTTCAGACTGCCTCGGGGAAGATTCAGCTCATCCTCCGCAAGAAAGACCGTATGGACGGTGGAGTATCGGGACCAGACGAGATACTTGCCGTCTTCGGTATTGAAGTCACTGAACAGAAGACCGAACTCTCCGGCTATGTTGTGAAAGCCGCGCATGATTTCCCGGTTATGAACCACGGTTCCGCCGATCCCCGTACCGAAGATCACAAAGCAGCAATCCTGCACATCCTTTGCGGCGCCAAGCCACAGCTCCGCAAGAGAAGCGCAGTTGGCGTCATTTTCGATTTCCGCTTTCATGCCGAGCTCTTTATCAAAAATCTCCCGGATCGGCTGATGATGGAACCAGGGGACCGCACTGAATCCCCCGACCACTCCCGCGGAACAGTCCACATTCCCGGGGGCGCTGACCGCAATACAGTCAATCCCGCATCCCTGTGTCCGAAGCTTCAGCTCTCGGATGAGATCTTCCATGCAGGAAGGAGTGGGAAAAGACCCTTTGTCCCGTATTTCTCCGGATTCACTGACAATCCCGTATTTGACGGCCGTGCCGCCAAGATCCGCCGCAAAATATTCCATTTGTTTTTCTCCCGAATTCTCTTTCATTCATTGTAACGGAGAAACGGGACGGATGGAGGAATTCTGAAGAGGGAGAGGAGAGTTCGGATCAAAGCCCCGGGACTCAGATCCCCATCGGCCTTCGAAGGGCGGTTCGGCCGGGGTGATTCTGTCTTCCATCCATCGGGAAAATCATTTTCCCGGAAGATGACAGGTCTTCACGGTTTATGATTCCTGTTCCCCGAAGACTTTCGGTGCTTGACACAGAGGCTATAATTTTGAGTATGACAAACGAAGAACTGATCGATGAAGAGAGTCAGGCACATGGCCTGGAACTGCAGTGTGCGATTCTGCATTTACTGGACGGAAGGCGCCGCAATATCGTGTTTTCCGAGGATTCGCTGGATCTTGAAGATGCGGCGGTGGAAGCCTATGTAAAGCGGTATGTCAGCCGCTGCATGAAGGATATGAAGATGTGTCCCGGCACCTTTCGTCCGGACAGCGCCTATGCAAAACTGGTTCAGGACTACTTTCACCAGAGGATGACACTGGCCTCTGCCTCGGCGGCCATGTGCGAACCTTTGGTGCGCTACTTTGAAAACGAAGAAGCGCGCTCTTTCGCCGTGCTGGCGGCTGATTTCCGGGAAGATGATGTGCCCTGGTTTGCCCTGATTCTTCTGGAGGAAGCGGAGACGATCACCGCAATCACCGATGCCGGTCCGACCGGCTTGCGCAATACGATCAGCTTCGGCCATGCCAGCCTTCCCGCCGTCTCGCGTCCCATTACCTGCTATGCGATCGTCAATATGCTCAATGGCGAGCTTCGTTTTGCGGATGGGGGGAAATGGAAGGACAAGCACCCTCTGATCCGGAAAACGCTGCTGGATGCGGAAGCCGGGATCTCCAAAAAGGAAGTGGTCCGCAGCGTCAGTGAAATCACCCAGGATCTCGCGGAAGAATTTCAGGAAAACCCGACCGTGCTTCTCAGCCGGGTGAAGAGCTATATCAGCGATACGGTCAAGGAGGGGATTCCCCTGAATACGGAGACCCTGGCCAGAGAAGTCTTTGAGGAAACACCGAAGATCGCAAAGGCATTTCATGCAAGAGTAGAAGAAACCGCTCTGCCGAAGGAGATCGAACTTCCCCGGGCAGCCGTATCGGCGTCCCTGCGGCGGCAGAAGATCAAAACCGACACCGGGATTGAGATTTCCTTTCCAGCGGAATATTTCAACAACAGCGACTATATCGAATTCATCACCCATTCCGACGGGACGACCACGATCGAGATCCGAAAGATCGGCAAGATCACAAACAAGATCTGAGGAACCCATTCGGAACCCGGGCTATGGCACCATGAAACTGTCCTTACGGAGGATTGCATATGGATCTCAAGAGAACATGTCTGACGGCATTTCTGATCACGCTCGGAATCATGCTGGGCGGAACACTGATCAACTACCTGTATTTTCAGTCTCACGGATACCTATTGTTTGCCAGCCGCATGTGGGGCGGAGAGATCACCCGGGAGACGGGGTTCGGCTGGGTGTATACCCATATCTATTCGATGACTCCCGAAGACCGTGACAGCATCTCCCTGCGCTTCAGCATCCCCAATTTTATTCTCTGGTTCTTTCTGATCTTCGCGGTTTCCTTCCTGGCCGTCTTTCTTGTTTCAAAGTTCACCGCAAAGCGAACCCCCGCTGCGAAGAACACCTGATCTGTACCGAAAATCACTGATCCAAAGCCGGAAGAGGAAATCCTCTGCCGGCTTTTCTGCTTGAGCGAAGATTTGATAATAACCGCTGCTCTGATATTGTTTCACTTTCTCCTTTTGCCATGGACCGGGGAGTCACAGCGCCCGCATCTGCTAAAATAGAAGCAGTACGAAACCGGAAGACTACTTCCGTCAGATCATATGCAGAGGGGGTAAAACCATGGATCAGAGTGAGATCAAACCCGCCAATGACAGAATGCGGGGAATTATCGTCATCGGTACGATAGTGATCGCAGTCCTTCTTGTGGTCAGCACGATCTGGATGGGACAGAGTGCGAAAAAGGATACGGAAAATGCCGTGCATTCCGTCAGTATCCTCTATCTCGACGAGCTGGCCGGACGAAGGGAGAAGGTTGTGGAGAACAACCTTCAGAACCGCATCCGCGATCTGAATACCGCTGTCGGACTCATGGACGCGGAGGATCTCGATTCCATGGAACATCTGCGGGCATATCAGAGCTGGATGAAGAAACTCTACAGCCTCGAGAAATTTGCCTTCGTCGATGATCAGGGAAACATCTACACTTCCCAGGGCATGCAGGACAACATCACAGACTACAGCTTTGATTACGAGACGATCAGCGGACCGGAGATTTCGGTATTCAATCTGCACAGCCCCGATAAAAAGGTGGTCATCGCCTCTCCCGTGGATATCCCGTTTCTCGGTGCCCATCTGCGGGTGTGCTTCATGGAAATCGACATGGAGGAGATGCTTTCCGGTGTCTCCATGGACTCCTCGGAAAATGGCGCCACTTTCTGTAATATCTACACCACCGGCGGCGTTGCCTTAAGCAACACGATTCTCGGCGGCCTTGCGGTGGAGGATAATCTGCTCGATGCGATGAAGATGGCCGAATGTGAAGCGCCGTATAATTATGAACGCTTTCTGAACGAGTTCTCTTCCGGCATTCAGGGCGAGGTGACCTTCACCTACAACGGCATCCGGGAAACCCTGAGCTATGTGCCGGTGAAGAATACCGACTGGCTTTTGTCGTATCTTGTAAGAGAGAGCGTGATATCGGAAAACATCAGCCCGATCACCGATGCGATGATCAACCGCAGTCTTCTGCAGTCCCTGTTAACGCTGGGGGCGATGCTGGTGATGTTTCTGTTTGTGATCTCGCAGAACCGCCGCAACAACCAGCTCTACATCGAGCGGGAAACCGCCCAGGCGGAAACCCGCGGCAAGCAGGAAGAACTCGATGAAAGAATCCGCCTGCAGAAACAGCTCGAACAGCAGAGCCAGGCACTCAGCGATGCGCTGAATGCGGCCGAGGAATCCAATAAGGCAAAGACCGTATTCCTCTCCAACATGAGCCATGAGATCCGCACCCCGATGAATGCGATCATCGGCCTCGACAACATCGCCATGCATGATCCCGAGACAACCCCGAAGATCCGCGGCTATCTCGAAAAGATCAATGACAGCGCCGAACATCTGCTGGGACTGATCAATGACATCCTCGATATGTCGAGAATCGAATCGGGGCGGATGATCCTGAAGAACGAGGAGTTCTCTTTCTCCCGGCTGATTGAGTCGATCAATACGATGATCTCTGCCCAGTGTGAGGAGAAGGGGCTGAACTACGACTGCCGCATCGAAGGGGAAGTGGATGATTATTACATCGGCGACCGGGTGAAACTGCGTCAGGTACTGATCAACATCCTCGGCAACGCCGTCAAGTTTACGCCCGAGGGCGGAAGCGTGGAGATGATTGTGCGCCGTCTGGGACAGTTCGGAAGAGAGACAGCCATGGAGTTCAGGATCCGCGATACCGGCATCGGAATCAGCGAATCCTTCCTGGAACACATCTTTGAACCGTTCTCCCAGGAGGAAAACGGAACCACCGGAAAATACGGAAGCTCGGGCCTGGGCCTTGCGATCACAAAGAATATCGTGACGATGATGAACGGCGATATTCAGGTGGAAAGCCAGCGCGGCAAAGGCTCTGTGTTTACGGTATCGGTAACCCTTAAGGATTCTCTGCGCCGGGACGGCGAAGAGGCGATGAAGGAAATCAATCCCGAAGAGATGTCCGTGCTTGTGATCGATGATGAACTGATCGCCTGCCAGCATGCCCAGCTGGTTCTCGAAAAGGCGGGGATCTCGGCCGAAACTGCCCAGAGCGGCAGACAGGCGCTGGAGATGGTGAAGCTTCGGCACGCAAGACGCGAGCCGTACAACCTGATCCTGGTTGACTGGCAGATGCCGGAGATGGACGGCGTCGAAACCTCCAGGGCGATCCGGAAAGCGGTCGGAGAGGAGTCCGCGATCATCATTCTTACCGCCTACCGCTGGGATGATGTGGTTGAAGACGCCCTGAAGGCAGGGGTGGACAGTTTCATTGCCAAGCCATTGTTCGCCAATGCCCTGCTGGAGGAATTCCGCTCGGCGGTAAGAACCAGGGAAGAACAGAAGAACAAAACAATGCATAAGGCAGATCTCAGAGGAAAGAGGATCCTGTTGGCGGAAGATGTGGAAATCAACGTGGAGATCATGTTAATGATTCTGGAAGGAAGGGAAATGATCCCCGAGGTCGCCGAAAACGGAAGGATTGCGGTCGAGAAGTTCGCCGCCTCATCAGAGGGCTACTATGATGCGGTCCTGATGGATATGCGCATGCCGGAAATGGATGGTCTTGAAGCGACCCGCCGGATCCGCGCCATGGACCGCTCCGACAGTAAGACCATTCCGATCATTGCCCTGACTGCCAATGCGTTTGATGAAGATGTGCAGAAGAGCCTGCAGGCCGGCCTCAATGCCCATCTCTCCAAGCCGGTCCAGCCAGACTCCCTGTTTGAAACACTGGAAAGCCTGATTCAGGAAGACAGGAAATGAAGACGGTAAAAGTAGTGGCTGCGATCATCCGCAGAGATCACCGCGTATTTGCGACCGAGAGGGGATACGGAGAATTCCGGGGCGGCTGGGAATTTCCCGGCGGCAAGGTGGAAGTAAACGAAACGCCAGAGGACGCATTGCGGCGGGAGATCCGGGAGGAGCTCAATGTCCGGATCGAAATTGAATCTTACTTTGATACGATCGAATATGATTATCCCCAATTCCATCTTTCGATGGACTGCTATCTTGCCCGTATCGCTTCCGGCAGTCCGGTTCTTCTTGAACACGAAGCCGCACGCTGGCTTGCGAAAGAGGAACTCGAAGAGGTGAACTGGCTTCCGGCTGACCGCACGATTCTCGAACATCTGAAAGAGGTGCTTTGAAACAGAAAAGAGATCCCGGCATGCGCTGTATGATCAGCCATTGCCGGGATCTTTTCATGTTGTTATACAGGTAGTTGTGTTTTCACAAACCGCACGGTTTCCTGAGGCCCCGTACAGACAGTAATCATATGCCCGTCAATGCACAGTTCATGGAAGCGGTACGGATCTTCCGAATGTGCTTCGAGAAAGGAGATGCCTTTCATGTCATAGGCAATGCCGGTCCCGTTTCGTTTTCCGTAACTCTCCTTACGGGTCCAGATCCGGATGAATGCCAGAGCCGGATCTTCCGACTGCTGGATCTCAGCAGCTTCATCGGGATGAAGGAAGCGCAGAACCCCCTGGGTGCGCAGCGGTTTGATGAGTTCCACATCCGCTCCGATTGGGGAACAGGAGAGGGCACAGACCGCGAAGCTCCCGCTGTGAGAGAGGGAGAAGTGCAGGTCCTGATGCACAAGCGCCGGTTTTCCCTGAGGCTCCAGAGAAAGTTCAAACTCCGTGATCCCAGCCTCCCGCAATGCCTGTTCCAGAAGCAGACTGACGCCGAGGGAAAGCGCTCTTCCGTTCTCATATCGAAAGGCAAGTGCTTTTTCTTTCCGTTCTTTGTTTCTCAGCAGGGAAAGACCGTGCCTGAAGTGTGCCGGGTCTTTGAGGAAAGAGACATCCGCCCAGTGGCAGACCGCTTCCATCAGCGGAAACTCTTGGCCCAGTTGATCAGCGAGTTCTGCCAGATGTTGGCTTCGACATCCTTCCTCATCTGATCGGTGACGGGGCCGTTCTTTGCCATCTTGGCAAGTATGACTGCCTGAAGCTGTTCCACCGTCATCTGCTCATAGGGGATATCGGGGATTTCCGCCGGGCTGACCGGTTTCTCCGGCGCTTTCTCTTTCTTGACTTCGGCTTTGGGCTCCTGCTTCGCCGGTTTTGCCTTCTGTTTTACTTCTTCTTTCTTCTTCGGTTTTTCCTGGGGCTTCGCCTCCTCTTTCTTCTCCGGTTTTGTGAAGACGGGTTTTGTTTTCAGAGCGGGTTTTGCTTTGACTGCCTCATTGGCGGGAGCGAAGATCTCTCCGCCGCAGGCATCGAGATGAACCGGAAGATTTCCGTTTTCCGCCTTTACAACAACCCCGCTGAGCAGACCCCTGTAGGTGCCGTCAGCCCCTTTGAGGGAAAGGTCGGCCGGCTGTTCATCGTTGTTTACCGCAATCAGAAGGGGGCCTCTGCCGTAGGCAAACTGCCGGTTGGTGAGAACAAGCTCCCGGTAATCGCCGTAGGCGAGCTCTTCCGCATAGTCCCTGCGCACTTTTCCCAGCGCCGCAATCAACATCGTGCAGGGATTGGTCTTGATATCGTTCAGATGATCCCTGAGATCAATCGCCGGGCGCAGGGAGTCATCGGACCAGCGCTCTTTCTTTCCTTCAATTCCGAATTCGCTTCCGTAGTAGACGGAGGGGATGCCGGGCAGGGTATAGAGCAAGACATGAACCGGGAGGTAGTGCGCCTTGTTGTTCAGCTTGGTGTAGATTCTCTCCACATCGTGGTTGTCGACGAAGTTGTAGAGACGAATCGCAGAGGAGATCATATTGCCGGTATAGCGGATCGTATGCGCGATCTCAAAGTAATTGTGATCGTTGTGGCCGCTGTAGAGCGCTTTGTGGAGACTGTAGTTGGTCACGCTGTGCAGGGTGTTGGAGTTTGCCCAGCGGGAATAATCGCCGTGGATTACCTCGCCCATCAGCCAGAAGTCGGGCTTGACGGTATCCGCCGTCGCCCTGAGCATCTTCATGAAATCAAAGTCGAGGACATCAGCCGCATCGAGCCGGATGCCGTCCACATCGAACTCGCTGACCCAGAAGCGGATCACATCGGCGATGTAGTCCTTGACCTCGGGGTTGCGCTGGTTCAGCTTGACCAGCAGGTTATATCCGCCCCAGTTATCATAGCTGAAGCCGTCATTGTACTCCGTGTTTCCCCAGAAGTTGACATTGCAGTACCAGTCGCGATAGCGGGAGTTCTCCCGGTTCTCCTGGATATCTTTAAATGCGAAGAAATCTCTGCCGGTGTGGTTGAAGACACCGTCAAATATGACCTTCATTCCCGCTTCATGGCAGGCTTTTACAAATGAAGTGAGATCCTCATTGGTGCCAAGACGGCTGTCTAATTTCTTATAATCCGTCGTTTCATATCCGTGTCCGCACGATTCAAACAGCGGACCGATATAAATTGCGGTAAATCCGAGTTTCTTCAGATAATCAATCCAGGGAAGCAGGGTGTTCAGACGATGAACCGGTTCGGAATAGTCATTCTTCTTCGGCGCTCCCGTCAGACCCAGCGGATAAATGTGATAGAACACTGCTTCATCGTACCATGCCATATATTACCCTCCAATGCATGCATAACCCGATTCATTTGGTTTTTCAAATCATACTCCGTAATTTTACCAATACGAAAAATGCAGTTCAAGGAAGGATTGGTATTGTACCTGCCGGAAGACATATTGATGAATTCGCGAAGAGATGCCGACAAACATGCATGAATACTGCAGATCCAGCCGGAACTGCACGGAAAAGACGCAGAATAAAACGCCAGCCGGGGCTGACGTTATCCGAATCATTTACTTGGAAACTGCGGCATAGAAGCAGAGTGCCGCCAGTTCTTTGGACTTGAGCTTTTTCAGGAGCTTCGGCGACTTTTCAAGCGCGTCTTTGATGTGAGACTTCTTGATGC
>JAFWCM010000020.1 GCA_017536885.1 Solobacterium sp.
AGTCATGAACCTGTCGAAGTATGAAGGGAAAATCGTCCGTGTATTCGATAAAGACGGGTATATCTTTACCGGTTATGCCGCAATGTTTTCTCCGGAATACGGACTGCATGAGTTCGGCCGGGAAGAAGAAAGCGTGCTGATCAATTACTGTCAGATATTTGAATCCGATATCAGAGAGATCATGGAACTCCCCGATATTTCCGTTCAGCGAATCACAGATCCCCATGCCCGGGAAGAAGTATTCCATGCATGGCTTCTCGAGAAGGATGCGATGGTTCCAGACCCTGCGGTCCGTGACAGGGAGAGGGAAACAAAGCTCACTGTAATCACCGACAAGGGATATCCGATTGCCTGGGGCGTGATGGAACCGATGGAAGAAGGAAACATTCGGCTTGATTATTTGACAGTAAAAAAGGAATACCGAAACCTGGGCATAGCGGCTATGACGATCAGTGAATGCGAGGCCTGGGCGGAAGCGCTTCACTTTGCAAAAATGACGGTATTCACTCCGAAGAGATTTGTGAAGTTCTGGGATCTCATGCTGTATGAAGCTGCGCGAAAAAGCGGGGAGGAAACCCCCGGCATATTCCGGATGGAGAAGATTTTATGACACGGAATCATCTGTGCGCAGTCTTCGGACCGGATCCGAATACCGGTAAATCTCCGGTATGAACGGAGTGAAGATCTGAATTGGATTTTTCAGAAGAATCACAGAGCCCGCGCATATTTTGCCGAAGCCGGCGATGTTTGGGCTCTTTTTTTCGTGTTTCACCGGAAAAAAGACTAAAACATGCGGTTTCGTATATTTTCCGCAGAAAAAAACCGGGTTAAAATATCTGTTGGCATGGCAGTGACTATGCAAGAAAGAGAGAAATTCTATGGGTAAGTATTTTGGTACAGATGGGTTCCGAGGCGAAGCGAATGTCGATCTCACCTATGATCACGCAATCAAAATCGGACGCTTCCTCGGCTGGTATTATGGCGCTCGGCTTGATAAGAAGGCGAAGATCGTCATCGGAAAGGACACAAGACGCTCCTCCTACATGTTTGAGTATGCGCTTGCGGCCGGTCTTACAGCTTCCGGAGCGGATGCCTACATCATGCATGTGACAACCACACCTTCCGTTTCCTACATTGCAAGAGTTGATGATTTTGACTGCGGAATCATGATCTCCGCTTCTCATAATCCGTTCTATGACAATGGCATCAAGATCGTAAACAACAACGGCGAGAAGATGGATGAGGAAACCCTGGAAAAGATTGAAAAGTATATTGACGGAGAACTCGAGATTCCGATGGCAAAGCGTGAGTCCATTGGTGAAACCGTAGACTACGCATCAGGAAGAAACCGCTATATCGGCTACCTGATCTCCATGTCCAAGTACAGTTTCAAAAACATCAAGGTCGGCCTCGATGTCGCTAACGGTGCCGCATGGGCGATCGCAAAGAGCGTCTTTGATGCTCTGGGCGCAAGAACCTATGTCATCAACGATCATCCCGACGGAACCAATATCAACACCGACTGCGGAAGCACACATATCGAACACCTGCAGAAGTTTGTTGTAGATAATAACCTTGATATCGGCTTTGCTTATGACGGCGATGCGGACAGATGTCTCTGTGTGGATGAGAAGGGCAATGTCGTAACCGGTGACCATATTCTCTATATCTATGGTCTCTATATGAAGGAGAGAGGCAAGCTTCTCAACAACAAGGTTGTCACCACCGTGATGTCCAACTTCGGATTATATAAAGCTCTTGACGCTGTCGATATCGGCTATGAGAAGACCAAGGTCGGCGACAAGTACGTCTATGAAAACATGGTTAACAACGGCCACAGAATCGGCGGTGAGCAGTCCGGTCATATCATCTTCACAAAATATGCGACCACCGGTGACGGTATTCTTACCTCTCTGAAACTGATGGAGGTCATGATCGCAAAACACAAGCCGATGTCTGAGCTTGCCAAGCCGGTCAAATTCTACCCGCAGGTGCTCAAGAACGTCAGAGTCAAGTCCAAGCCGGATGCGCAGAATGACCCCGATGTTCAGAAGTCAGTCGCTGCAGTCGCAGAGAAACTCGGAGACGAGGGAAGAATCCTTGTCAGAGAATCCGGCACCGAACCGGTGATCCGCGTTATGGTAGAAGCAAAGTCGGATGACATCTGTGAGAAGTATGTCGACGAAGTCATCGAAGTGATCAAAGAAAAAGGGCATATTGCCTGAGAAAACTGCCTGAACGCATCATGCAGTCCCTCAGTAACCCTTCACAGGGAACCGGGGATTGCATTTTTCTTTTTGGACAAAAAGGCTCTGGGGAAATGCTCTGACTCAGAAGGGAATCAAAGAGAAGAGATGTCCGCAGCTCTTCTCTCTTCCATGATGTTCCTGCAGTTCTTCTCAGGGGTATCTTTGCGGCAATGATCGTTCTTTGATCCGGTTCATCCGGAAGGAGCCGGTCTGCTGTTCCGTATCCGTCATTGATGCGGTGAGGAGATTCACCGGACTCCTCTTTGGAAAAAGTGTTCCCAGGAAGAATTCACCCTGGCCGTTACTCATGCCCCGGTCTTTGATATGATTTTTGAAGGGAGGAGCGAAGGTGACCGGATCATCCGATGCGCGGAGCAGTACCTGCACGCATGACAGGAAAATGACATGCATGCCAATGCAGTGTCTATCACGCCAGAAAAGAAAACATGAGTGCAGATTGACGCTGCCAGAAGGAAATCTCTGACAGAGAATCTGTGTCGTTCCGGCGTTTTCACGGCAAATCCGGAACGGAAGAAACACTGTCGCATTCTCACCCATGTACCGTCAGAACAAAAGGAAAATTCTGCCGGGATCGGGCGCACAGTGACTGTTTATGATTCGTCAGTTGTCTTTGAAAAACTGTGCAGATGCAATTCTGAAATCCTTATATCTTCCGCTTTTGAACAAAGCAAAAATCCATCGGCTGCCATACCGGAAACAGAAAGCACAAATTTTTCTGAATATCATTTGCGGACAAAACGCTGTACATGTATTATAAATTCCGGTCAGCTGTATCAGAACGGAGTATGCTGAAAGATCACAGCAGGTAAGATCCGGCCATCCGGATATGAAAAGGAAGTAGCGCCGGATCAAAGCGGTCTTTGTACCGCAGTCGCAGGAATGCTGTGTTGTCGGAAAAGCCCGAAATATTGAAGGATAAAAATATACTGAAATTCCGAAATAATAATTGAAAAAATTGATAGACAAAACAGAGGAACGGTGTTAAATTGATTCATGTAAGCACCAAAAATGGCATGCTTTTTATGAAATCCCTTTTAATTAATAGGGGGGGATAGAGAGGGAGAAAGGATTATGAAAAAGTTAGTCAGTATTGCAGCATCTCTTCTCATTGCGGGTGCACCGATTTCCGTACTTGCAGAGAGAAACCCGTGGCCGTGGCCTCCGAAATGGAGCCCGGATCCTCATCATCACAGTGATGAACCGTATGAGCCGAAAAAGGATGATG
>JAFWCM010000168.1 GCA_017536885.1 Solobacterium sp.
GGAGTCCTGGGTATTGATCACCAGAATTTCCTTTTCGCCTGACAGGTCCGTAAAGTGTTCCGCTTCCTCCAGTTTTCTGTTTCGCTTGTCATAGATCAGAAAGTTTCCGCAGAGAAATACCGGAATGCCATACAGCTTTCCATTGATTGTTATGCCGTCCAGCACAGTCGGAAAGATATCTTCCGGGGTCTGAATGTCTTTTCTTTCGATCGGCTGAATCCAGCCGGCATCGATCTGTTTATTAAGAAGCACGGCGTCGTACATGACAACATCAATCCCCTCGGGTTTGTCATCAAAATAAGCATCCCAGGTTTTGCGTACCAGCCGGATAGTTGGTTCCGTTTCCTGCCAGCGCTGTTCAATCAGCTCCTGATAGTATTCCGGATCGGGAAGATAGGGAAATACCGCATAGGTCAGTGAGTCAACGGTTTCTTTCTTTCCGCACGAAAGACAAAAACTGAGACAGAGCGTTGTTTTAAGAATAAGCAGTTTCTTTTTCATAGTACTTTTTCCGGTCGTATTGCTGTTCTTTCCTCTATCATACAGCCCCGGTATCCGCTTCTGCGAAGAGATGAGTGGGTTCATTCATGAAGAATTGAAAAAACCCGCATTGGCCGTACATAGTTTGAAAATCAGATGATTATAATGAAGTCAGGTGATAGTTACCGGAAGGAGGCTCCTATGACAAAAAAGGAAAAGAAAAAAGAGAAGGAAGTATTTCAGCAGGAAACATCCAAAGAAGAACTGACAGCGGTTACCGGCGGAGATTGCGGCAAATCTTCATTCGTCCATGGCCCGTGTCCGAAAGGGGCTTCGATCGTCGAATTATGCCGGGAGAATGCCAATCAGTTTCTTCCCGAGGATATGCCAAAACCTGCTAATCCCGCCAATCCCGGAGAGGTTCCGTTCAAGGAGCTGACCGACGAGGAACTGCAGGAGCTGATCAAGGGGATAAAATAGTCTTTCAGAGCCGGAGGCATTCAACCCCGCATCAAAACCCATCTGTGAAAAAATTCAGGCACATAAACCGGCCTGAATTTTGTTTTACAGATAGACAGATTCGATCGTTTCCGGATCCGCCGCCCTCAGCATTTCATACCCGATCCCGGCGGTGCCGTAAAACAGATTGGAAGAGAAGACATAGCTTAACGTTTCATTCACGCAGTTGTAATGCCCCTGCCTCTCTGCCCTCTCTTTTAACTGAGCCATGCGGGTCTTTGCCGCAAGGATCAGATCTTCCCGGTTCAGAAGACGTCCGGCATCCAGCAGGAAGTCGATGCCGGCGCAGTTTCCGCAGCAGAGGAAATCCTTATACTGCAGAGGTTCTTTCAATGCGGCGGCGATCGCCCGGTTCAGGGTCAGCCGGTAGTTTTCATACTGCAGAAACAATGCATTTCTTCCGATGCCGGGGGCACCGGAACAGTAGCCGTTGAGATAGTGCTCGGTGGTTTCCTGCTTTCTGCGGTCCGGCCATACGCAGAGCGTCCGGTTGTAGATCCGTTCTTCAAACAGAAAGCCGGCCAGGGAGGCATCGGTGAGATCTCTGCGGTTTAACCGCTGTCCCGCCCGGTACAGGGCGGAGGCGACACCGGACTGTCCGTGTCCGGCGCCGGAGATCGGCCAGTCTTCGGAAAGCGTCTTCCAGATCTTTTTTCCTTCAAAGGGAATTGAAGCCTTCTCCTTGATGAGATCCGCCAGCTGACTGCAGAACGCCGGCACACCCGGCAGTTCAAAGAGCACATCATGCCGGCACAATACCGCAAGCAGGCCGGACAGGCCGTTATAGACATCGGCAGTCTCAAAGGAGAGATCGAGTTTTCCCAGCAGATTGACCAGTTTGGAAAGCAGCCGACGGGACCGCTCATCCTTCATGTATGCATGGATCAGAACACATGCATGCAGTTTGCCGGCAAGCCCGGAGGAATACGAGCAGTTTTCGATATTGGGCGGAATCACCTCGAGGTCGCTCAGCGCATCGATGTTTTTTTCCATGCGGGAAAGAATCGCATCGATCTCTGTTTCGGCGGACTGTTTCAGATCTTCATCGGCAGAAAGGGCATGCAGCGCCGCAAAGAACAGCGCCAGTCCCGCTGTTCCGTCAATCAGTCCGCCTCCCAGCAGATGCATTCCCGTTTCAAGAACGTAATCCGGTCCAAACCAGCAACTGGTTCCGGAGGGAGTGCGCACCGCATCTTCCAGGATGATGCGGAAGATGTTTTCCGCTTCTTTGATCAGCTCCTCATTGCTTATGTCTTTGGGAGCGGTGATTGGTTCGGCCGGTGTGAGTTCCGGCGTGATACGGCGCATTACCCGGGACATCGCCTTATGAAGAAGATCTTTTTCAAACCGCAGATCTGCTTCGCTCATATGATCGATTCTTGAACAGACGTGATCAACACTGCTTTCGGGAAAGAACCCGGGATAGACGACCTTTCCTTCGGAACAGAGATCACAGCTGTCGGTGATCGAATAGAAGTAGGGGATATCACCGCGGAGAATCGCATTGACCTCTGCCGCTGTGATATCATCTGCCTCATGGATTCCGCTGCGCTTCATTGCAGTCGAGAGAAGGCGGAACAGCTCTTCTTTTAATCCGGGTGTTTCCATCCATCCCGGCTGAAGGCTTGTCTGAAGCGAGTTGGCATAAGCTTTGGTCGCACGGTAGATATGGCGTACGGGAATGCCTTTCATGGAAGAGATCACTGCCTTGAGTTCTTCTTTGTTCTCCATGCACCGGCGGTAGATTTCTTCAAACCCGGAAAGGAATTCTTCCGGGTATTCCAGGATGCTTCGGCGCTTTCCGTCAATCAGAGGCGAGCTGATGTTCGATTCATCTTCCGCAAACAGAATGCTCATCTCGATATTGCCGCGGCGCTTGGGCATCAAAGAGCTGAAGAGAAGTGAGTAACGCAGATCCCTTGCGGCACCTTCTTTCTGAGAATAGGTATTTGGACAGATCATCAGTTCATAGTCCACGATGACGGGATAGATTCCAAGAGAGAGCACATTGGTATGGTGAAGGTCAGAGCTTCCCAGCATCTGCACGACAGCCGTAAATCCGCCGAGGTTCCGGAAATACTGCCTGGCTTTGTCTATGGTGTCTGCCGGCTGATTGACGATGAATTCCGTATATCCGTAGTCTTCCCTTTCCAGTACCCGGGGAGCTTTCATGATATCCCAGAAAAACCTTCGGATCAGATCATAGGAGCTCTGATCGATCTTTACATCGTGCGGCTTATAGACGAGCTTTCCCTGATCGAGAGAGAGAACCATGGTGGAATGGCCGTTGTTGTGCACATCCCCGGCATCCGTTATGATTCCTGTAATTGTCTGAAAAGGAACCGGGAAGAAGGTAGTGCAGATCTTTTCATAGTCAAGGTCCAGGCGTTCGATCATCTCATTGATCACCTTCTGATACTGATCCCGGCAGGCAAAGATCATGCGGGACAGGGAAGGGACCCTGGCTTTGAGCTCTTCAAACTCCGTTTCGATGAATGCGGCGGAAAACCGCGCTCTGCTTTCCTCTGCCTCCCGGCAGTCCCGATTTTCCAGGTAAGCATCCAGTGTGCCTTCGGTATTCATGTATTCCAGAAACATCCAGAAAACAGAGGGCTGAGCGATGCGGAAGATCCGCGTGACCAGCCCGGCTTCGATCTCTTTCTGAGCCTGCGGAGATATATCAAACTGTTTCGGGGTTATGAGTTCTGTCCTGCAGTTCAGTGAAGAGAGAAGGGCGGGAATCATCTCTTCAACCATCCGTTCATCCTTTGCCATGATCAGAGTTCCTCTCAAAAGTGCGGAGATGCGATGATTGCATATTCCGGCTGAAGAGATTATACCCGAAGAAACAGACAAACCATGCCGTAAAAAAGGATCGGGGAGCCGGAAGACAACAAAAAAGAACGGATCTTGTCCGCCCTTTGAAGCAAATACTGGGTTCTGACGCAGACGACTGATTCAGTCTTATCTCAGCAGACGACCTCGTCGTTGCAGATAAAACCGAAAGAAGAAGGCCAGGCCAGGGTGTGAGGAGAAAAGTCGGAATTCGGATTGTGGACTGCTTGTTTTCCTCCGTTCACCTCTTCCAGCAAGGATTCAGCGAATTTTTCCTTTCCCTTCATAAACAGCTCACGGCGCTCTTCTCTGCTTTTGCCTTTCAGTGATTCCATGAATTTGAGATCCATAATCAGTCTCCTTTCCTCATCTCATTATACGAAAACCAATCCCGCCGATCCATACAGGGCTCTCTTTTCTTCGGGCACCCCGGATTCAGATGAAACGGAAGGAACCCTGGTCTCAGTATAAACATGTGATACGGAACAGCCGGCATGCAACGCCGTTGTGAGCGCGGCTTTGCGTCAAAGAGCCGCAGATACGCCTCAGATCCTGATTTATTAAGAGGAGAAACAGGCATTAACCTGTTATAATCACTTCGTGAATCAGAATCAGGAAATCAATCGAAAACTGCTGAAAGGGTGGGCGCTGATTGTCGGTATTCTGTCGGTGGCCTATTTTTTGGAATTGGTCAAAGGAACGAAAACCCTCCCTTATTTCCTTATCTTCATGTTTCTTACCGCAGCGCCGTTTATCATCGCCTGCCTGTATTACAAGAAGAACAGGGATTCCGCACAGCTGAAGAACTATGTTGTCTTCGGCTATCTGATCATGTATCTGTTCATCATGTTCACCGGCGGCACCATGATGGTGTTTACCTATATCTTCCCGATGCTTTCCCTGCTCATTCTGTACCATGACAGGAAGCTGATTCTGGAGATGGGTGTTATCAGCGCGGTGATCAATCTCGTCGTGATCGGAGTGCATGTCGTACAGAACCGCATCACCTTCGCCAACAGTCAGGATATCGAAATACAGATTGCATTGATCGGTCTCGTGTTCTACTTCTCTTATATGGCTGCGGAGCTCTACGGCAATATCAAACGGACCAACGACAGCTTTAATGAAGAGCTTCAGGATAAGACAAAACAGATTTCCGAAATGGCGATTCAGACGATTACAACCATCGCCAATACAATCGATGCCAAGGATGAATATACCGAAGGTCATTCCAACCGGGTGGCGCAGTATTCCCGAATGCTTGCCAAAAAGCTCGGCAAAAGCGACAAGGAAGCGGATGAGATCTACTACATCGCCTTACTGCATGATATCGGCAAGATCGGCATTCCCGACTCCATTCTGAACAAGCCGGGAAAGCTGACCGAAGAAGAATTCAAGATGATCAAGCAGCACCCTTCGATCGGCGGAAAGATTCTGCGGGATGTCAAATCCTTCCCGAACCTTGAGATCGGTGCCAAGTACCATCATGAGCGCTTTGATGGCAGAGGCTATCCTGAAGGTCTCAAAGGGGAAGAGATTCCCGAAATTGCGAGAATCATCTGTGTGGCCGACAGCTTTGATGCGATGAACAGCAACCGTGTTTACCGCCGCCACTTCACCAAGGAGTATATCCGCTCGGAAATGGAGCACTGCAAGGGAACCCAGTTTGATCCGAAGATTGCTCAGGCAATGATCGAACTGATGGATGAAGAGGCACTGGATGAAATCGACCGCCGTGTCGCAAGGATCGAAGCGGACAGCGGGAATACAGCAGGGAATACGAAATTCGACTGGGTTGAACGCCGCACCCAGCATACCCCCGAAGTCAGAAAAGATCTGGAAGAAGTCACCAACCGGATGCGGGAATACATGCTCGCATCGGAAGAAAAAGATCTTCTGGATGTATTGGGAGAAGAGAAGACGATTCAGAAATTTGAAACGGAAGTCGCAAAGCGGCTTGCGGAAGAAGACGGATGTCTTGTTCTCCTTGATATCGATAACTTCTCCCGTCTGAATCATGCCTTCGGATTCCTGGCAGGAGATGCGTGTCTGCGCACGATTGCCGAAACACTGATGTCCTATGACCGTTCGGCAGTATGCCGCTATGAAGGCGACTCCTTCCTGATCTTCCGCTCCGGCGTGAAAGACGGCAAAGAGGCACTGGCCTTCGCATTGGATGTGCACCGGGCCCTGGAGGATCAGTTCAACGCCTCCGATACCCTGAGAGGCCTTACGATCTCGATGGGAGTGGCATGTTCGGCTTTGCACTCCCGCAAATTCGCAAGACTTCTGGCATGCAGTGAGAAAGCTCTCGCCGATGCCAAGAAGAGAGGGAAGAACCAGTGTGTGGTCTATGTGGAAAGCGGCGATGAAGAAAAGCTGGCTTCTCAGAAGGACCTCGACGGCCTGTCTGCTCTGATTGAAGAACAGTACAGTTATAACGGCGCATTTGATCTTGAATACAAGGAGTTCGGACGGGTGTATGAACTGATCCGCAACCTGGGAATCCGCAATGCGCAGACAGTACAGCTGGTTCTCTTTACCATTCTGTTCAGCGATAATGCGGACATGCCGATATCGGATCGGACCATGGTGATGAAGTATCTCGAATCCGCCATCAACAACACCGTCCGCAAGGTAGATGTCACCGCAAGATTCTCCAGTACCCAGAGGATTGTATTGTTTACCAATCTTCCGGATCAGAATGTACAGCTGGTCATTGACCGGATTATGAAAGAGTTCTACCGGATGATTCCCGAAAACCAGTTCCGTCTGGTCTATGTCTCGCGAAACATCAACCTGAATTCGATTAAAAACAGACCCCAGAATCAGGAAAGCTGATTCTTTTGGGGAATGGATCCGATCCGGGGGAAACACCGAATGCATTCCAGGAAATGAAACATCCCTTCATCAGAAAGACCGAAAACTGCACTATGTCTTTGATACGGATACAGGCAGCGTAAGTAGAGGGCTCATTTTTCGGGCAAAAAGGGCTCGTTCGAGCCCTCCTGTTAAGTTAACAGAAACATGTTGAAGTCGGGTGTGGACCCGGCTTTTTTCAACATGAGAGTCGGTGGTAAGCAATGAATTTTTTACAAAATAACCCTGGTGCATTTCCAGCTGGGTTACTGACTCCGGATGGGCTCCGCGTCATCTGCGCCGGTCTGGACAATGATCCGGAGAAGATCGGCAAGCACATGCTGGAGATGCTGGCGAAGTTCAGGAATGGAGGAGTCATAGAGTGAACGATATTGCTTTGGACAGATCTGAACAGAAAATGACAGGAAGACTGCTCTTTTGGCAAATATAATAATCCCATCAAGGAAAGGAGGCGGCAACGATGGAGTGGCTTACCAGTATTCGAACGGCAATTGATTACATGGAAGAGCATCTGGAAGATAACATCAGTGCGCAGGATGTTGCCGACCGGGTGTATCTCTCACCGTTTTTCCTCCAGAGGGGCTTTTCGCTGATGACTGGCTACGGAATAGGAGAATACATTCGAAACCGCAGACTGTATCAAGCGGCACTGGACCTCAAGGAGACAGAAGACAAGGTGATCGATATTGCCCTTCGATACTGTTATGAAACTCCGGAGAGCTTCACAAAAGCCTTTTCTCGGTTTCACGGTGTGACACCTTCACAGGTTCGAGACGGAGCCGTCGGAAAAGTCTTTCTTCCCTTGACAATCAAATTATCTGTACAGGGAGGTAGTCAAATGGATTACAAAATTGCGCCAATGTTTCCTTTCAAAGTCATCGGCTTCCAGAAGATTTTTGATAATGAAACTGCTTATACGGAAATTCCAAAGTTCTGGAATGAAACCTGTGAGAAATATGCTTACGGCGTTTATGCTGGAAATGCACCGGCAAATCCCTATGAGCAGGCATTGGTGGATAACTGCATCGGTGAATACGGTGTCTGCATCGACGATATCGGCGGAGGTAAATTCCGCTATCTGATTGCTGGTAAGTACACGGGTGGACCTGTGCCGGAGGGAATGGTAGTCTATGAGTTTCCGAGGAATGAATGGGCAGTATTCGATTGCATCGGTCCGAATCCTCAGACACTGCAGAGCGTGAACACCCGCATCTTCTCTGAATGGTTACCCGGAAATCCGGATTATGAGCTGAGCGGAAACGCCACGGTAGAGTGGTATGACTGTATAAACGGAGAAATGACGGACCCGGATTATCATAGTGCAATCTGGGTGCCGGTAAAGAAAAAAGCATAGTTCCAGCAACATGAAAAGGCTCCCGGTCACCGGCGTAAAATCCGATGATCGGGAGCTTGCTTTATGTCTGGCTCAGCCCTCGAAGGTTGAGCCGTTTTTGAAGGTGAAGGTCAGGCGGCCATCCGCGTAGGCCGTGGCGTAGTCCAGCAGGCCACACCAGAGCTTCTCGCTGAAGGCGGTGACCTCGCCGTCCTGCTGTTTCAGAATCCGGAGGAAGTCCTCCATCGTGCCGCGCCGGTCCCGAATGTCGCTGATCTGCTGTGCGACCGCATCCTTCTTGCTCTCAGCCTCCTTGAACTTCTGGCTGAGGGCATCGAAGCGCTTGTTGTAGTCGGTCTGGTCCTGCGCGACCGTGGCGTTCTGCCGGATCATCTGCCGGATCATGCCATTGAGCACTTCCATCTCTGAAAGGAGCTCCTGCTGCTGGGTCTTCAGCTCTGTGGTGTCGAGCGTCAGCGCAATGCCCTGTTCGTAGGCGGCGATGGCGGCATCCCGTCCGGCCAGCAGCTGGTTGACCGCCACCGTGAAGCGCTCCTTCACTGATGCCTCATCGAGGTAAGGTGTGGTGCAGCGGACCTCGTTTTTGTATTTCTGGTTACACTGCCAGACAGTCCGCTTGTACTTTTCCGGCGAGTGCCAGACCTTTGAGCCATACCATCTGCCGCAATCGCCGCACTTGATCCTGCCGGAGAGCAGGTGGACACCGCTGTGGCGATTCTTGCCCTTGGTCCGTCTGGCCAGTTCCCGCTGGACCATCTCGAAGGTCTCTGGGTCGATGATCGCTTCATGGTTGTTCTCCACATAGTACTGCGGGACCTCACCCTGATTGGTTCTCATCTTCTTGGTCAGGAAGTCCTCGCAGAAGGTTTTCTGTAGGAGGGAATCTCCCTTGTACTTCTCGTTCGACAGGATGCTCTTGATGGTGGTCTGACCCCACTGGTGCTTGCCTGCCGGTGTCGGGACGCCTTCGTCGGTCAGGTTCTTAGCGATGCCGTGAGGCGTCATGCCCTTGAGGAACATGCCGTAGATGCGTTTGACCACCTTGGCCTGCTCCGGGTTGATTACCAGATTCCCGTCCTCGCCTCGGTCGTAGCCGAGGAACCGTTTGAACGGGACGGTGACCTTGCCGTCTGCAAATCGCTTTCTCTGGCCCCATGTGCAGTTCTCGGAAATGGACCGGCTTTCTTCCTGCGCGAGGCTCGACATGATGGTCAGCAGGACCTCACCTTTACCGTCGAAGGTCCAGATGTTTTCCTTCTCGAAATAGACCTCGATGCCATTTTCCTTCAGCTGTCGGATGGTGGACAGGGAGTCGACCGTGTTCCGCGCAAAGCGGCTGACAGACTTGGTGACGATCAGGTCGATCTTGCCATCCATCGCATCCGCGATCATGCGTTTGAAGCCCTCGCGGTGCTTGGTGCTTGTGCCCGTGATGCCCTCGTCGGTGTACACGGACACAAACTCCCAATCGTCCCGGCCCTTGATGTAATTGGTGTATGAAGGAGATACGGAACGGGCTCACGGAGTGAACCTTTTAATGTTTCCATACGTTTTAATTATCCTTGAACGATTTCATTATCCCTTGGCTCGCGCTGTCGCCGGTGCGGCTGAGGCACTGCGGTGGACCGCCATCCGACCGATTTTGCAGGAGGGAGCAGCCTGATGCAAACCGCCGTAAAAGCCAAAAAGCCCAGAAAACAAGCCGTTTCAGGCCGTTTCTGGGCTACACGTACATATAGAGGACGTATCAAAGATGACCATAAGATAGAAAACTGCACTACGTCTTTGATACGGGTAGCGGCTGCATAATGACGAGGGCTCGTTTTTGGGGCTCGGAGGGCTCGTTCGAGCCTTCGGAAAAGCACATTCCAATCTGTTAGTTGAGAACTTTTTTTTGTAAAAGATGTAATACAGATGTTGACAACTTAGTTGTAATGTGATACATTACAACCGTCAGCTGATAAAATTTGTGTGGAGGTGAAAAATGCAGATCGGAAGCAGATTTACAATCGGAGTTCACATCATCACGGCTATCGACTACTTCAAGGATATGGATCGTGTGAACAGTGAATTCCTAGCCGGAAGCATCGGGGTGAATCCTGTCATCGTCCGCACAGTCATTTCACAGTTACGAGAAGCCGGTATTGTGCAGACACAGCGTGGCAGCAGCGGCGCAGAGCTCACAAAGCGGCTTGATGAGATCACACTTTACGACATCTACATAGCCGTTGGCAGTGTAGATACGGAGGAAGGTCTCTTCCATTTCCATGAGCAGCCGAACCCGGACTGCCCTGTGGGCAGAAACATCCACAAGGTGTTGGATCAGCGTCTCATTGATGCACAGAAAGCTATGGAAGAGAAACTCAGATCCACAACGCTTGCCGATA
>JAFWCM010000169.1 GCA_017536885.1 Solobacterium sp.
TAATCAGCACACCGGCCGGGCTTTTATCCACTGTCGGCACTTCACTGATTTTCTGATACAGGATTTGATAAATTCACCTTAATACCGGCATCCTGAATGCTGGTATTTTTGAAATTCGCTCCTGGTTCGTAATAGAAAAAGATCTTCCGCTGTATCAACGTAAAGACCTCTGTTCATAGAACTTTCACTTAAGCCTCCGTCATAATGGGAGTTTGAACCCCCATGACACTCCCGATCCTCAAAGCTGTTCTCCTCAGGCAATTTTGCATAAAAAAAAGAGAACCATGCATGCACAGTTCTCTTCCGGGGAGATTACTGAATGGCGATCTGACGCTCTTTCGGTTCCTCTTTCTTCGCTTCACTGGGAACTTCGACGGTGAGCACACCGTTCTCGAACGAAGCGTGAATTTCGTTCTCGGAAATGCCCTCGCCGATATACCAGCTCCGCTTGCAGGAGCCGCTGTAGCGCTCTCTGCGGATCAGGTTGCCTTTGGCATCCTTTTCTTCCTTCGACTCATTGTGGTCGGCAGAAACGGTCAGGGTGCCGTTGTACAGGCTGATCTTAATATCTTCCTTGCCGTATCCCGCAAGGTTGATATCCAGGAAATATTTGCCGTCCTTTTCCCGGACGTCGGTCTTCATGACCGCATTGTCGAATGCGGAGAACGGCTCCAGCATCGTGTTCCAGAAATTGTTTTTTGTATCAGGCGCAAATCTGATCATATCTTTCTCACCTCCTCAGAGAATTTCAATGAACTTCTTTTCTTCCGCTTCCTTCTTTTCCGGAGTCGGAACAGTCAGTGTCAGGATTCCGTTATTGAAGGCTGCGTGCACATCGGTGTCACGGATGCCGTCGCCGACATACCAGCTTCTCGAGCAGCTTCCCATATAGCGCTCCTGACGGATGATGCGGCCTTCCGCATTCTTCTCTTCCTCACTCTTGTGATGTTCGGCGGAAACGGTCAGGTTGCCGTTGTACAGGCTGATCCTGATGTCTTCCTTCTTGAAGCCCGGAAGATCGATATCCAGAAGGTAATTGCCGTCCTTCTCTCGGATGTCCGTCTTCATGAGAGCTCCCGTACCGCTGGTAAACCCAGGCATTCCGAATACATCGTCAATCAGATCATCAAATACATTGTTCTTCTTTACAGGCACGTATACCATAGCTTCTTACCTCCATACCTTTTCGGTTACACCCACTATAATACTCAGATTTTTAGCACTGTCAATACCTGAGTGCTAATTTCTTTTCGTTTAAAAAACCGCATAAATATGCGGTTATCTGTCATTCCATAATTTTTCTTCTGAAAATTTTTTAAAAAATTGAAATCACTTTTCTTCTCTGCCTGCTAAATAGTGCCAGCCGGTCAGGGATCGTAACTTCCCCAGGAACCATTCCACCAGAAGGCCGGTGACCGTAAAGCTTGCCAGGGTTCCGAAGCCGATCCTTCCTCCCAGCAGCCCGCCGACGAGAAGAAACACCCCTTCCGTACACCAGCGCACGATCCGGTACGGCTTCTTCGTCAGTTTGGCAACGGAAAGAAGATAGGCGCTGTATCCGTCATAGCCGGCTCCGGGCAGAATCGAAACCGAACAGCCGAAGGCATAGAGAATGATGCCCAGGATCAGGATCAGAATGCGCAGTACCATGGAGACGGCGGTGATATTGAGCCAGGAGATGCTGTCGATGCCGAGGCTCGTGCTTAACATCCCGATGATCGTGATCCAGCTGACCATGCGGCGGTCGACAAAAAAGGCAAAGACGATCATAAAGGTGCTGAAGGCGATATTGACGATGCCTATGGTGGTGCCGAACTGGTTCACGAGCCCGACCAGGAAAACGGTAAAGGGATCGGTGCCGAACCCCGCAAGATGCGTAAGGCCGATGCCGATGCCGATGACATAGCAGCCGGCTGCCGTGACCAGCCAGCGTTTCCAGAGCGGGACTTCTTTCATGATTTTGTATCATAACAGAAAAAAGGATTTCAGACACTGAAATCCATGAATGCATGCCCTGCATGTTTTAAGCTATCCGACGATCTGGCTTCCGCAGACATCCTGATGGCACTTGGGACAGAGGTGATGTTCGGAATAGGTCGATCCGCCGCCGAAATAATCACCTCTCGGCATGGTAATTACCGCACCGCAGTTCTTGCATTTGACATCGCAGGTCTGGGCGCCGATTCCTCCGGCCGTCCCGCGAAGTACTTTTTCTTCGATCCCGTCTTTCATAGTGCTTTCCTCTACTTTTACTTTCCTGTCATTCTTTGTACGTATCAGCGGAAAGAAAACCACATCGGTTACTGAAGCGGCGTCAGGGCGATCACGCCGGTTTCCGTTTCGGTATCCGCTTCACTCTCTTTCAGGCAGCGCACATTTCTGATGATGTCTGAGACTTCTTCGAGCGTCGAAAGAACATCATACCCGGCGGCGCCCTTTCGGTAGTGCATGAGAACTGCGAGGTTTGGATTCAGCTTTGTGATGATCTCTCCGGCAAGTGCCGCATCGATCGTATAATACCCGCCGCAGGGAATCAGAATCACATCCGCATGCGCGAGCTTCTTCGCCTCTTCCTCTGTGAGATCCCTTCCAAGATCTCCCAAGTGGGCGATCTTTTCCTTCTCGTTTTCCAGGATCGTGATCCTGTTCTTGCCCCGAAGCCTTCCCTGTTCCTCATCGTGGTCACTCAGAAGCGTGCTGATCTGATACGGGCATTCGTGTGTCTGTTCGATGCGGACAAGTTCGGCAGCGTTATGATCAGCGTGTTCGTGGCTTGTGAATACCGCATCGGCAGTGATCCTCTTCATCCTGAGTCCGGGAACCGAACCGTCCTTGTAAGGATCAAAGACAGCGGTCCATCCGTTCTTTGCGGTGAGGCTGAAACAACTGTGTCCATAGCTTCGAATGAGACTCATACAAAATATTCCTTTCTTTATTATTTCGAATCCGAACCGTCTCTTCCGGATCACTTCGCATATCGCTTTTAACACCACCAGGGGATCCGGCGGCAATTCTCTGTCATTGGGAAACTGAATGATGCCTTTGCCTGTCTGATCTGCTTTTCGTTCTTTCTCAAACGCAGGGATTGTCACGCATGCGGGACAGAGACCGATCTGCTTTTTCGCCGCCGCAAAGCAAATCAGATTGATTTGCTTCCGCAGCGCCGGCATGCCCCGGAAGGTCCGTTCTTCATCGGGCACTTCAGACCGGATGGTTTTTAACCTGCCGCGGCTTAAGCGCTTCCTCCTGTTCCTCAGTGTATTCCCCAATCCTCATTGCCGCTCCTCAATGTA
>JAFWCM010000021.1 GCA_017536885.1 Solobacterium sp.
AAAGGCATAACTTCTTCTTCTGAAATGCAGAGGTACAGAAAACAGCGATGGGAAAAAAGAGGCAGGGGCACTATTGTATCGTATGCGGGCGAAGGCGCCCGAATGAGAAATTCTCAGGCAAAGGACATGCAAGGCATATCTGCAAAGATTGCCAGAAACTGCCGGCGGAGAAAAGAGAGGAGATCCTTCTGATCAATAACATCTGGAATGCCGCAGCCCATATGAACCGGAAAAACCGGTCCTGGCTGGAAGAGATGAAAAACGATCCGCGGGAAAGAGTAAGCAAAGCCGCAGAGGCCGCTTTGGAATTCTGGTCCGGTCCGCACATCGAACAATACGAGGAGGAACCGGGCTTTGAGCCGGATGAAACGCTGGTTTATGAAGAGGAATACGATGCGGATCAGGACCTGCAATACGAATCACTGATGGAAACGATTTATGATCTGCCGTTTTAAGGCAGCTGCCGTGAATCCGACGATTTCTGAAAATACAAAGCTTAATTGTGAAAGAAACACAAATTGTTTTCGGAAAAATATTTCAGAAAATGATTGACATTCTTTCATTTCCTGCGTAAACTTCACTTATCGAAAACGCGCAAGGGTGTGCAGGGCCCGGGCGCGTTTTTCTGTTTCGGTGAAGGGAGGAAACAGGTATGACATATTCGGCTTCAAATACGATCTGGGTTCTGCTGGGGACAGCACTGGTCTTCTTCATGCAGGCGGGCTTCGCAATGTGCGAAGCGGGATTTACCAGAAACAAAAACACCGGAAACATTCTGATGAAAAACCTGATGGATTTCTGTATCGGCACACCGCTCTACTGGCTGTTCGGATTCGGAATCATGTTCGGAACCGGCACGGCATTGTTCGGCTGGATTGATCCGTTTATCATGAAGGACTATGCGGCAGTCCTTCCGGAAGGCGTACCGCTCTGGGCCTATGCGATTTTCCAGACCGTCTTCTGTGCAACTTCGGCGACGATTGTCTCCGGAGCGATGGCAGAGCGCACGAAATTCTCTGCCTACTGTATATACTCGGCAGCGATTTCCCTGTTCATCTATCCGGTGTCGGGACACTGGATCTGGGGCGGCGGCTGGCTGGCCTCCCTTGGCTTCCATGATTTTGCCGGATCGACGGCGGTCCATATGGTCGGCGGAGTATGTGCACTGATCGGAGCGAAGATCCTCGGCCCGCGCATCGGTAAATACGACAAGGACGGAAAGCCGCGTGCGATTCTCGGCCACAACCTTTCCATTGCGGCACTTGGTGTGTTCATTCTCTGGTTCTGCTGGTTTGGATTCAACGGCGCCTCCACGGTCGGAATGGACAGCGATTCCCTGATCGAATCGGCGAGCCTTGTCTTCTTCAACACCAACCTGTGTGCCGCGGTTGCGACATTGGTAACCATGTTGTTTACCTGGGCGAGATACGGCAAGCCGGATGTATCGATGACCTTCAACGCATCGCTTGCGGGGCTCGTCGGTATTACGGCAGGCTGCGATGCGGTGAATCCGTTCGGAGCCGCAGTGATCGGCGTTATCTGCGGGTTTGTGATTGTACTGGCAGTGGAATTCTTCGATAAGGTCGTCCGGATTGATGATCCGGTCGGAGCGATCTCCGTGCATGGGGTATGCGGCGCGCTTGGAACCATTCTGACCGGATTCTTCGCAACCGGCGTTTCCACCATGAAAGGTCTGTTCTACGGCGGCGGCTTCCGGTTTCTCGGCGTTCAGTGCCTTGGCGTTTTGTCCACGATTGCCTGGACTGCCGTTGTCATCACCGCGGTGTTTGTTCTGATCCGCAATACGATCGGTTTACGGGCGGATGCGGAAGATGAAATCATGGGTCTTGACCGCTCCGAACACGGCCTTCCTTCCGCTTACTCCGGGTTCTCAATCACAGCGGATGCGTATACTCCGGAAACAACAGAGCCAAAACCCGAACCGATCATCAGCCATCCAGAGCCAGTCAGCGAACCGGTCTATGTTTCACAGCGGCCTGCTCACCCGCATCTGTTTTCCCGGGTTCAGATCATCTGCCGTCCCGGCAGCCTGGAGAGTCTCGAGAAGGCGATGAATCAGATCGGAATTACCGGCATGACGGTAACCAATGTCATGGGATACGGGGCCCAGAAGGGAAAACCGGAATATTATCGTGGTACTCCGGTTGAGGTAACCCTGCTTCCCAAGGTGCAGGTGGATATTGTTGTCAGTGAGGTTCCGGTATCCAGGGTAATTCAAACTGCGATGAATGTATTGCGGACCGGTCATATCGGAGACGGAAAGATCTTCGTGTACGATGTGGAGAATGTGGTTCGTGTCCGCACCGGAGAAAAAGGATATGATGCCCTGCAGGATGAATAATCCCTGTTTCTCAGTATCGCAGCCTTACTCTCTCACGGTTCAGTGCATCACATAACAGAAAAAGGGCTGTATTCGGGTCCGGTGTTCAGAATTTCATTTCTGAATCCTGAAGCTCGTTACAGCCCTGATTTTTACTTCTGTAATAAATGGTGAGATCTGACTGAATCTGAGTCAGCTCAGGCACCGTATTTTTTATTCATTCGTTCGATGAAGTCGTTGTAGGCGACGTAGTTCCAACCCCAGTTCAGCTCTTCCGAAACCTTCATAAACTCATCCTGTTCTTCTGGCGTCAGCGTTTCCAGAGTCCATTTTCCTCCGGAGATTTCAAGAATCTTTTCATCGTCAATCTTATTTTTCGGATCCATCATTTTCCTCCTTTTATGCAGTATTTCCCTGCTTCATTTAAGTATATGTTCCAGGAACAGGATATCCATCGGGCTGTAAAGCAACCTTGAAAAATCTCAAAACAGTCAATGCTATCCAGCGCTGATTCTTTGACGGAAATTCAGCAAGGCGCTTGTATTCCATGCGTGCAAGGTCTGAAAGAGAACAATATGATATTCTGGAAAACAGAGCGTCCGCATTATTCTGCGGATTATATTTCCTGAACTGGTCAACCTGAGGGATAATAAAACCATCTTCAGCATTAACCGGTTTCATTCTGCGTAATAATCCGCATGAGATAAATCAGATTGGAATACCCGGAATGACGGCAGCCAATGTCATGGGATGCGGGAGTCACAAAGAAAAAACCGGAATACTGCTTCGGTGCTCCGGCTCTGGGAGCCATGGTTTCAAGGGTGCAGGCGGAACTTGCCGTCAATGAGGTTCCGGTATCCCGGGGGATTCGAACTGCAGCGGATGTATTGCGGACTTGTCAGATCGAAGACAGAAAGAGATTCCTGCAAGGTGCCGGGAATGTGGTTCGTGTCCGCACCGGAGAAGAAGGAAAGGATGTTCTACAGGAGGAATCATCCCAAAGGGCAGTAAGCATGGACAGAGGAGCGGAATGCTCCTCTGTTAGTCTGATCTGGTCGGAGGGTTTTTTCAGAAGCTAATCCGGGAAGGTTTCGTCATCGTCAAAGAAGTCATCAATATCATCATCCCAGAAACGGCGGCGCGGATACCGCTGGCTGTGACACTGGCTGCACATGGAATACCGGTAATTCCAGGGAAGACGGCAGCCGCAGTATTTGCATTTCCGTCTGCGGAACGGCTGTTTCTTCAGAAGCTCCATGATCTTTTCGGACAGCACGCGCTTTTTTTCGATGATCTCATCGCAGTATAGCTCATCGAACCGCTCGCA
>JAFWCM010000170.1 GCA_017536885.1 Solobacterium sp.
CGAGCCCGAAAAAAATACAAAGCAAATAATTTCGGCAAGACAAAGTGATATTTCTCAAAAAAGGCAACAGATAACCCAGTTTCTGGAGTTCTGTCGCCTTTTTTTCGTCATATTTTCCGTTTTTTGGATCTACTTCAAACCGTTTTGGAACAAATCGTTATCCCTGTCATTTTGTAGTGAGATCGGCTCAGTTTCCCGACTTATTTCACAGCACCAAATTTTCAGAACACTGAGTTTCTCTCAGAGCCCGAAGAAGATTTTGAATCCGATCGCAACTAGAATGACGCCGCCGAGAATCGATGCCTTGCCGGCCAGACGGGTGCCGGCCTTGCGGCCGATCAGAAGTCCGGCGATGCAGATCACAAAGGTGACGGCGCCGATGATCAGCGAAGCGGTGAAGGCACTGGCAGCTCCGTATTCACTGATTGTAAAACCGACGGACAGGGCATCGATGCTGGTGGCGATTCCCTGCAGGATCAGTTCCTGGGGGGAAAGATCCTTTTTCGTTTCCGCCTCTTCTTCCTTGTGCTGAATTCCTTCCAGGATCATGGAGCCGCCGATATAGCAGAGCAGAATCAGGGCGATCCAGGGAATAAACTTTTCGAAGGAGGTAAACATCGTCACAACCGTGTGGACGCAGACCCACCCGATCATCGGCATCAGAAACTGAAAGCCCGCAAACGTGCCGGCAATCTGAATCATTCTTTCCTTTTTCATATTCGGGTTGTTCAGGCCGTTGGCCAGCGATACGGAGAACGCATCCATCGCAAGTCCGATTCCGAGCAGCACAGCATTCAGAATAAAATTCATCTTCTCTCTTCCCTCAAACCAGTATTGAAAGTCTCTCATGTGTACTCCGCTCCGTCAACAGGAAGGATCAGTTTTTTGTTTCAATGATTCGTTTTCGTATTATGATTACTTTATCTAAGTCGAGGAAAAGGAAAATATGTTTAAAGAGTATCGATATGATGGGTCCAAAAAATTCCGCATTGACAAGGAGAAGACCGATGACGTTTCCCTGTGCAAAGATCAGGATGAAGCGCTCAAGCGGGTATTGAAAAATGTCAAGAAGATCGATAACCTTCAGCAGAAGCTCTTTGCTGAAAAAAAGGAAGGTGTGATCTTCCTGTTCCAGGCGATGGACGCTGCGGGAAAGGACGGAACCATCCGTGCCGTACTCCAGTGCCTCAGCCCGCACGGAGTTTACGAAGCCGCATTCAAGGCGCCCAGTTCCGATGAGCTTTCCCATGATTATCTCTGGCGCGTCGCAAAGCAGGTTCCCGGCAAGGGAGAAATCGCCATCTTCAACCGCAGCCATTATGAAGATGTATTAATCGGCAAGGTGCGTGAGCTCTACCGCTCGCAGGCACATGCGGACCGGATCGATATGGATTCCGTCATCGAAAACCGCTACCGGGATATCAACCATTTTGAGGAATACCTCTGGAACAACAGTGTCAGAATCGTGAAGATCTTCCTGAACGTTTCCAAAAACGAGCAGGCAAAGCGCTTCCTCTCCCGCATTGAGGAGCCCGAAAAGAACTGGAAGTTCTCCGAATCCGACTGGAGTGAACGCAAATACTGGGATCAGTATCAGGAAGCCTTTGAAGATGCGATCAACGCAACTGCTACGGAAATCGCCCCCTGGTATGTCATCCCCGCCGATCACAAGTGGTATATGAGATACGTGGTCAGCGAAATCATCCTGGATACCCTCAAGGAAATGGATCCTCATTATCCGGAAGTCACCCAGGAAAGACTGGATACCTTCGCTCAGCTGAAGAAGGAAATCGAAGCCGAGCTTCCGGTAAAGATCCCGACCATTCCGACCCTGGAAGAAGCCGAGAAAAAAGAAAAGAAAAAGCAGAAGAAAAGCAAGGAAAGCTGATCCGATGCCCGCAGGATAAAACTGCGGGCATTGCTTTTTTTCTCCCTGCCCTGCTAACATAAAATCCATATGCCGCAGAGAATGATGCACTGGCTGTTCACCGAAGCCCTGATCGATGAAAGAACGGAAGATCCCGATCGTTTTCGGATCGGCTCCCTTCTGCCCGATGCCTATGAGAATCCTGCCAGCCGGAGAACGACCCACTTCGTAAAACGCATCGAAAACGAAGACGGGAGTGTTCTGCGCTTCTGTCAGTTTGATGTCTTTCTCGCCCGCTTCGAAGAGAAGATCAGAACCGACGATCTCTACCGCGGCTATGCGATGCATCTTGCGGAAGATGCCGTGACCCGGGCATTCTGGAAGAAGGAGAATCTGCGCATTCCCCCTCACCCGCAGGGCGCAGAGATGCTTCACTCGGATTATCATCTGCTCAACCGCTACCTCGTTGAAACCCGATCCCTCCGCTTTCATGCACGCATACCGGTTGGCTTGGCGCGGGAGGAAATCATGGCAGTGTATCCTTTTGATCTTCCCTCTTTTCTGAAGGAATTCGAAAAGGACTTTCACGATCCCGCGAAAGGTGAGCTTCAGATTCTGAGCATCCCCTTCACGGAGCAGATGATCGCCGAGGCGATGCCGATTCTCCGCCAGATAAAGGAGGATCTCTTGCGGGAAAACAAAATGCCGGAGCCTTCCAGATTTGTCTGGTGACTTCGGCATTTTACTGTCAGACGATAACCGATCCGCCGATGAATTCACGGACAATCGAATTGTTGGGAATCAGATGATCCTCTTCGATCGTCACAAAGAATTTCAGCATTCTCAGCAGTCTCTGCGCTTCGGCATACTGGGGCTGGCGGTCGGTGATCCGCTCCAGCTGCGGTTTGGCAAAGCGCTTCAGCACTGCCAGTTCATAAACGCTGGCACTGTTGAAGAAGGCATCGGCATAAACGCTGAACGGGAAGATATTCGTATCTTCGCCGCGGTTGACCTTCGGCCAGATATCAATCGTCATATCCGCACTGTAGCCGCGGAACTGCGCATCTCTCACAATTCTTCTCAGCATCCGCGCATCCGTGGTCGGGATGCGGTTTTTCATATCGATGTTGAGCTGGGTCAGCGGTGAGATATAGATGCGGAATTTCACATCATCGGGAATAAACTCGGTGAGCATCGGATTGAGGCAGTGCAGTCCTTCGATGACGATCGGCTGTCCGGGGTTGATCTTGATGATCCGCTTGCCGAATTCCTTGATTCCCTCCTTGAAGCTGTAGGACGGAAGGTCCACCTTCTCCCCTTTCATCAATGATGCGAGGTTCCGGTTGAGAAGATCCCGGTCCAGAGCGGAAAGTCCTTCGAAATCCGGTTTTCCATCCTCTCCCAGCGGCGTATGAATCCGATCGATGAAATAGTCATCGGTGCCGAGATACAGGGGTTTCAGGCCCGATGCCCGCAGCTGTATGCAGAGACGATTGGCAAAGGTCGTCTTGCCGGAAGAAGAAGGTCCGGCAATCAGGATGATCTGTTTCTGCTCTTCCACGATTTTCTCGGCGATCTTGGCGATCTTCTTTTCGTGCAGCGCCTCGCAGAGGAGAATCAGATCTTTGTATTCGTTGTTCAGGATCACCCGGTTGAGATCCGATGCCACCCGGATTCCCGTAACCCGGCTCCAGTTACGCTCTTCGGAGAACGCATCATAGAGGATTTTCTGTTCCTTGAACGGCGGAACGGATCCGGGATCCATCGGATGGGGAAACCTCAGGAGGATACCGAACTTATAGAGGTTCAGTTCAAAGCGGTCAAGATATCCCGTATCCGGGACCAGTTCATCGGAGAATGCCCAGATGCAGTCCTCAATGTAATATAATCGAACGGTTTCGAGATCCGGCGTCAGCTCAAACTGCATCAGAATATCATCCCGGTTGCTCGCCTTCAGCTCTTCCATAATGGATTCGCGGTCGGCAACCCGGTAGTTGATCGGAATCTTCGCTGCGACGAGTTTCCGCATTCTCTTTTCGATCCGGCTGACGAGTTCCTCATCGATCGCTGCCCCTTTGAGGGTGGTATAAAGACCCTTGGACAGCGAATTGTTGATGCGGACCGTCACATCACTGCCGGCGACATCCTGCACCGCCTTGCTGTAAAGCAGGGAAAGACTTGCCTGATAGCACATCTTTCCGTCGGAATCCCGCATATCGAGAAGCTCGAGGGTTCCGCCCCGCTTCAGAACATGATTCAGTGATTTGAGATGACGCTCAAACCGGGCGCAGACAATCCGGTAAGGATGGTCTTCCTGTATCTCCTCAGCGATGTCCTTAATACAGACAGGTTCATCGTATTCCCGGGTGGCAACAACTTTTTCATTCAGACAGATTTTCAGTTTCATACATTAACTGCCGCCTTTACATTCTTTTTCTTTCCGGATTTGGTGTTCTTTTTCTTTTCGGATTTCGTGGTCTTTTTCTTTCCGGCCTTGGGGCCCTTTTTCTTTCCGCGATTCTTTTTGGTTTTTCCGGAGGAGACTTTCTCGGCATCCTTTGCCTCATATCTGGTCGAGAAGACAATGCCGCGGTGGGCCGGACGGATCGTGCCCTGAGGCAGGGTTTCCGAGGAGCCCGGAGTAAGTTTCATCAGTTCATCCTGGCTCGAGAGCAGCGGCTTTTCATCATGGATGTGATGATACTTTCCGCTCTTATCCATCCATCTTGCCTTGGCATTATCCGCAAAGCAGAGATCGAGATAGGAGTGAATCTGTTCCCGGATTTTCGGATCGCTGATCGGAACCGCGATTTCCACTCTGCGCTCCGTGTTTCTCGTCATGAAGTCAGCCGAGGAAATATAGAGTTTTTCATCGCGGCCGGAGCCGAACTGGTAAACTCGCGAATGTTCCAGATATCTGCCGACGATGGAGCGAACATGCACGTTGTCGGTCTTGCCCTTGACCTCGGGAAGAATGCAGGTAATGCCGCGGATGAGCAGATTGACCTCCACTCCCGCATCCGATGCCTCGTGGAGTTTTTCGATCACTTCCTCATCAGTGATGGAATTCAGCTTGCAGGTGATTATCCCCTTCTCTTTCTTCGCGGTTTCCCTCTCGATCAGCGAGATTACGGTCTGCTTCAGAGAGACCGGAGAAACCAGGAGATACCGGTAGCTGCCGTCGAGCTTGCCGACCATCATGTTGCGGAAGAAGTTCACCGCATCTCTGACGATGCCCGGGCGGGCGGTGAGATAGGCAAAGTCGGTATACAGCCTGGCTGTATTCTCATTGAAGTTTCCGGTCGCGATCAGGGCGACATGGCTGAGATTCTTTCCCTCCATGCGGGAAATCAGGCAGATCTTGGAATGGACCTTGTAATCCTCGAATCCGTACATGACCGTGCATCCCGAATCCATCAGTTTCTCGGAATAGTCGATGTTGTTCTGCTCGTCAAAGCGCGCCTTGAGCTCGATCAGCACGTCCACTTCCTTGCCGTTCTCCGCCGCAAGGCAGAGATAATCCACGAGCCTTGCCTTGCGGGCAAGACGATAGATCGTGATCTTGATCGAGATCACCGCAGGATCGGCGGCTGCCTCCTTGACCAGAAGCAGGAAAGGATCCATGGATTCGTACGGATAGGAAAGCAACACATCCTTCTTCTGGACCTGCGTAAACAGCTTCTGGCTGTATTTGAACGAAGTGCTGAGTTTAGGAGAATACGGCGGATACTGGAGTCTTGCGGCATGTTCGGGAGAAAGAAAATCTGCGATCTGGAACATGTACTTCCGATCCAGCGGCATCGATGCGATATAGACCATCCGGTCTTCCGTCTTGATGAATTTGGACAGATACTTCGCCATCGCCGGGCTGAACTTCTTCGACATCTCCACCCGGACAAGATCCTTCCGCTTTCTCTTCTTCAGCATTTCCATCATGCGGTCGCGATAGTCGAAGGTATCGTCAAACTGATCATCATCCACATCCACATCCGCGTTCCGGATCACCGTGAATTTGACCTTGTCGCGCACCGGCGTTCCCTTGAACACGCTGTCCATATTGTCGAGAACGATGTCTTCCATATGAACGAAGCGGACGATATCCTTCGGTCCGGGCAGACGGACGATATGCGGAAGCTGGGAAGGCACCGCAACCAGTGCAAAGGCATCCGAATTGTTGTAGCGGATGAGACCTGCCGCATAGATCGTTCCCGACTGCAGGGCGGGAAGCGGATGACGGCTGTCGACGATCTGGGCGCCGAGCACCGGCGCGACAACCGTGCGGAAGAATTTCTTCAGCCAGGTGCGGTCTTCCTTGGTGCACTCTTCCAGCGTCAGATCAAAGATTCCCTCCCGCTTCAGATTTCTCCGCAGTTCCCGGAAGATATCTTCCCTGCGGTTGCATAACTTATTTGCATAGCTGTAGATCTTCTTGAGCTGTTCCTCCGGAGACATTCCGGATTTGTTGTCAATCCTGGGATTCTTCATCCGTTTGGCATCGGTGATCGAACCGACGCGCACCGAGAAAAACTCATCCAGATTGGAAGAGAAGATGGATACGAATTTCATCCGCTCAAGAATCGGAACATCCGGATCTCTCGCTTCCGAAAGACAGCGGTCATCAAACCTCAGCCATGAGATCTCCCGGTTCTGCGTATATCCTTCCTGGTACAGATTCTTTATCATACGTTCTCCTCCGTTTCGCTGAGCTGTCTGATCGCTTCAAATTCCCCGACTGAAACATGGCAGTATCCGCCGGGATTTTTCATCAGATACTTCTGATGGTATTGTTCCGCCGGCCAGAAGGATTTCAGCGGTCCGTATTCCGTATAGAACACGGGATACTTCTTCCTCTCCTCCTTCAGATAGTCTCTGACCGTTTCAGCGCTCTCCTCATCCGTCGTATAGATACCGGTCTGATACTGGGTTCCGATATCCCCGGCCTGACGGTCTTTCTGAGTCGGGTCGATACAGATAAAATACGCCTTCAGAATGGTGCTGAGTCTGACCTTGTCCGGGTCATATACCACCCGTACGGTTTCCCGGTGTCCGGTGGTATCCGAACAGACCTCCTGATAGGTTGGTTTTTCTGTCGTGCCGTTTGCATATCCGGTTTCTGTTTCAATGATGCCGTGAAGCATACCAAGAGCGTGTTCCATTCCCCAGAAACACCCTCCCGCAAGATATATTTCCTTCATAGGGACCTCTACTGAAATTCATTATATCGGATTCCCCTTCCGCCTTTAAAGCAAATCTGCCGGAAAACCGGAAGAGTTCAGGCAGATTCCGCGCTTTTGCAATCTGTATCTTCTATAATACGTGGTATGGCAGAAAACGATCTCGCATATAAGATGCGAAACAACTATTCGATGTCTCTGGCAGAACGAATCGAAACTGTCATTCGTCTGTCCCTTCCCACGATGCTTGCGATGGTTTCCGAAATCATCATGCAGTATATCGATTCCGCGATGGTCGGTTCGATGGGCGCCGGGGCTACCGCCTCGATCGGGCTTGTCGCTTCGTCCACCTGGCTTGTCGGAAATCTGCTTCTGGCATGCGCTTACGGCTTTTCCGTACAGATCGCTCACGCCACCGGATCCGGCGACAGAAGACTGGCGGGGAATATCTTCCGGCAGTCGATTCTCACTGCCCTTTCCTTTTCCCTGCTCCTCTGTTTTCTCGCAGTCAGCGCCGCCTTCCGTCTTCCCGCCTGGCTTGGGGCAGATCCCTCCATCTGGAACGATGCCTCGAAGTATTTTCTCATATACGCTCTGTTTCTTCCCGTAAGGCAGCTCTATAATCTGTTTCTTTCCTCGCTGCAGTGCACCGGCAATATGAAAGTTCCGAGCATGCTCGGAATATTGTGCTGCTTCAGCGATGTGGTTTTCAATTTCTTTCTGATCTTTCCCACCAGAACCGTCTCCCTGTTCGGCAGCTCGCTTGTCTTGCCGGGAGCGGGACTCGGCGTTATGGGAGCGGCCCTGGGCACGGCATGCGCATATCTTTTTGCCGGTTCCTTTCTCACCTATGAAGCCTGTGTAAACTCCGAAATTCTGAACCTCCGCAATCCCGGCACCTGGCGCGTCCAGCCGGAAACCCTGAAAAAAGCTGTCAGCATTTCCGTCCCGATGGCTCTTGAGCATATGGCCCTTACGATCGCTCAGGTCATCAGCACAAGAATCGTCGCACCGCTCGGAACGATTTCCCTGGCGGCGAATTCCTTCGCGGTTACCGCCGAAGGAATCTGCTATCTTCCGGGATTCGGCATCGCCGCGGCCGCCACCACTCTGATCGGTCAGGCGATCGGCGCCAGACGTGCGGATCTTGCCAGAAGCTTTGCCTGGCTCACCACCGCCTGCGGCGTTGTCGTCATGAGCCTTGCCGGCATCCTGATGTATTCTCTCTGTCCCTATGTCTTCGCCTTCCTGACGCCCGTGCAGGAAGTCAGAGATCTTGGCGTGCAGGTATTGCGGATCGAATTATTTGCCGAACCGATGTTCGCCGCCAGCATCGTTGCGACCGGTGCCCTGCGCGGGGCGGGAGACACCCTGATTCCGGGCATTCTCAACCTCATCAGCATGTGGGGCGTGCGCATTGTTCTCGCCCTTGCCCTGGTCGGTCAGTACGGTCTTCCCGGCATCTGGACGGCAATGTGCATTGAGCTCAACGTCCGCGGGATTCTCTTCCTCATCCGGCTTGCCAGAGGAAAATGGCTCGAGCGGGCCATGGCAAAACAACCGGCATCATAAAAGGCAGGATCAGTTTATTTCCTGCCTTTCATTTGAATTCTCAGTGTTTTCTTCCGAACCGTTCCAGAAGGCGTGCTGTCGCATCCTCCATGGTTACCGGTTTCTTCGCCGCGGGCTTTTTGTCATTCCTTCTGTTTCCGCGGTTCTTGCTGCGGGCCTTGTTTGCCTTGTAGGCAGCTTCTCTTTCATCGAGCTTCTCCTTCGGCAGAAGGCTCAGGCTGACTCTGCCCTTTGCCTCATCCACATCGAGCACATAGACGGTCACGATGTCGCCGACCGAGACGATTTCACTCGGGTGATGCACTCTCTGCATGGACATGTGAGTGATGTGCACCAGACCGTCCTCATGGAGTCCGATATCCACAAAGGCACCGAAGTCAACGACATTGCGCACGGTTCCGCTGAGCTGATCGCCGGCCTTGAGGTCCTTGAGTTCGAGAACATCACTGCGCAGAATTGCGCCTTCAAACTGATCACGATAGTCGCGCAGCGGCTGGCGGATCGCATCCTCAATATCCTTGAGGGTATAGGCATCAATGCCGAGGGCTGCGGTCTTTTCTTCCGGGAACTGGGCATCTTCTGTGCCAAGGGCGGTAATCCCGCAGGCTTCCATCAGCTTTCTTGCGGCGTCATAGCTCTCCGGATGGATGCTTGTTTCATCCAGCGGTTCCTCGCCGCCGACAATGCGCAGGAATCCCGCGCACTGGGTATATGCCTTGGGGCCAAGCTTCTTTACCTTCAGAAGCTGTTCGCGGTTGGTGAAGCGTCCGTTTTCATTGCGGTAGTTGACGATCTCCCTGGCAATTCCGGCATTGAGACCGGAGATATGGGTCAGAAGCTCGGGGCTTGCGGTATTGAGATCGGCACCGACGCGGTTGACCACCTTCATGATCGCCTCGTCCAGACGTTCATTCAGTGCCTTCTCCGGCAGGTCATGCTGGTACTGACCGACACCGATCGATTTCGGATCGATCTTGATGAGCTCGGGCAGCGGGTCAAGCAGACGTCTGCCGATGGAAACCGCACTTCTTTCCTCAACCGCAAGATCGGGGAATTCCTTTCTCGCCTCTTCCTGCGCGGACCATACGGAAGCGCCGGCTTCGGAGACGATCGCATATTCCACATTCAGGTTGTTGGCCTGAATCAGATCGGCAATCAGCTTTTCGCTTTCGCGGGAAGCGGTGCCGTTTCCGATTGC
>JAFWCM010000022.1 GCA_017536885.1 Solobacterium sp.
GGAAGCCGTACTGAAAAAAGAGAATCTGAATGAGATCATCCTCGGCATGCCGCTGTCGGGAAATCATGATATCGGAACTCTGGATCTTGAAAGAGGACATGTCCGCTACCGCGCCGAACCGGCAAAGCTTTCCGTATACGGTTCAGAGGGGCTTGCGGAAAAGATCGAAGAGGCGGACCGGCTGTATGAAAGCGGGCTGAGCGAAGCGTTTGAGTCAATCTTTGACAAGGAGAATATCACCGGCGAAAAGCGCCGGGAAATCCTTCGTCTGACAAATCGCTTCATGAAGGAGTATTCGGAAGGAAGACTGCGCGAGACCGCACCTGAAATCAAAGACGATCCGTATTATCCGGATATGATCGAGGCATTGTGGGATTACAATTACGGACCGTGGATCGAATCGGTTCTCGATAATCCTCCGGAAAACGGAAGGGCCCTGGAGTTTGACTGGTGATGACGAACCCGTGATGAAACTTCGGCGAAGAAGTTCGGTATAATGAAACGGGCATCTTCAAAGACAAGAGGAAAAACATGACAGACCGAAATGCAAAACAAGGGAATTCACGGCTTTCCGGCGCGGCGTTGTTTTCGCTGTGTGCGGCTGTTCTGTTTGTGTGCTTTGTTCTTTATGCCCGCTGGGGCAGCTATCTGAAGTTCTCTTCCCGGGCGGAGACGGATTTTACCTCTGAAGTTCCCGAGGAATACATGTCACCCTGCGAACATCCCGGCACGGTCATAAGGATCGATTATCCGACGAAGGATTACCGGAATAACAGGGATATCCATAAACCTGCATTCATCTATCTTCCCTATGGCTATGAAGAGAACGGCAGTGAAAGATATGATGTCATGTATATGATGCATGGCTGGATGATGAAGGCGCAGGACTATCTGACCGATGATGCGCAGATCCGGAATGTCTTTGATCATCTGATCGAAAATGGTGATACCAGGCCCTTCATCGCCGTGTGTCTGACCTTTGATGCGGAGAATGAGGCAGCCACCTATCAGGATTCGGTGGACCAGCTGGCATTGTTTCAGGATGAGCTCCGCAATGATGCGATGCCCTACCTTGAGGCAAAAATTCGAACCTATGCGAAAGGCACCTCACACAAAGACCTCAAAGCCGCGCGTTCGCACCGGGCTTTTGCCGGGTTTTCGATGGGGGCAGTCACGGCCTGGCATCAGTTCATCTTCAATCTCGATCTGATTCAGAACTATATCATCATGAGCGGTGACTCCTGGATTACCGGTCAGAACGGCGGGCTGCTCCGCCCGCAGAAGACGGTGGACCGGCTTGTGAATGCGGTTCATGACGGGTGGTACGGACAGAAGGACTATTTCATCTATACCGGGGTCGGTACGATTGACCCCATGCATGACCAGGTGGACAGCCAGGTTCAGGAGATGATGCGCCGCCAGGAATTCTGTGCGGAAAACATGGTTTATGAAATCAAGGACAACGGATACCATGACATGAATGCTGTCAGGGAGTATCTGTATAATGCACTGCCCGCCGTGTTTGCGGGCGATTGATAACGGGGAAATCCCGTTTTTTAATTTCGGAATACCGAAAGAACAGAGAGGCGAATGTATGAAAAAACAGTTTCCCGAAGGATTCCTCTGGGGAGGGGCAACGGCAGCGAATCAGTTTGAAGGCGGATTTGGTGAAGGGGGAAAGGGATGGTCGGTTTCCGATACCGCAAGAATCCGGCCGGAAGTGGATCTCAGCGATTACAGGGCGCACAACGATGTCACTTCCCGGGATATTGAAGAAGCCCTGGCGCATCCCCTGGACTTTGAGCACTATCCCAAGCGGCACGGGTCCGATTTCTATCATCACTGGAAGGAGGATATCGCTCTGCTTGCGGAGATGGGATTCGGCGTCTTCCGGCTGTCGATTGCCTGGAGCCGGATCTATCCCAACGGTGATGACGAAGAGCCCAATGAAGAAGGACTGAAGTTTTATGATCAGGTCTTTGACGAATGCCGGAACTACGGCATTGAACCGCTGGTAACCCTGTCGCATTATGAGCCGCCGCTGCATCTTGTGCTGAAGTATGACTGCTGGTATAACCGGAAGACGATCGGCTTTTTTGAACGGTTTGTCCGGACGGTTTCGAATCGATATAAAGATAAAGTGAAGTATTGGCTGACTTTCAATGAGGTGGATTCCATGATCCGCCATCCCTATACCACCGGCGGGCTCGTAAGAGACCGGTTTGAGGGAAAAAACTTTGAAGAGGTGATCTTTCAGGCCATGCATCATCAGTTTGCGGCCAGTGCGCTTGCGACAAAGATCCTCCACGAGGATAACCCTTCGTGCATGGTTGGCTGCATGCTTACCAAGCTGACCTTTTATCCCTATACCTGTAAACCGGAAGATGTGCTGGAAGCGCAGATGCGGATGCGGGCGGTTTACTGCTACAGCGATACCCAGGTGTTTGGCGTTTATCCCGCTTACCTTCTGTCACGGTTTAAAAATCACGGCCTGAATATCGTGATGGAGAACGAAGATCTCGAACTCATGAAATCCTGGCCCGTGGACTTCATCTCCTTTTCCTACTACATGTCGGGATGTGCTGCGAAAGAGAGCAGAGGGATGGATCTTGCGTCCGGCAACACCGTGACTTCGCTGAAGAATCCGTATCTGCAAGCGAGTGAATGGGGCTGGCAGAAGGATCCGATCGGCCTGCGCATCTCTCTGGTGGATCTTTATGACCGCTACCGCAAACCGCTGTTTATCGTGGAAAACGGACTGGGTGAAAAAGAGGAACTGGTTCCCGACGGGAAGGGATCCTATACCGTAAATGACGACGCCCATATCGATTACTACCGCGATCATTTCCGCCAGATGCATGACGCGATCTATGAGGACGGTGTGGAACTTCTGGGATATACCAGCTGGGCCTGCATTGATCTTGTTTCGGAGAGCACCAAGCAGATGTCGAAGCGCTATGGCTTTGTCTATGTGGACTGCGATGACTTAGGCCGCGGCAGTTTCATGCGGTACCGGAAGAAGAGCTTTTACTGGTATAAACATGTGATCGAGACCAACGGCGCGTGTCTGTTTGAATCCGAGTGATCCCGCCGGGGATGCTTCATATGTGTATGATAGGGGTATGACGTCAGACAGGAGCGGAAAGCCCATACGGAAAACAGGAAAAAAGAAACGGCGGTCACCGGGAATACTGAGGATTCCCATGGCGGTTTTTACCGTGGGGATGGGCATTCTGTTTGTGCTCGGCGTTGTGAGTTTTTTTACGGTGCCGCCAAGAGCTCAGCAGGAAGCGCGGGAAATCGAAGAGATGCTGAGGAAACAGCAGGAAGAAGAGGAGAGACGCCGCAGGGAAAAAGAAGCCGAACTTGCAAGAAGAGCGGAAGAGGAGCGGCAGCGGGAAGAAGAGTACCAACGGCGCCTGGAAGAAGAGCGGGAGAATAACCCGCTGCTTGGGAATTACAGCGATTCCTCGGAACTGAACGTTACGGGCGTCGGGGATTCGGTGATGCTGAGTGCGGTGAATGCCCTCTATGCGACCTTTCCGCACGGTTATTTTGATGCGGTCTTCGGACGAACGCTGTATGACGCCAAATCGGTGGTCACGTGGTATGAGACAAATCATTCCCTGGGCGATGCGGTGGTCTTCTGCCTTGGGGCAAATTCCTATATTGAAGAAAGCGACATTGAGGAGATCAACTCCCATTGCGGCGACAGGCCGACCTTCTGGATTACGACATACGGAGTAAGCAATGATTCCACGGAGAAGATGATCCGCACCGCAGAGCGGAATGAAAGGATGTTTATCGTTGACTGGGGAACGCTGGCAACTGAGCACGAGAAGGAATATATCCTTCCCGACGGCCTTCATCCCAATGAGGAAGGGTCGAAGGCCTTTGCGGAACTGATCCGGGAGACGATCAATGAGAATGTTCTTACCTCTCATGTGAAAAAGGAAGACGGACCATGAATTCCCCGCGGACAGGAAAAATTCTCGGACTGGACGGCCTCAGGACGATTGCCCTCTTTGGAGTTCTGTTCTTTCACATGTTTCCGAACGCTGTTTCCGGCGGATACTTCGGGGTCATTCTCTTTTTTGTGATCAGCGGATTTCTTAGTGGATACTCCTCTTCTCTGAACCGGGAGGGGAAGCTGCTTCCCTATTATGCCAGACGGGCAAAGCGGATTTATCCGGCCCTCGTGATCATGATCTTCATCACCGTCGAAATGATCGCGATTCTCGATCATTTCCGGCTTCAGAATGCCTGGGAAGAAATTCTGAGCGTATTGCTGGGATATAACAACTACTGGCAGATTTACAAAAGGGCAGATTATTTTGCCAATCTTGCCTCCGGCTCCGCCTTCACCCACCTCTGGTATATCTCGATTCTGATGCAGTTTGAGCTGGTGTGGCCCTTGCTCTTCCGGTTTGTCTTCTCGCACGGGAAAGAGAAAACACTCTTCCGGATCTTCCTTGGGAGTCTTGCGATCATGCCGATGCTCTCCTTCCTGCCGTCGGTTTCAAAGAGTCTTCTCTATTACGGTACCCTGTCAAGGATACACGCCCTGCTTGGCGGCGCCTGGCTTGGCATGCGGCGGGGCCGCAGGAAACGGATGGGGAGGATGAAACCGGCGATTTCTCTCGTTCTGCTTCTTCTGTTTGTTCTGACAACGGTCTGGATTTTTCTGCAGGCGGACGGGAGAAAGGACTGGGTTTACCACTTCGGGATGGCCGGATATGCATTGCTCTCTCTGATTGCCTTAACCGTGCTTCTGATGGATCAGCGCCGGGCCGGCCCATTGCTGGAACTTCCGGTCTTTGCCTTTTTCAGCCGTTACAGCTATGAGATCTATCTCTGGCAGATGCCGGTGCTGTTTGTGTTCGGGCTGAAAGGACTCAACACCAGCGCCTGGCACTTTGTGCTTCAGGGCCTGGTGCTGCTTCTGTTAAGTGTATGGACAAACACGGTAGTTTCCCGCCTGTTTCCCTGAAAATCAGGCAGTCAGTGGTTGTCAACTGCTGGTTGCGGACGAAGTGCACCCATTGGTTGGTAGACAGAAACCGACTATTATTGCAGGATAGGGACAGGGGGAAAGCATATATGATCGGAAATCGGATTTCACAGCTGAGAAAGCAGAATGGAATGTCGCAGGAAGAACTGGCAGAGAAAATGGGCGTCAGCCGGCAGTCGGTCTCGAAGTGGGAAAGCGGACAGAGCGTTCCGGAAGTGGAGAAGCTCGTCCAGCTGTCTGATCTGTTTCATGTCTCTACGGATTACCTTCTGAAAGAGGATACCGTTCCGGATCTTTCCCGGGCACCCGTACAGGAAGAACCCTTTCGCGGCATGTCCTTTCAGCAGGAGTTCCGGAAGGAAGAAGAACCCCGGGATCCGGAGTATGCCGAACAGGAAGTACAGGAAACTGAGGAATCCTGGAAGGATACCTGGAAGAAAACGGTATGGAATACGCTGAATGCCGGGCCGAAAGAGGAAGGCTGCTATATTCTGCGCAAAGAGGAAGCGGAGGATTTTATGAAGGCCCGGGAGCGGAAAGGAAAAACAATTTCCCAGGGAGTGGCGGAATGTGTGAGCAGCCCGGCACCCGTAATTGTTCTTTCAACGCTCGGGGCTGCCCTGATGCCGGCAAGGGAAGCGGTATTCGCAGTGCTCGGCGTCAGTCTGACGATGGCGATGATCGCGCACGCGGTATCCGGATTCATGCGGGCTTCGGTAATGGACAAGGCGTATCACTTTCTCAAAACCACCCCGTTTCTGCCGGAGTTTGATGCGGAAGATGCGATCAGAGAGGCATGCGCTCAAATGCCGGAAAAGAATCACGATGATATCCGAACCGCCGTGTTTCTGTTCATTCTCTGCCCGGTGCCGGTGATTCTGCTTTCCGTTCTTTCCGGAGGCAATTCCTTTATGGAGGGACTCGGGGTCGGAATGTTATTGGGAATGGTGGCGGAAGGCGTGCGCCGCTGCGTTCTTGCGGGGATGCGCGGGGAGACGATGAAGCGCCTGTTTCAGAAAGACGAATACCGGCCGGAAGCCAAGCGGCGGATGAATTTCAAGGATCTTTACTGGGCACTGATCACCGGGGCGTATTTTCTCTACAGCGCCCTCAGCGGCAGCTGGGGGATCAGCTGGGTGATCTTTGTGCTGGGCGGAATCGCCTATCCCTTTATCGAACGGATGTCGCATACCTGATCCTCTGCGGCCGACACTGCAGAGTATGAAGAAGCCATATTCCGGCTTCTTTTTTGTATGAGGAAAACAGGACGATGCGCGGGCGGGAGGAAACTGCGGAAGACGGTATAATAAAACCGGAAAAGGGACGCAGATATGGAAGGCAATATTGCGGATGTGCGGTGCCGGGAATGCGGCGCGCCGGCAAAATACAACATCATAAAACAACAGTATCTCTGTTCGTACTGCGGGGGAGTGACTGAAGTCAGCGAAGCGCAGAAGGAAAAGCAGGGGTTTCGTTCCATCGTGCAGTCGCGGATCCGCAAAAGCGCAGAACACACCCGACTTTTTCAGGCATCGTGTTCGGGCTGCGGGGCGGTGATCCTGTTTGAAGAAGGGGAGGCGATGGCGGACTGTGCATTCTGCGGCCGGGCACTGGTGCGAAAGACCTATCTGTTTGATGAAGATCTTCCCGAGATGATCATTCCCTTTCGGATCAGTAAAGATGAGGCGATGGACTGCCTGGATGACTGGTGCCGGAAAAACAGAGGAAAAAAAGAGGCGAAAGCACTTCTTAAAAACAAAGATCAATTGCAGGGATTCTATCTTCCCTATGAACTGGTCCGGGGACCGGTCGACTGCACGGTCAGCCGTATGGACGGTTTGCGTGATTATCACTGCAGCGGATACATCGACCGGGTGTTCGTGAATGCCTCCGAACAGCTCGACAACCGTCTTCTCGATGCCATGGAGCCCTACGACCTAGACGCATTGAATGAGTTTGCGTTTTCTTATGCGGCCGGACAGCGGGTCAAAATTCGCGATATCGATGACAGGGAACTGGAAAAGCGGACAGATGCGGAAGTGTCGGAAGACTATGCGCCGCTGGTGCGCAGAACTCTGGAGACGGAAAAGATCTCTGTGGAGCCATACACCGACCGCGCTCTGCATATGCCGGTGCTTCTTCCCGCCTATGTGATCTGCTCAATGCAATGCAAAGCGGCGGTCAACGGGCAGACCGGAAAGGTCAGCGTTCTGGCGCAGGATCCTTCCCACTATTACTTCATTCCCTGGTGGGCAAAAGCGATCCTTGCCGCGCTGGCGATCTCTGCGATTGCCTTTGGCAGCTTCTGCCTGTTCGGTATGAAGATGGAGGAAAGTCTGTATATCACAGGAATGCTGGGACTGACGATTCTGATCATCACGCTCTGTGCCTACAGCGATTCGGTGAAAAACAGCTTCCGGGTGGAGACGGAGCGAAAGATCTTCACTTCTTCACCGCTCTATAAACGGGAAAACGGGGTGCTGGTCAAAGAGGATAAAAACCTCGAGGTTCCTTCACAGCCGCCGGTATTCTTCGAGAAGATCGAGGGAACGGTGCGTCCGGTTCAGCTGGTGTTTTCCTCCCCGCTGCGAATGATTCAGATGATCCTTCTGGCATTGACGGTATTGTTTCTGCCGGTGATCGTCGCTCTGTTTCTCAACGGGTTTGATTTCAAGCGGCTGGAGCTTGGCGGCAGTGCCGTATGGTTCTGCATCATGGTTCCGGTGGTGCCGATCTATCTTCTGAAATTCGGTTCAATTGAATTCTATGAACATCCCTGGATCTATATGATCCATGAAGACGGATCGAAAACGCGGTATCACAAAAAGATCGAGATTGACTGGAAACAGTTTCTCAGCAGCGCAGCCCATCTTCTGTTTGTGCCGCCGGTCTCGTTTGCGGTCTGGTTCGGCATCCTCAGCTTCTGCGTCATGTGCTGGCTGACGGCCTTCGGGTTTCAGTGAAGTCTGAGGATACTAAGAGGAATCATGTTTCAGGTTCAGGAGAGATACAGATGAAGGAGTTCAACATGCAGGAAGACAACACCGGACAGGAACCGCTGATCTTTTACTGCTATGAGCAGATGACCGACATCGAGGCGTTCTGCAGGCTTGCCGAAGAGAAATTCCATGCGGCGGGGCACCGCCGGCCGATTGAGTTCCGCCGATATGACTGCTATGAGAAAGCACCGGAAAGAGACGGGGATCTCTATGTGTTTGACGGCATGGTGCTCTCTGCCTATGCGGCACAGGGACTGATCCGCGAGATTCCGGAAAAGATGGTAGGGGACGATGTCTTTGAATGGGTCAGAGACGGCAGCTTTTATGAAAACCGGATGTACGGCATCCCGTTTATCGTCTGTACGGACGTGCTGATCTCGCGGAAAGAAGACGATATCCCGATCCGAAACATCTACGATATCAAAGAGGAGATTTCCGCAATGATGCGGCCGATGCTGGCGGAGTATTACCTCTTTGCTTATTTCAATTCTCCCCATAAAGGGGATGGAGCGCTGAAGGGACTGCGGTATCTCAACAAACTCGTCGGCGGAAGAAAAGCTCTTAAGGATCCGGAAAAAGCCGAAGCAGAGAGCCGTGAGAGGTTTATCCGGAAACAGTGCAGGTTTCTGCTCGGCTTCAGTGAGGTGCTTCGTTTTCTTCCCCGTGAGGACTATGTCCTGCGGCGGGCAAACATCTCTGACGGCTCCGCCGTCGAACTGCCGTTTTTCTAGGCTATTCTCCGGATAAATGTTGGTAATATTTGCCAGTGTCCCGAAAATCGGACAGCTATTTCGGGGATATCCTCTAGTATGTAAGCGGATGGAGGATATACCATGGCACAGAATACCAAAGAGTATCTTGATTCACTCTCTGAAGATGACATCATCTTCATTCGCAACTATATCTGGAAAAGATTCGGGCGCAGTTCTCAGAGTCGTACAACGAAGAAGATTGAAAAAGGCGAACCTGATGACGCCGATCATCACAGCGATTCTTTTGAAAGACCTTCGTGCTGTCCGATCTGCAAAAGTAAGCATTTCATCAGGTATGGGCACAAGGATGGAATTCAAAGATTTCTCTGTAAATCGTGCGGTAAAACATTTCTTCCTACCACTGGGAACCTGATGTCATCGAACAGATTGAGTGATGAGAATATCCGTGAACTGATCGAATGTGAGATTGAAGGATTATCCTTGAAAGAGACAGCATATCGTTCGCACTTATCAAAATCCACCTGTTTCTGCTTCCGGCAGAAGCTCTATCGAATGGCTGATTACAAGATGGCTGAGCTTCTTCTCAATGGCCAGATACAGATTGATGCGACCTACACCAGAATCAATCTTTCTGGCACAAAACCGAAGAATATGCCTCGTTACAGCAAGAAGAGAGGAAAGAAAGGTCCTTCTGTCGGAGAATTAAAATCTCTTCGTGGGATCAGCCATCATAAGGTATGTATCGTCACAGCAGAGGATGAACACGATAATATTCTTTATCGTGTTGCCGGACTCGGACAGGAAACAGCCGAGAAATATGAGCAGTACGCTGCCCACTTTGATAAACCGACATTGCTCATCTCTGATAATAACAGCGGTATAGCGGCGTTCGCTGATACTCACAAAATCCAGCATGATGTCATTCCTTCATCAAAAGCATCCAAACGCTTTACTACCCCTAAAGGAAACAGTGTTGGGGATGTTAATGAATTACATCTGGAATTGAAGCATCTGATTCGTGTGAAGCATGGAGTTTCGACAAGACATCTTCCTGGTTATCTGGCCTGGATTTCATATTTGAAGAAGACCAGCTATACCATTGAAAGATCCAGGATGGTTGAATATATCCTCAATGACCTGCTCGCAGCCAAAGGAACTTATCTCATTAAGGATATTTGCAAAA
>JAFWCM010000023.1 GCA_017536885.1 Solobacterium sp.
CCCCATTCCAGGGCATCCAGGATCTGCTGGCCGGTCACTTCGGAAACGCAGATCTGATTGGAGAACGGTGAGACATTGATGATGTCGCCGTAGGTGATATCACCGGCTTTGATATCCGCGCGGACAGCGCCGCCGTTCAAATACGCGATTTCCGCGCCCGTGGCATACAGAAGCGCATCGGCAGCGAGATCGGCGAGGTTGGTTTCGGCATTGCGGACGATGCGGAGCGGCAGACCATTGCTGTTGGTCTTCGTGGGATCATAGACGATAAGATCGAAACCGGTATGACCCACAACCTGTTTCTGAATCTCTTTCACGTACTGGTTTTCCTTTTCCAGCGGCGCGGTGAGTTCATTGGTGATGCCGAAGAGTTCCGGTGCGGATTCCGGATTGTTCCAGGAATAGATCCCGCAGGAGATGGAACCGTCTTTGCCGGAGATGCGCATATAGCCTACTGCCTGCAGTTTGGTGCCGCAGGCGGTGCGGGCGACCGGCTTTCCTTCTTTGTTGTTCATGGTGATCTGGTCGGTATCGTGGCTGTGTCCGTCCAGAATCACATCAATCCCGCTGGTGTTTTCGATCAGTGTCTGAAAATTGAACGGAGCAGAGCCTTCCTGGTTTCCGAGATGCGACATCACGACGACATAATCGACGCCCTTGCTGCGAACTTCATCCACCGTTTTCTGCACCGTATCGAACAGCGTTTTTCCGGTGCCGTCTTTTCCGAGGAAGTCGTAAACGTAGTTTCCCTGCTGATCCTGGAAGTTGACCGGATCGCAGGAGGTCATGGTTTCCGGCGTGGTGATGCCGATGAAGCCGATCTTTTTCCCGCCGATCTCCTTGATGATGTAGGGATCGAACAGGAGTTTTCCCTCATGGGAGATGTTGCAGCTGATATAGGGAAACTCCGCTTCCTGGGCGAACTTCATCATCTGATCCACGCCGTAGTCAAAGTCGTGATTTCCGGGAATCGCAATGTCGTATCTGAGATCATTCATCAGACGGATGATGGATTCGCCTTTGGTCAGGGTTCCGAGAATATCTCCCTGGGTGGCATCGCCGTCATCGACGAGAAGGGTGGGGATTCCCTGTTCTTCGAGGGTTTTCCGTACCTGGCGAAGGCCGACTGCCCCGAATCCTTCGTTGACGCCGCAGTGAATATCGCTGGTATAGAGAATCACAATATCCTTCGGATCATTGCTCTCTGCCGCGGGGGCTGTTTCCGGCGATGAAGCCGGAGCGGGCGCTGCGGAAGCTTCGGCAGTCGGCTCTGCGGAAGGGGTTCCCGAAGACGGGAAAGATGCGCCTGCGGCACCCAGGGTTGAGAACAGCAGCCCAACCAGGGTTACCGCTGTCAGGAAAAGCGGAATAAACAGAGAATCTGATTTTTTATTGTTCATTTCGGTTGTCTCCGATCTTTCAGAAGTATTATATCGTTTCGCATTCCGCAGAAACATAAAAAATGCCGGATTGAATCCGGCATGGATGAATCAGATCGTCCGAATCGTATCTTCGGCTGGATTACCCTCCGAATATCTTCAGCATGAAGCCGGCAGCGACCGCCGAGCCGATGACACCGGCAACGTTGGGGCCCATGGCATGCATGAGAAGGTAGTTGTTCGGATTGGCGCGCTGGCCTTCCATCTGGCTGACGCGGGCAGCCATCGGAACCGCCGATACACCGGCAGAGCCGATCAGCGGGTTGACCTTTCCGCCGGTCACCCGGTACATGATCTTGCCGAGCAGCAGTCCGCCGATGGTGGAGAAGCTGAAGGCGATGAGACCGAGGATGACGATTTCAATCGTGCGGAAGGTGATGAATGTTGTCGCAACGGCCTTGGATCCGACCGAGATGCCGAGGAAGATGATGACCGTATTGGTCAGAGCGTTCTGGGCAGTGTCGCTGAGACGGTCGGTGAGACCGGTTTCCTTCAGCAGGTTGCCGAACATTAACATTCCCACGAGCGGTGCGGTATCCGGAATCAGAAGGACAACGAAGATCGTAACTGCGATCGGGAAGATGATCCGCTCGGTCTTGGATACCTGGCGGGTCTGCTTCATGACCGTCTTGCGCTCTTCTTCGGTGGTGAGAAGACGCATCCAGAACGGCTGAATCATCGGGATCAGCGCCATGTAGGAGTAGGCTGCGATCGCAATCGCCGGCAGGTACTCCATGGCGAGCTTCGATGCGGTCAGGATTGCCGTCGGGCCGTCGGCACCGCCGATAACGCCGATGGCAGCGGCGACTTTCGGATCAAATCCGAGAATCAGTGCCATCAGGAAGGCGGTGAAGATGCCGAACTGCGCACCTGCTCCCATCATAAGGGAGGAGGGATTGGCAATCAGCGGACCGAAGTCCGTCATCGCTCCGGTTCCAAGGAACACGAGCGAAGGGTAGATTCCGTATTCGACACCGAGGGAGAGATAGTGAATGAGTCCGTCGGTGATACCGGTTCTCGGCAGGTTTGCCAGGAGAACTCCGAATGCGATCGGAATCATAAGCAGCGGTTCGTACTTCCTCTTGATGCCGAGATACAGCAGGAAGCAGGCGAACAGAATCATGATCAGATAGCGGGGATCTTCGATGAGTCCGGCAAAGCCGGATTCCGCAAAGATCATTTTCAGTATTTCAAGTATGTTCATCGCTCATACTCCTACTGAATGGTCGCGATCACCTGATCTGTCTGGACCGAGGTGCCCTTGGATACGGTAACGGAAGTGATCGTACCGGCACGCGGCGCAACGATTTCGTTTTCCATCTTCATCGCTTCGAGGATGAAGAGGATATCTCCTTCCTTGACCGCCTGGTTCGCGGAAACTCTCACATCGAGAATCGTACCGGGCATCGGTGCCTTGATCGGATCGCCGGAGCCGGCAGGTGCGGCCGCCGGAGCGGGTGCCGGTGCTGCTTCGGGTGCGGGTGCGGCAGGAGCTGCGGGCGCAGCCGGTGCAGCGGCTTCCGCGGTTCCGACAAAGACCGCATTGGCCTGTCCCTTTTCAACTTCTACTTCGTATTTCTTTCCGTTTAATGTGATGATATATTTCATATTCTTTCCCCCTTAGCTCAATGCCCTGATCGATTTGAAGACCAGCTGGCTGAGCGGAATCTTTGTTTCATCCGAGACGATGGCCATAATGCATGCGGCTGTCTTTTCGTCTACGTCATAGAGTGCGATTTCACCGCCGAAGACCGCTTCCTGCGGTTTGGCAGGTTCCGGTTTGACCTTGACTTCGGGCGCCGGAGCCTCTGTTTTGGTTCCCTTTTCGAGGGAAGTGGTCACCTTGTTGATCAGGACCATGATGAACCACAGAAGGCACAGCATCAGGAAGACGATCATGAATCCGGAAACCGCGATGATCAGTGCTCTTCCGGCTGACATACTCACTCAGCCTCCTGAATGGTGTAGCTGACCTTGAGCGCTTTCTTCTCTCTGCGCTCCTTCAGGAAGGCCTCTGCCTGCTGAGGGAATGCGACATAGCTGAGAACGTCTTCTTCACTTTCGGCAAGGTCGCCGAGGTATTTCTTCGCACCGGGGATTTCCGGCTCGATCGTATCATCATATCTGCCTTCGATCGGCTTCTCGTCACCGAGCGCCTTTTTCATGAGGTCTTCACTGACAGGTGCGGGAGGCGTGCCGTATTCGCCGCGGCAGTATGCCTTGACTTCCTTGGAGATCAGCTTGTACCTCTCGCCGGTCAGGACGTTGGTCACCGCCTGGGTGCCGACCATCTGGCTCATCGGAGTGACGAGCGGGGGATAACCCATGTCCTTGCGGACTTTCGGAGTTTCCTCAAGCACCGCGTCGAGCTGGTCGAGCTTGTCAACCGCAGTCAGCTGAGAGATCAGGTTGGAAAGCATTCCGCCCGGAATCTGGTAGTTCAGGGCATCGATCTTGGTGGTGAGAACGGAAGGGTTGAGACCGCCTTCCTTCAGGAATCTTGCCTGAACCGGCTTGAAGTGATCATTGATCTTCTGGCAGACCTTGAGATCCACGCCGGTGTCATAGCCCATTTCCTGCAGGGCATAGACGAGGGACTCGGTGGACATATGGGATGTGCCGCCCGAGAAGATGGAGATCGCGGTGTCGACACCGTCGGCGCCGGCTTCGATCGCCTTGAGCAGAGTCATCGGCGCAAGACCTGTGGTGGTGTGCGAGTGCACATACACCGGCAGCTTGAGATCCTTCTTGAGCTGCTTGACGAGATCATAGCAGGCCTTGGGGCTCATGATTCCGGCCATATCCTTGATACAGATGGAATGGCAGCCCATGGCTTCGAGCTTCTTGCCCAGTGCGACATAGCTTTCAAAGGTATGTACAGGGCTGGTGGTATAGCAGATCGTGCCCTGGGCGTGGCCGCCGGCCTTGAGGCATTCGTCAATGGCGGTTGCCATATTCTGCGGATCGTTCAGCGCATCGAAGATACGTATAATATCGATTCCGTTTTCGACGGACTTGCGGACGAATGCCCGCACGGTGTCGTCAGAATAGTGACGGTAGCCCAGGATGTTCTGACCTCTCAGAAGCATCTGCAGCTTGGTGTTCTTGACCTTGGAACGGATAAAGCGAAGTCTGTCCCAGGGATCTTCATCCAGATAGCGCAGACAGGAATCAAATGTAGCGCCTCCCCAGACTTCCATGGAATAGTATCCCGCTTTGTCCATGGTCTCGAGAATGTCCTCAAAATCAGACCTCGGCATGCGGGTCGCAATCTGAGACTGGTTGGCGTCGCGGAGTACTACTTCGGTAATGTTTACTTTCTTTTTCTTCATATTTCCTCCCCGTGAAAAAAACCGATTTCCAATCTACTATAATGGATTTCACGCAATTTTGGGAGGATTTGCCCACAACTTTCCGACAATTTCCCATATTTGTCACATCCGAGAAAAAGCGGAAATTGCGATTTCTGGCGCTGCAGCGGCCTGGAAACGTTTCTGAAGGCGAAGAAGAAAAAATGCCGGAACCCGCACAGAAATACCCCCGGAAGACAAAAATGAAGCGAAAAATAAAAAAAGAGTACTTCCTGAATTCGGTCCGGAAGAGAAGGGACAGGCCGGGGAAGAGCGGTCATCCTGTCAATGATGACCCGATCAGAAAAAAAACCCCGGCATCGGCCGGGGACTGGCTGTGATTCAGCGGAAGAAGGAGATGCCGTAGGTGTTGACGATGGCATCGACTTTCTGCCCGGCCTTGCAGAGGGGGCAGTCATGGCTGGGATGGCTCTCGTAGTCATCGAGGATTCCTTCCGGTGAAAAAACAGATGCGATCGGATATCCGAAACATTCGTTGGTGGAGGCGAAGATCGCGGCGACGCCGGCGACGCTTCCGCCGTAATACTGGATCGCTTCGATGCCGCCCTGCACGGTGTAGCCGGTGGTCACCGATGCCGCAAGAATCAGAACATGCTTGCCGCGGATCATCGGGATGATGTTGTCGCGGAACAAGAGCTGGCTTCCGGTGGTGTGCTCGGGAGTGACGACATAGATCGTGTTGTGGACGTTGATGCTGGAGAAGCCGACCTTGGTCAGTTCGCTGGCCATGCATGCCCCGACTACCTCGGTGCCGTCAAGGCACAGAATGGTATCAATCATCGTGGACGATTTGTACTGCATGGCAAGCTGGCGGGCGGCAGCCCTCGCTTCGGAAAGACGGTGTTTTGTGAATGTCAGATCGACATAGTAGTTGATATGGCTGTGGCTGGTTGCGAAGTGCCCCTTTGCCACACGAAGCTTCAGCGATCCTCTCGGATTCGGAAATTCCATTTGTTTTACAGCCATTGTTAACCTCCTGTTCTTTTCTGAAACTATTTTAGCAGATTCATCCCGTTTGTGCGGAAACCGGAAAAACTCGGCGGGGTTTGGCGTATAATGAAAACAGTCACATATCTTATTTAAAAAACAATACAGCAAAAGAACACAATACAACAGGAGATCATTATGGACACGCTCGAGGAAATTGTAAGGAAGTACTATGAGACGGACTATCTCAACTGCAGTGAAACGATCATCCATGCCGGCAATGAATACTATCAGCTCGGACTTCATGATGAGGATATGAAACTGCTCGGGGGGTTTGGCAGCGGGATGTATATCGGCAGTACCTGCGGCACCCTGATCGGATCCGTAGCCGTTCTTTCGAAACTGATCATCGAAACCAAGGCGCACGATCATCTCGATGAGCTGCGGCCGGTGATTTCGTCCTGCGTCAGAAATTTCCGCGAAGCTTTCGGCGGCCAGAACTGTGCCGAGATCCGGCCGAAATTTCACACGAAGGAAACCCGCTGTCTCAATACCTGCCTGCTTGCCGCAAAGGTGCTTGAGAAGACGGTTTCCGATTACGGACTCGCAAAACGCGCAGAGTAAACTGCGCCCGAACTCATCATAGAAAAATGGAGAATGAAGTATGGGAATCCACCGACAGATATACCGCAGCGAAATGATTAAATGCATGCTGTGCGAAGATGCGCCCTGCACCGCTGCCTGTCCTGCCATGGACCCTGCAAGACTGCTGCGGGGCATCTGGTTTAATAATGAAAGCATGTCGGCAGCGAGAGTTCCTTCCCCGCTGCCGTGCGTGACCTGCCACGCCATGTGTGAAAATGCCTGCGTGAAACCGCATCAGGTGCCGATCCATGCCCTGATGGACGAACTCTGCCGGATCAAGGATGATGTGATCACCGGAAAGGAAGATTTCAGGGAGTTGTTGAAAACGGATATCTGCGGCATTCCCGTGGAAAACCCGTTCCTGCTTTCCTCTTCGGTGGTGTCGAGCACCTATGACATGTGCGCAAGAGCCTTTGAGGCCGGCTGGGCCGGGGCGGCGTTCAAGACGATCTGCCTGATGGATATCCATGAGGCATCCCCGCGTTTTTCCTGCATCAAATCCGATACCGGCACGATCATCGGCTTCAAGAATATCGAGCAGCTTTCCGATCATTCCCTGATCGAAAACCTGGACATATTCCGGCGGCTGAAAGAGAAGTACCCCAACAAATTCCTTCTCGCTTCGATCATGGGAAGAAAAGAGGAAGAGTGGACCCTGCTGGCAAGGGAGTCGGAGCTGGCGGGAGCGGATGCGATCGAACTCAATTTCTCCTGTCCGAATATGGCGGAGGGCGGAACCGGAAGCGATATCGGCCAGGTTCCCGAACTCGTGGAGATGTATACCCGAGCCGCCAAACAGGCGTGCTCCATTCCCGTATTTGCCAAGCTCACGCCGAATGTGGACCGGATGTCGGATGCGGCCCTGGCCGCCATGCGGGGCGGAGCCGACGGAATCGCGGCGATCAATACGATCAAGAGCCTGATGGACGTAAATCCCGACAACTTTGTCACGGCCCCGGATGTACAGGGAAAATCCGCAGTCGGCGGGTTCTCCGGCATGGCGGTCAGGCCGATTGCCCTGCGCTTTATCGCAGAACTCGGAATGAATCCGGATCTTTCCGGCATGCATATCAGCGGAATGGGCGGAATCGAAACCTGGACCGACGCGCTGGAATTCCTTACCCTGGGTGCTTCGAGCCTGCAGGTGACCACCGCCGTCATGCAGTACGGATACCGGATCATCGATGACCTCTGCGAAGGGCTTGCGGTCTTTATGAAATACAGGAACATAAAGAACGTCAAAGACCTTGTGGGTGCGGGTCTCAAGCTGGTTGTGGACACGGAAGAGATCGAAAGGGATACGATCGTCTATCCGAAATTCCTGCATGAAAGATGCGTCGGCTGCGAGCGCTGCTATGTATCGTGCCGGGACGGCGGCCATCAGGCCATCACTCCGGGCAAGGACCGCAGACCGATGCTGAATCCGAAAAGATGCGTGGGCTGCCATCTCTGTCTGCTGGTCTGTCCGAACAAGGCGATTGTCTCCAGCGGAATAAGAGTTCCCAAACCCCGGGACTGATCTATGCGTGCATGATTGTGAAGAAATGATGAAACCTGTATAAAGTTGTCCGATGATTTCCCGATGAAAGCGTATAATCGGAGTTATGAAAACGGATTCTCTGGATCAGATCAGCGGCCGTTATGAACTGGTGGTTGTCCTCATTACGATTCTGGCTGCGCCGCTGTGTGCTTACACGATACTGAATCTGAATAACGCGTCGATACAGAACTGCGGAATGCTTGCGGTCATTGCGGCCGCAAATCTGTTTTGTGATGCAAGTGCGCTGTTTTCCATCCGCGGCATCGAATCCCTGCGGGCGATCGAAGACAGGACCCTGCGGAAGCCGGATCCCCCGATTCGTCCCCTGAACTGGATTCTGATGTGCATCATGTCATTGATTACTCTGATCGCTGTCAGCGTTATATTGAAAGGTACAGATAACGGAATGGCGTTTCTGGGACTTTCCGCGGTGCAGACGGCACTGTGTGTTGCGGCAGCGGTACTCGGTGTCAAGGCGAGAAAGGCGGCCGGCATGAAACGGCCGATGAGCAGGTTTCGGACACGGCGGAAATATGAGTGAGGTGGAATATGCTTAAGAGAATGAAATGGATGTCACTGATCATGGCGCTGCTTTACATTCTGTTCGGGATCGTACTGCTTCTGTATCCCGGGCAGATGGCGGATATGATCTGCGATCTCTTCGGGGTTGCGCTTGTCGCATACGGAATCATCAATATCGTGACCTATTTCATGATTGATATCCGTGAGTCGCTGTACCGCAATGATTTCGCGGCCGGTGTCATCAAGATCCTGGTCGGCGTCATGGTGATCTACTACAAGGAGACCTTCCAGGAGCTGATGCCGTTCCTTCTCGGCCTTGCGATCATCACCAGCGGTGTATACAAGCTTCAGGACGGCATCGACGCCGCAAGAATCGGCTATTCCCAGGGCTGGCTGTACATCCTGATGGCGGCGGTTTCGATTGTTCTGGGCTTTGTGATCATGTTCAATATCGTCCAGGCAAAGGACGCGATGCTGCAGGCGGCGGGTGCTGCGCTGGTCTACAGCGGTGTGACGGATCTCTACTCCACGCTGTATCTTTCCGGAAAGATCGACAAGTTCATGCGGGAAGTTGAACAGCGCGTGACGGAAAAGAAGGAGACCTTCGTCCAGCAGCTGGAAAAAGATGCCATGCCGAAGGAAAAAGAGGAAGAGGAACCCGCGGTTTCCGAACCGGAAACACCGGTGCGTCCGAGTGTGGACTGGAGCTCTTCCGCACTGGATAAAGACGAAGACGAAACCGAAGAGTAAACAGAACCGATATTCTCTGAAAAACGATACAGGAGTGAGTGCGCTCCTGTATTTTTCTTATGAGGGGAAAGCTTTTCCGAAGCGGCTTCATACAGCGTCGGTTCAGGGAATGGTTCCGGCAAGACAAGGCTGAATAACGCGGCAGCCCCGCCCCTTGTCAACAATGTACCGGCTGAAATGCCGGGAATGAACCGCGAAGTCTGAGTGCTGATCAACGGAACGCAGATGTGCATTCCTGCTTCGGAAAGCAGCCGTCTATCGAACCGATGAAATGATAAAATAGGGAACAGCCTGCAGGATGCAGAGAAGGAGGGAAAGCATGAAACAACGAAAGCGGATCTGGGTCGCATTCCTCGCGGCTGTGACATTGCTGTTTTTCGGATGTGCCATGGCCGGTGCTTCACCTTCCCCGTCAGAATTCCCGGACAACAGACCGGCGGAAGACGCCTCTTCCCAAAAGGATGCGGAAACCATCGTCATTCTTCATACCAATGACGTGCATTGCGCCCTCGATGACAATATCGGCTATGACGGTCTCTCTCTGTACCGGAAAGAAATGCTGCAGGACTATGAAAACGTATTGCTTGTGGATGCGGGAGATGCGATTCAGGGCGGTGTCTATGGATCTCTTTCCAGGGGCAGCCTCATCATCGATCTGATGAACGATGTCGGATATGACTGCGCAATCCCCGGCAACCATGAGTTTGACTATGGCTTTGAGGTGATCGACGATCTCAGCGAGCAGCTGAAGTGCGGTTATATCTGCGCCAATTTCTGCACGGCAGACGGGGAACCTGTATTTCCGCCTTACCGCATCATCACGGCGGGCAAAAAGAAGATCGCCTTTATCGGAGTCGATACCCCGGATACCTTCACGAAATCGACGATTCACACTCTGATCGATGATCAGGGCATGCCCATGTATGATTTTATGGCAGATGAAGCCGGAGACCGCCTGGTCGAATGTTTGCAGAACTATGTGGATGAAGTGCGCGCCAAAGGAGCGGATATCGTGATTCTTTTAAGCCATCTCGGCAACGGGGAGTCCACCGACAGAAACTTTACCTCGCGGGAGGTGATCCGAAGAACCAACGGAATCGATCTTCTGATCGACGGCCATTCCCATGATCTGATCGAAGAGGAGATGGTCAATAAGGACGGGAAAAAGATACCTGCCGGACAGACCGGCACAAAGCTTTCCGCCATCGGAAAGATCACGATTGCCGCAGATCATGCGATAAAGGCCGAACTGATTACCGACATTCCCGAACCGAAGGGATTTGCGGCGGAATCCGTGAGCCGCGGCGGGAAACAGGTCTGGGTGGATGCGGTCATGAACCGGAGGATCGAAGAGCTCAAGGCCGGTTATGCAAATCAGCTCAACGAAAAGATCGGCGAGCTGACATTTGATCTGTCCCTGGAATCTATGGAAATCGGCAAAACGAATACTACCCGGGAAACCCCCATGTGCTCGCTTACGGCGGATGCGATCAGGGAAATTGCGGGAAGTGATATCGCATTGGTCGGCGGAGCGTCAGTCCGCAATGGCCTGCAGTCCGGGACTGTCGTGTACAGAGATATAGCGAATGCACTTCCGTATATGAATGATATTGTCGTTGTGTCCATGAAGGGAAAAGACATCCTGGATGCCCTCGAATTCGGCGCCCGTCTTCTTCCCGGGAAAAACAACGCATTCCTTCAGGTTTCGGGGCTGGAGTATACCATCGATCTCTCCGTTCCTTCTTCCGCAAAGGAAGATGCCAAACGCGTTTTTCAAGGCGTGGAGGGAGACTACCGCGTCAGGGATGTGCTGATCCAGGGAACTCCGCTGGATCCCGAACGGGAATATACTGTCGCATCGTATGATTTCCTGTACGGCGGCGGGGACGGCATGTCGATGTTTGCGAACGGTGAACTTCTGCGTTATGCAATGACCACCGATACCGATGCGCTTGCGCTTTACATCGGCGTCAACCTGATGGGAAAAGTCCCGGAAACCTATGCCAAACCTTCGGGAAGAATCAAAATTATCAACGAATGAAGAAATTCAGACGAAAAGGAAACCCCTGAAAAATCATGCAGAGCTTCGCATGATTTTTCTTCAGATAAATCCTGAACACAGGCGCCGGGCATGAAAAACCTCTTTTTCTCTCCTTCCGCATACAATGAGGGGAAGGCACGAAAGTGCCTGTCCCGGAAAGGAAGTGACCTGAATGAAACGAATCAGAACCGCGGCTGCGGCCCTGCTTGCGGCAATCGGGCTGGCAGGCTGTGTTTCCGCAAAGACGGAAGAAACGAAAAACTACCGCCATATCAGTATGGAAAAGGCGGCGCAGATGATGGAAGAAGAGGATGGTCATATCATCGTGGATGTAAGGCGTCCGGAAGAATATGAGGAGGGGCATATCCCCGGAGCGGTGAATATTCCCAATGAACTGATTCAGGAAGAAGAGCCTTCACAGCTGAAGGACAGGGATCAGATCCTCCTGGTGTACTGCCGCACCGGCCGCCGAAGCAGACTGGCCGCTGAGAAGCTGGCAGGGTATGGATATGTCAATGTCTATGAATTCGGCGGTATTCTCGACTGGCCGGGTGAAATCGAAACGAAAAAGGAGGGAATGATGGATCTCTATCTTGCCGGAGGCTGTTTCTGGGGTGTGCAGAAATACCTGGATCAGTTTGACGGCGTCATTAAAACAGAAGCCGGATATGCCAACGGTCCGGACAAGGCACCGACCTATGAAGAGGTGTGCCGGGGAAGCGGACATGCGGAAACGGTTAAGATCACCTATGATCCGGAAGTGATCGGACCTGAGAAACTTGTGGAATACTATTTCATGGTCATCGATCCGCTTTCCGTAAATCGCCAGGGAAACGATAAGGGCGTACAGTACCGCACGGGGATTTACTACACGGAAGAGTCTCAGCTTCCGGGGATTGAAGAGGTATACAGAAAAGAAGAGGAAAAGGCGGGCAAACCACTGGCAGTGGAACTGATGCCGCTGAAGAACTACTTCCCGGCTGAATCGTATCATCAGAAATATCTGTCCAAACACCCGGACGGATACTGCCATATCGGCGAAGACTACTTCCATCTCAGCGATGAGGAAACAGCGGGAGAGAGCGCCGAAGAACTCAAGGAGAGAATCGGTCAGCTCGCCTATGATGTGACGCAGAACGCCGCAACCGAACGGGCGTTCACCGGGGAGTATGATGATTTCTTTGAAAAGGGTCTGTATGTCGATGTCGTAAGCGGTGAGCCGCTGTTCACCTCGCTTGACAAATATGACAGCGGCTGCGGCTGGCCCGCATTTACCAAACCGATCGCAGAGGATGCGGTGAAGAAATCGATGGATCTCTCCTATGGGATGATCCGCACGGAAGTAAGAAGCAGCTCCGCCGGATCGCATCTCGGCCATGTGTTCAGCGACGGGCCGAAAGACAGGGGCGGCCAGCGTTACTGCATCAATTCCGCCTCCCTTCGCTTTATCCCCTATGAAAAGATGGAAGAGGAAGGATACGGCGATTACCTGGCTCTGTTTGAAGAAGACGTCGAATCAGCCGGACTATAACAGAGAGAAGAACATGCGCGTCATGTTTTTCTTTCGCTCCGCTTCGGAACAAGGCAATGGGATCTCTTTGAGAGAAAGGTTCGTATTGCTTTTCTTTATTCTCCAACTATTCTAAAATTGGTGCCGGAGGTTTTATATGTATAACGACTGGTTAACGATCGGACCGATCACGATTCACGGATATGGTGTGATGATCGCCCTGGGAATTCTTGCGGCGTATTTTGTCGGTGAGCGGCAGGCGAAAAAACACGGAATGAGTCCCGATATTGTAGATACTCTGATTCTGGTGGTTCTGATCGCCGGATTTCTCGGGAGTAAGATCACCTACTGCCTGACCAACTTCGGGGATTTTCTGAAGAATCCGATGGCATATCTCGGCGCTGACGGCTGGGTGGTGTACGGCGGAATCATCGGCGCATTCATCGGCTCTTACATTTACTGCAAAATCCGGAAGATTGACTTCTTTGCCTATATGAATCTGCTTCTTCCGGTAGCGGCGCTTGCCCAGGGATTCGGAAGAATCGGCTGTTTCTTTGCCGGCTGCTGCTATGGCAAGCCGACGGATGGTCTGGGAGTGATTTTCCCGAGCGGATCGCTGGCGCCCTCCGGCGTCAGGCTGATTCCGACGCAGCTGATCTCCTCGTTCGGAGATTTCCTTCTGTTTTTCATCCTGATCCGCAATTATAACGAGGGTGAATACCCGGAAACCACCGGCGCCTGGTATCTGATTCTGTATTCTGTCGGAAGATTTATGGTCGAATTTCTCAGAGGTGACGAAGCCCGGGGTATGATCATGGGACTGTCCACCTCGCAGTTTATTGCAATATTCATGTTTGCGGCCGGCCTGGCACTGCTCTGGTACAGCCGTAACCGCGGCAAGGCGCAGAAAGCAGCGCCGGAGGAAAAACTGGTATGAAAACTATCGCATGGGGCAATGATCACACTGCCGTCGAACTCAAGAAAGAACTGATCCCCTACCTGGAGTCCAGGGGATACAGGGTTCTCAACCTCGGCACCGATGAAACTTCATCGGTGGATTATCCCGTTTACGGGGAAAAGGTGGCTATGGCTGTCAAAGAGGGGAAAGCGGATCTTGGCATCGCGGTATGCGGAACGGGACTCGGCATATCCCTGGCTGCCAACAAGGTGAAGGGGATCCGGGCCTGTGTCTGTTCCGAACCTTATACCGCTAAGTATTCGCGTCTTCATAACGACTGCCGGGTGCTCTGTTTCGGAGCCCGGGTCGTCGGCGCGGAGCTTGCGAAGATGATTATGGATGAATTTCTCGAAACGGAGTTTGAAGGCGGAAGACACAGCCGCAGGGTTGATATGATCATGGAGATCGAACGCCGCTCCGGAGAAGAGGAATGAAACCGCTGAAAGTGATTCTTACTGCCGCGGCGGTTCTGCTTGCCCTGTACTTCATGCCGTTTGTCACGGTGAAGAGCAGGGATGATGCGGGAAGAACCTGGCGGGTTCCCTTTGGCTGCTGGCCTGCCGCTTCCAAAGACGGACAGGTATCTTTTTCAAGCGTCCGAAGCGCCTATGCCCTGGGCAGGGATGCGGCCAATGCGCTGCACTCGGCCAAAGAGATCAAGTGCTACGGCAAGACCTATTACTACCAGGAAGACAACGATGTCTCGCTCAGCGGCTTTGACACTGCTTCGGGAATCCCCGCTTCCGTGACGTTTTACTACGAGCCGGGAAATGCATGTCTTGGCTGGAGCGGAGATGATGAGGTGGCCTGGGAAGTCGGACTTCTGGATCAGGCGGAATTTACGATCTCCCCGCAGGAAGCGGCCGAGAAGAACTGGTTTGTGATCGTTGACGGAAAAGCGCTGAACCCCGGGATCTACAACGATTTTTCCCGGCTGGTCAAGCAGGGAGTGTATTCCATTTTGAGAACCATGATCGTCGAGGGCGGTGAAGTGAAATTCGTCGATATTCAGCTGCTGGAAGAGCCAATGAAGCAGAAGGCGGGAGATAACGAACAGGACGCTTACTACCGGGTTGCCGTAAAGACGGCAGCGGGAATCGATGAGCAGTATTACACCCGTTTCAGCGAGACGAATGAAACAACCCCGCGTATTGTTTCAGTTTATGAAAAAGATGGTCAGGGATTGGAGCACGAAACCGTTCTCTTCACATATTCCGTGAAATGAACGCTTGTATAAAACGGAGACAATGTGAAATAATAAAATTTGTTACAAATGGGAGAAAACGAGTATGAACAGACCGGAATTTAATGATGTGTATGCAAAGGAAAGGGCCAGGGCGCATAATGCATTCGGAGGAAAGGTAGTTGAGATTTTCTACGGTGCCAAAGACGCAGACGGAAATCCGACAGAGACGCGGGAAGGCGTTGATGACGGGCATGGCCGCTGGTTTGGAATCAGATGTGATGATGATTACACCATGTTTGTCTGGGAACATTCCCGTGACGAAGGCGGTGAGGTTGAATATGGAACCGAGTATGGCGAAAATGCGGTTCAGGTAATGGAAAGCCAGCTGGAGGAAAAGCGACAGCTCTGCCTTCAGGCGGAAAAGATTGCCCGGGAATATGAAGGCGATGACGGCGAGGAAAAACTCGCAGAGATCCGCGCTGCCTGGGACGCGATGAAGGACTGGGGCACACCGAAGGATGCCGAACTTTCCAAGCGGTTTGAAAAGGCATTTGCGGAATATGCGCCGAGAGCGGAAGCGATCAAGAACAACAAGGCAGCCAAGGAAGCGGTTGTCGCAAAAGTCGAAGATATCCGTTCGATCGTCAATTTCAAGGAAGCCCGCGAAGCGGCCAGAGCTCTTCTGAGCGAACTCGATGAGATCGGTTCTGCCGGCGATGAAAATGATGACATGTTCCGGAAACAGGTGCGTGATCTTCAGAAGGATATCGAGAAGCGGTTCCAGGAATTCCGTGACAACAAGGATGCCAACCGCGCAGCCGCAAAGGAAAAGAAAGAACAGATCATCGCGAGCTCCAAAAACATCCTCGCGAATGTCTCCAACTGGAAGGCAGCCGGCGATCAGCTCTCCGGACTGTTCAATGACTGGAAGGCAGCCGGAAGTGCAGGTCACGAGAATGATGATGAGCTCTGGGGACAGTTCAACGCCGTTCGTGATGAGTTCTATGCAAAGCGCAAGGAATTCTTCAACGAGCGCAACGAGAAGTTCCGCAAGAGCATCGAGGTCAAGAAGGGGCTGATCGAAGAGGCACAGAAAATCGCCGATACGAAAGACTACAGCCGTGAGAACACCGAACGCATGAAGAAACTCGATGTCGAGTGGAAGGCGGCCGGATACTCCGGAAAGGACGAGAACGACAAGCTCTGGGCTCAGTTCTCCGAAGTCAAGGAAGGCTTCTGGGACGGCAAGAAGGCAGTCATCAATTCGAGATTCCAGCAGGAGCTCGATGAGAAGAACGCCCGTCTTGAAAACCTGAAGAAGCAGGTTGAGGATCTTGATTACCGGATCACCATCGCGGAAACCCCGGCGATGAGAGAAGGATTCGAGAAGGACAAATATATCAAGAACTCCCAGATCGAAGATCTCGAAGCCTCCATCAGCGCACTGAAGGACAGAATCAGATAACCATGAAAAGGACGCCCGAATCAGGACGTCCTTTTAATACGGTCTGTCAGATCTTCTATGGCACGCAGTGCCGTTTTGGTGCGGATTTCACTGCGGTCACCGGAGAACTGATATTCTCTGACATAGGTTTTGATTCCGTCGTTTACGGCGATGTACACGAGGCCTACGCCCTTGTCTTCCATCGGAACGGGACCGGCATTGCCGGTGACGGCAATCGCGCAGTCGGTGCCGAGGCGTTCCCGGATTCCCTCGCACATCTGCCGCGCGGTTTCGGGATCCACCGCCCCGAAGCGCTCCAGATGATCTTCGCTGACACCAGCGAGAATGGCCTTGGTCATGGTCATATAGGTGACAGCCCCGCCGGCATAGACTGCCGAGACGCCGGGAATTTCTCCGAGAGATGAAGCGATCATCCCGCAGGTGAGAGACTCGCAGGTCGCAAGCGTGAGGTGTCTGTTCTCCAGCTCTTTTTTGAGCCGGGCAGCCGCAAGTATAAGGTTATCCTGCATAGCTGATCTCCGGAGTGACGGCGGGCTCGGGCCGATTGAGAATCGCCATGAATTCCTCACCGGTGATGGTTTCCTTCAGATAGAGGTGTTCCGCCAGGCGGTCGAGATCAGCCATGTGATCTCTGAGCAGAGCCCGGGCTTTTTCATGCTGGGTGCGGACCAGTTCAACGACCTTGCGGTCGATGATCGCCGAGGTCTCATCACTGCAGGAAAGCGAGGTATCGCCGCCGAGATACTGGTTCTGCACATGTTCCATGGCAACCATATCGAAGTCATCGCTCATGCCGTAGCGGGTGATCATGGAGCGGGCGATCCTGGTGGCCTGCTCGATATCGTTGGAGGCGCCGGTGGAGATGGAGTTGAACTTCAGCTCTTCCGCCGCTCTTCCCGCCGTCAGGGTGGCGATCTTGTTTTCAAGTTCGGTGCGGGAATAGAGATAGTGATTTCCTTCCTCTACCTGCATCGTATAGCCGAGCGCACCGCCGGTGCGGGGGATAATCGTGATCTTCTGTACCGGGGCGCTGTGGCTCTGCAGAGCCGCAACCAGGGCATGACCGATTTCATGATAGGCGACCATGCGCTTTTCTTCATCGGTCAGAATGGCGTTCTTCTTCTGATAGCCGGCGAAGACCACTTCGATGCTTTCTTCGAGATCTCTCTGGCTGACGGTCTTTCTTCCTTCCCGGACCGCCCTCAGCGCGCCTTCGTTGATGATGTTGGCAAGCTCGGCTCCGCTGGCCCCGCTGGCCATGCGGGCAATTTTGGTGAAGTCGACATCGGGGTCCATTTTGACCTTTGCGGCATGGACGCGAAGAATATCCTCACGGCCTTTCTGATCCGGCAGTTCCACCGGAACTCTGCGGTCGAATCTTCCTGGTCTTAACAGAGCGGGATCGAGGTTTTCCGGCCGGTTGGTCGCGGCGAGAATGACAACACCGTTGTTGCTTTCAAAACCGTCCATCTCGGTGAGAAGCTGGTTGAGCGTCTGTTCTCGTTCGTCATTGCCGCCGAGGCTGCCGGCAACCCGCTTTCCGCCGATCGCATCGATTTCATCGATGAACACGATACAAGGTGCTTTCTCCTTGGCCTGGCGGAAGAGATCCCGCACCTTGGAGGCACCCATACCGACGAACATCTCCACGAATTCCGATCCGCTCATCGAGAAGAAGGGCACATTGGACTCACCGGCGACAGCCTTTGCGAGCATCGTTTTTCCGGTTCCCGGAGGCCCTACCAGCAGGATGCCCTTTGGCATGGTGGCGCCGATCTCGGAATATCGCGAAGGATCGTGAAGATAGGTGACGATCTCCTGCAGGGCTTCCTTGGCCTCGTCTTCTCCCGCGACATCCTTGAAGAGAATGCCGGTTGTGGATTTGATGTAGACTCTGGCATTGGATTTGCCCATGTTGAACATCAGGGAATTGCCGCCTTCCCGGTTCATCATCCGGCGCATCATCAGCTGTCCCAGGGCAATGAAGACAAAGACCGGCAATACCCAGGAGAGCAGGAAGCTGATCCAGGGAGATGCCTGTTCGGTTATCTGTGAGGAGAAGGTGGCACCGGATTCGTACAGACGCTCCGTAAGGCCGGGATCATCCATCAGACCGGTCTTGTACACCTGTTCCTCATCGGATTTCAGCTTGTAGAGAATCTTGTTTTCCTGAACCTGCACTTCCGCGACCTCATGATTCTCCGTCGCCTTCATGAATGTCGCATAGTCGACTTCCTTGACCTGTTGGGCATTCAGTGCCGGTACGGCGAACAGATTTAAAAGCATGACGATAAGCATCACGATGGCGTAATAGTAGATCATCGGTTTTTTCGGTTTCTTGATTTCATCCATATACACACTTCCTTTCCGTGCGCACTCCAAGTTTAGCACACACAATGTTCGAGTGCTAAATCATATGACCGGCCGCTGAGAATTTCATTGCCGGGAATTCTGTCATATTTAAGCCGGCGATTTTTCCTCCGTCAATGATCCGGACCGCATCGGAATATATTGAGATGAGAACTTCCGTTTATACGGGCCAGTCTTCCTCATCGGTATATACCGGAATGCCGTGCTGTAAGAGAAGCTCCGCCGCCGCTCCGTTTCCGGGGATTCGCGTTTTGGTGAAGGTGCCGTCATTGATCATTCCCTTGCCGCAGGAAGGGCTGTATGCCTTGAGAATCGCAAAGTCGCAATGAAAGAGTTCGGCAAGCGCTAAGGTAGATTCTGCACCTTTGCGGAAGGGCTCTGTGACATCCTCTCCGGTACAGGAGATCCATCTATTCCCCAACCGCTCACTGGGATTGCGCGGGGTCGGAAGTCCGCCCAGCTGTTCCGGGCAGACGGGAATCAGGGTGTGTTTTTCCTTGAGTGCAAGCACTCTTTCACAGCTTCGTGAATCCCCTTGATAGCGGCAGGGGATGCCGAGAAGACAAAGGCTTACCAGAATTACGGCCATAGTTTTTCCTCGCTTGACTGATTTGTATTATTGCACAAAAGAAAGTGACGAGACAGGCAGGAAGGAAAGAAGAAACCGCTCCGTCTGCATGCATGGAGCGCCCAGAACGAAGGGTGCGATTCATAGAGGGTGAGAACCCCTCCCGGTAAGGCCTAGCGAGCCGCCGTGTAGCAGACTTGGGCTGTGCTCATCTGCACAGTTGTACGCAACAAGAATGTGAGGTGATATGGAGGCGCATTGAACACCGAAAAGCAGACCAATTCTTCTGAGCTTGCCCTGTCATGCGATGGGCTGGCAACAGGGAACCGACGTTACACGCGAGCCGGGGACCAAGGAACGGTGTCTGAGAGCCCTTCGCGTCAACCATTAATGAATCGCTATCAACTGGGGAGAGCCTGTGTGTTCTGAGAAATCAGTATGCCGTACAAGCCGATAGAAGGTAAGGAAAGCAAATGACACACAGGAAGTCGTACGGCCTCATAGTACCCGAGAAGCCTGGAACCTTGCGAAGCACCTGCAATGCAGGGGGATAGCCCGGGACAGTGTGGAGGGAAGGAGAAGAAGGCGAATACCTCTGAATCGCCTGCCGCACGTAATCAAGAGTGACAAGGAAACATTTGCAGTACACAGAGATTGAAGACCTAATGTACACAGAGACAGGAGGATCAAATGGCAACGAACCTGGAACGAATAGCACAGCTATCGAAAGAAAATCCAAACATGGTCTTTACATCGATCGGACATCTGATTAACAAGGAAATGTTAATGGACTGTCATCGGAAGATGGACGGAAATAAAGCTGGCGGTATCGACGGCGTCACAAAGAAGAATACGAAAAGAATCTTGATGCAAATCTTGATGATCTTGTGCTCAGGCTGAAGCG
>JAFWCM010000171.1 GCA_017536885.1 Solobacterium sp.
AGCAAGGGGCAGTTTCTTTTTCATTGAATATCTCCTTTCTTCAGCTGCAGAAAATGAAAGAAACAGGAAGCTCCCGGACGCGTGACGAGTCACGCATACCCTCCTGTCCTTCTCACTCGAAGAAAAATTCCGGGCTTTGTCAGAGTTCTGCCTGCAGGCAGCTTTGTTTCCATCAGCTCCCTTTAGGGAAAGGTTCTGACGGAAAAAGAAACAAAACAGTTCTTCTTTCAGGCAGGTACGTTTTTTCTATTATAACTTTGATTCGCAGTTATTTTCGTGATTTCATGCATGTCCTTCAATTTCAGAAAGCGATACCGCTCTTTGTTCAGGCAGTCACAATCCGCAATGGCAGAGGCGAACACGTTCTCTCTTTCTGACGGTACAATTCCTTTGAAAACCATGTGTATAATGAAATCGCGGAGGCTTGTTATGAAAAGAAACGAAACCAGACCCATTCAGGTCGGCGGCCTGCAGATCGGTCATCAGAACCGGGTTGTTCTGCAGTCCATGACCAATGTTCCCGTCAAGGATACGGCAAAGAGCAGAGATCAGATTCTCGAGCTCGAAGACTACGGCTGCGAACTGATCCGGGTGGCAGTGCTCGATGAAGAAGACAGCCGGTCCATCGCTGCCCTCAAAAAGGAGATTCATATTCCCGTCGTTGCGGATATTCACTTCAATCATCTTCTGGCGCTCAATGCCCTCGATCAGGGGGTGGATGCGATCCGCATCAATCCCGGAAACATCGGCGAACGCTCTCACACCGAAGCGGTGGTGAAAAAATGCAAAGAGAGAAACGTGCCGATCCGTATCGGCATCAATTCCGGTTCTCTTGAAAAACCGCTGATCGAAAAATACGGCGGTCCCTGCGCTGCGGCAATGGTCGAAAGCGCAAAGCGGCATGTGCAGATTCTCGAAGACCTCGATTTTCATGATATCTGCCTGTCCTTCAAATCCAGCAATGTACCTCTCACGATCGCTTCCTATGAAGCGGCGGCGGAGGCATTCCCCTATCCCCTGCATCTCGGTGTCACCGAAGCCGGCAGTTTCACCGGCTCCGCCGTCAAAAGCTCGGCGGCGCTGGGCACCCTGCTTCATGAAGGGCTGGGCGATACGATCCGGGTATCGGTATCGGGCCCTCCGAAAGAGGAGCTCGTCATCGCCAAGCAGCTGCTCAGATGCATGGATCTCTACGACAATACGCCCGATCTCATCGCCTGCCCGACCTGCGGCAGAATCCAGTATGACATGCTGCCGCTGGTAAAGGAGATCGAAGAGTATCTGCAGACGATTCACGAAAACATCACCGTGGCGATCATGGGATGCCCGGTCAACGGCATCCAGGAAGCCGGAAGAGCGGATATCGGAGTCGCCGGCTCCAAGGACGGCGGAATCCTCTTCCGCAAGGGCGAGATCATCCGTCAGATCCCGACTTCAGAGCTTGCCTCCTCCCTCAAGGCGGAGATTCAGGCCTTCCTGAAAGAGCGGAAGGAAAGCCTCTGACCATAAAAGAATCTTTCGTCAAAGCGCAGATCAAAACCCGCAGACAGAGAGAAATGATTTCTCCCCGCTGCGGGTTCTTTTCTTCTATTCTTCTCTTCTTCTTTTCATCCATGCAGGAATGTCAGGCATCATCCCTTCTGCACATCATCAGATGCGGATGATTCTCACAGTGCAGCCGTGTCTTTGCAGAAGCGCAGTCAGATCTTCCGTCCTCAGCCAGAGCGTGGCGGTATTGTCATTGGGATGCACGCCGATCCGCCCTGCCTTCATGCAGTCTTCATCAAGAAAAAGTACCGTGCTTCGTTCTCTGTCATTCAGCAGTCCGAGCGGTGTGACGCTGCCGGGTGAAAGCTCCAGGATTGCCTGAAGATCGCTGTCCGAGGCAAAGGACAGGGCTCTTGTGTTTTCTTCCCGGCGGATCTTCTTCAGATCTGCTTTCTTGTCTCCCCGGATCGTGATCAGGTAATAGTTTCTCTTTTTGTCATCCCTGACGAAAAGGTTTTTGGCATCGTCTTCGGGATAGCGCAGCGAGATGCCGTTCAGTTCTTCCATGTTGTTAACCGCGCGATGTTCCTCCATCTCGTAAGGGATGTTCTCTTCTTCAAGAAGCGAAAGGATGTCAGCTCTGTTCATCGTTGAGTTCTTCCAGACGCGCCTGATCGAATTTCTTTCTGCGGATCATGTCGATCTCAACTGCGTACGGTGCCCTGCCGTGAATGAACGGGGTTTCGAGAATCTTGGGTATCGAAGCGGTGCGGGGATGATGGGCGATATTGCACAGCGTTTCAAATCCGATTGTTCCGCAGCCGATATTCTCATGGCGGTCCTTGCGGGCGCCGATCGGGTTTTTGGAGTCGTTCAGATGAATCACATGAAGTTTTTCCAGGGAGAGGATGCGGTCAAATTCATCCAGCACCTCATCATAGCGGTCCATCGCATAACCGGCGTCATTCATATGACAGGTATCGAGACAGACGCCGTATTTGTCCGGAGACTTCAGACCGGAGAGAATCTGCCCGATTTCCTCCAGGCTTCTGCCGACTTCGCTCCCCTTGCCCGCCATGGTTTCGAGACACAGAATCACATCCGTGCCGATTTCCTCATCGATCGCATTGAGCTGATCGATCACGGTGCGGATGCCGGCTTCACCGCCCGGTGCTAATGCACTGCCGGGATGAAGCACAAGATACCTCGCTCCGATCGCGGATACGCGTCTTACCTCTTCGGCAAGAAACTGCCGGGCGAGGTCTCTGACCCTTTCATCGGTCGAGTTGGCGGGATTGATGATATACGGCGCATGGACAATCATGTGTTCCATCGGAATGCCGTGTTCCTTCATGAGGGATTGTGCCTCTTCGATCTTCAGTTTCGACACCGGAACCCGCTTTGTATTCTGCGGGGCGCCGGTATAGATCATCAAAGCATTTGCCCCATAGCCAAGGGCAGTCTTCACCGAACCGGCCAGATACTCCGGACTGACCATGGACACATGAGATCCGAGTATCATTTCTTTTCCTCTTTTGCTTTCCGGGAACGCTCCTTGTAGATCGCCAGTTTCTGTTCCTTGATCTTTGCCCGGATCATCTCCTGTTTCTTCTTGCGGTGGATGCGCTCGATCGCAGCCGCCCGTTTCTTCTTGTATCCCGGCTTGATCTTCGTGTTCTTCTTGGTCATGATCATCGAGATCTTCTTCTCGATCTCATCGTCTTTCTTCAGACGCTTCTGGCCGTACGGATGAAGATCCTGCCAGGTGTTTCCCCGGTATCGGCGGTGCTCAAAGTGAATCCCGCTCTTCATCAGCGAACGGATCGCCGCATCGTCTCCCTCCTTGTACAGCGCGAAGCAGATGCCGCTCGATCCCGCCCGGGCGGTACGGCCGGCCCGGTGCACATAGAACTCCAGATCCTCCGGGAAGCCGCAGGAAATGACATGCGTTACCGTATCGAGATCGATTCCCCGGGCCGCAAGATCGGTCGCAACCACATAGGAATTGGTGCCGAGGGCAAGCTCCTTCATCGCCTGCTTTCTCTTTCTGCTTTCGAGATCCCCGTGCAGCTCCGTCACCGGCAGCTTCATCTCCCGCAGCGCTTCGGCGATCTCATGGGCTTCGTCTCTGGTGTTGGCGAAGATCAGACAGACATAGGGCTGAAATCCCGGCAGGATGGAACGGATCACCTCGGGATAGGTATGGTGATAGCACGGCACGAGCACATGCGTGATATCCGGGCTGAAGCGTTCTTCCTCAATCCGGATTGTCTGCGGATTGTGCATGTATTTCTTCAGGAAGGGTTTCAGCTGATCGGGCATGGTTGCCGAAAACGCCGCCATCTGAAGCGTTTCGCTCATGCGGCCGGCAAAGGCGTCGATATCGGGAAGAAATCCGTACTCCAGCGTCATATCCGCTTCATCGATGACCAGCACCTTCGCGCGATCGATGCGAAGCACCCCTTCTTCAAGAAACAGGTCCCTGATGCGGCCGGGGGTTCCGATTGCAATATGGGGCTGGGAAGCCTTCAGCTGACGGATGTCCTTCTCCCGGTCCTTGCCGCCGACATACAGGCGGATGCGCAGATGATCGTCGGCCTCGTTCATGAGCTTTGCCTTCTCATAGATCTGAAGGGCGAGTTCTCTGGTCGGGGCGGTGATCACCGCCTGCACCTCATCACTTGCGGAATCGGTCTTCTCCATCAGCGGGATCAGATAGGCATGCGTCTTTCCGGTTCCCGTTCTGGAAAGGCCGATGATGTCCCTTCCCCTTAGAAACGCGGGAATGACCTCTTCCTGTATCGGGGTCGGCTCTTTGAAATGGTTCAGTTCGATGAACTTCATCGTTTTTTTATGCAGATTAAAATCTTCAAATCGTTTCATATTCTTTTCTCACTTAATCCTTAAGATCGTTCCAATTATAATGGATTTACAAGGAGGCTGTCATGGAGATTATCAAAGTCGTGCCCCGAGGCTATTGCCAGGGCGTAGTCAGAGCGATACAGACCGCGGAAAAAACCGCAAGGGAGAATTCAGGCCAGCCGATCCATATGCTCGGAATGATCGTGCATAACCGCTTTGTCGTGGAAGCCTGCGAAAAGCTCGGGATCCATTGCCTTGAAGCCAGGGGAAAGACAAGACTCGAACTGCTCGATGAGATCGATCACGGCACGGTGATCTTCACCGCCCACGGGGTCAGCGATGCGGTCTATGAGAAAGCCGCCGCAAAGGGACTGCACATCGTGGATGCGACCTGTCCGGATGTGCGGAAAACCCATGATCTGATCCGCGACCATGTGGCCCATGGAGATGTGCTCTACATCGGCAAGAAGAATCATCCCGAAGCCGAAGGCGCCGTCGGGATCAGCCCGCGGGTGCATCTGATCTCCTGCCGGGAAGATCTTGAGGAACTCGGACCACTGGAAAACGTTCTGATCACCAATCAGACCACCCTTTCGATTCTCGACAATCAGGCACTGATCGAAGCATGCCTGAAACAATACCCCGATGCCGTTGCCCAGGAAGAGATCTGCAATGCGACGACCATGCGCCAGAAGGCGGTCATGAACCTCTCTTCTGCGGATTGTCTGATCGTGGTCGGAGATCCCCATTCCAACAACACCAACCAGCTCCGGGAAATCGGAATCAAAGCCGGCATCCCGAATGCGGTACTGATCGAAAACGCGATGATGTTAAAGGAGAGCGATATCCTCGGCTATGAAACGATAGCGGTGACCTCCGGCTCCTCCACCCCCAATGCGATCACCGACGGGGTGATCGAGACCCTGGAACACTACAGTAAAACCGGCCTGTTCGAGCCGGTTCCCCTTCCTGATTCAGTCATATAAGGAAGCGATTTCTTCTTCCGTAAGGGCCCGGTATTCGCCGGGCTTTAATGTTTCATCCAGCACGAGATCCTTCATGCGGATACGCTTCAGGGCAATGACCTCGTTGTGGAGTGCCGCAAACATCCGTTTGATTTCATGGTACTTTCCCTCTCTGAGAATCAGACGGCATTCCCGATCGCCAATCAGCGCGATTTCCGCCGGCAGAGTGACTTCTCCCTTGTCGATCTTCATCCCGGTCCGGATCTTTGCGCAGTCCGCTTCACGGATCGCATCTCTTGCCGTTACGAGGTATTCCTTTTCGACATGGTGCCGCGGAGAGAGGAGCTGATGGCCGAGCGGTCCGTCATTGGTGATCAGAAGCAGCCCTTCCGTATCGCGGTCGAGCCTTCCGACCGGATAGAGCCCCTTGACGGTGCAGTCGATCAGTTCGATCACCGTCGGCTCGCGGTCGCTGGTGGAAGAGATCACTCCCTTCGGTTTGTTCAACATGAAGTAGACATATTTCTGATATTGGATCGGCTCGCCGTCGATAGAGATCAGATCCGTTTCGGGATCGACATGGACGGACGGATCCTTCACCGTCTCACCGTTGACGGCAATGCGAAGGGCACGGCAGGCCTTTCGGATTTCATTGCGGGTGCCGATTCCCATATCGGCAATCACCTTGTCGAGTCTCATCTGCGTCTCCTTCCCGGAATCCGGCCGCGCAGAATGCCCCGGAGCAGATCCTTCACGGAGACGCGGAAAATCGACTGCGGCAGCTTCATGAGGCTACTGGTGAAGAAATAGATCACCATTCCGACAACGGCGTAAACCGCTAACTGCCAGAGCGCCATTCCGCGGCTTTCCTCACTGACCGCAAAGCCGACGAGCTTCAGAATCGCAAAGCCGCCGTTCATGCAGAGACAGCACAGGAAGATCTTGCCCATGCGCCGCAGTGTCTGTATGTAATTGACACCGAACTTATTGGAGATCTTGGCCAGGGACAGATAGATGATCGCCAGAGAGCAGAGCACCGAGGACGTAATCGCTCCGGCATATCCCGTTGCCCGCATCAGCGGATAGAAGGTAGCGCATTTGATCAGAAACCCCACAAAGAGATAGATCATGCTTTCCTTGCGCAGATGCAGGGTCATCATCATCGAGGAACAGATCGGGGTGATCGTCGTGCATAACGCAAGCAGGCTTGACCACTGCAGCGCCCCTTCGGCATAGTCGAGATTTCCCCCGCCGTACATAAGGAAGTAGATCGGCCGGGCCAGAGCCCACATCGCAAAGCAGACCGGAAGGCCGATGTAAAGCACGGTATCGAGGCATTCCCTGACATCCTTCTGCAGTTCCTTTTTATCGTTGTTCTCCAGGGCGATCGTCATATAGGGAACGATGCCGGCGGAAAATCCGATGCCGAGCACCTGGGGGATGCTTGTGAGCTTGTCGCACTGAAGCTGAATGATCGACAACAGCGTCTTAGCGGTTTCATACTGCATGCCGAGCTGGGTGCTGACGGGAATGAAGAAGCGGGTGTTGACCAGGGCCTGCGAGTTGCCGAAGAAGGAAGCGATGAGATACGGAACCCCGAAGGCGAACAGCTCCATCGAGAGCTCCTTCATATTGACCCCCTGCCGGGTCTGGGCTCTTGCGGCCCGGTTGATCGGACCGATATGCGTCCGGTCATAGCGGTAGTAATAGGCAATCGCCATCAATGCGCCGATGCTTGTGGCAAGCACGGCCATATAGACTGCCCAGATGCGGTCCATATGAAAGACATATACCACCAGCATGCCGAGTCCCAGCAAGGAGAATACGCGGCCGAACTGTTCGATGACCTGGCTTTCCGCATAGGTCCGCAATTCCTTTAAGCCCTGATAAAAGCCCCGGTAGCTGTAGAGCACCGGTACGAGAAACAGCGCCAGGGAAAGGATGATATAGGTGGTCCGCATCTGCTGGATGTCGATTGGGGTTGCGCCCATGCCGAGCGATGATCTCGAAAGCGCCCCGGAAAACAGAGCGAAGAAGAACATCATCAGAAAGCCGCTGACGGAAAGAATGCCGGCACTGAGCTTACGCACCAGCAATACCGTCTTCCAGTCATCCTGGTTGGCATATTTGGCGACGACCGCGGCGATCGCGTACGGAAGTCCCGCCGAACAGATCTGAAGCAGTACGTTGTAGTAGTTATAGGCACTGGTATAGAAGACCATGTTCTCCTGTCCCGCGATGGCAGTAAAGGGAACGACATAAAAAAGCCCGATTGCCTTGGAGAGAAAAATGCCGGCGGAACTCGTCAGAGAGCCGGCAATAAAGGATTGTTTGATTCGCTTTTCCCCTGCTTCACTCATTTTCCTTCACAGCTTCCTCAGGCTTCTTCATTGCCGGGACCTCGGAACGGAATCCGTTCTTGTCCAGGCTGAAAGCAATATATTCCCGGCGGGTTTTCTCCATGGTCTTGTCCGACCACTCCACCAGCATCCGCAGATTCACGGTATCTTCGGCACACTCTCCCGAAATCACCAGCCCCTTCATATACCCTGCTTTGGCATTGGACTGAAAGGGAATCAGGGAGTAATCGGTCGTCTCAAAAACGCCGATATTCGGCATCATTTTCCCGGCACTCTCATAAGGAATCTCATTCTCGACCGCAAGCATGGTCACGTCGTACATCGCGATCTGGGGGCTGTCGAGAAAAATATAATAGCGATGGCTCCCATCCGCGAGTGTGGTCATTTCCGCGCTGATATCATAATAAAGAGAATAATCCGAAAACTTCTCATTCCCTTCGATCGATCTGTAATACCCCTCATAGGAGGTTTCTCCCTTGACGGCAGGTTTCTGATTTGAAATCCGGCATCCCGAACAGACAAGGACACACAGGATAAGCAAGAGCATATTCCGCATAGATTACCTCATGGGGATTATACCACAGGGACATGCCCGTCATCATCCGGAAAAATCGAATCGATCAGGCCGCAGTACTCCCGAAAAACCTCTTCCGCATCCTTATCTTCGGCAAGGTCATTCATTGCCTTCCGGCATTCACGATAATACCAGGACATCTCCGCTTTCGGCGCATGGAAACAATCGAACGCCCGCTTTCCGAGTTCCTTCTGACGGCGCTTCATCGAGCGAAGATTGGCGGTCTGATCCGCCAGCATCAGCATCTTCTCCCTTCTCTCTGCGGTTTTGAGAAAGGCGATATTGTCGCTTTTGCGCTGTTTCCAGGAATGGCGCTTGTCTTCCGTATGGCCCTGAACCAGAGCGAGCACTTCCGGCCCGAACCGTTCCAGGATCTCACTTTCCTTCGTATCGGTATCTTCCAGGACATCATGAAGCAGCCCGGTGATCAGAAGCGTCTCATCCCCGTTCATGGACACAAGAAGCGTAAGCACCTCGAGGGGATGGACGATGAAGGGAATCTTCCCCGCTTTTCTCATCTGCCCCTTATGGCACTGCACGGCAAAGACGATGGCAGTATCCAGCAGTTCTGACATGGTTCTTCCTCACTTCCGTCTTTCATGATATTACAACTGCGTTCCGTTTTCTCAAAGACAGGGCCCTGCAATGCAGGGCCCTGTGGTCTGTCTCAGTGAAAGCGGATGATGAAGTAGTTTTTCTTGCCCTTGCGCAGGATCGTAAAATCCCGGTCAATGGCATCTTCCTTGTTCAGTACGGCATCGATCGCGGTGATCTTCGCCCCGTTGACGGAGACGCTTCCCTGTTGGATCAGCTTTCTCGCATCGCTCTTGGACTTCGAGATCCCCGCAGATACCAGGGCATCGATCAATGTGATGCCGGAATCCGCATCGGTCTTGGGCGCATCGGCAAGCCCGATGCGAAGATCTGCCGGGGAGAGATCCATGATGTTGCCATGGAAGAAGGTTTCGGTGATGCGCAGTGCTTTCTCAAGCCCTTCCTTTCCGTGGACGATCTCGGTGAGCTCTTCCGCCAGAGCCTTCTGCGCCTCGCGGTATTCGGGATGTTCTTTGAGGGATGCCTCCAGCGCATTGATCTCTTCCGGGCTGCGGAAGGAAAGACGTTTGAGGTAGTCGATCACATCGGCATCCGGGGTATTCAGCCAGAACTGGTAGAACTCATAGGAGCTGGTGCGGGCCGGATCCAGCCAGATATTCTTTCCTTCGGACTTTCCGAACTTGGAGCCGTCCGACTTTGTGATGAGCGGCGAGGTGATGCCGAAGGCGCGCGGGCTGTCTTCGCCCATGACCTTGCGGATCAGTTCCATGCCGGTGGTGAGATTGCCCCACTGATCACTGCCGCCGATCTGAATGCGGCAGTTGTATTTCCGATAGAGGAAGAGCCAGTCGATCGCCTGCAGGATCGTGTAGGAGAACTCCGTGTAGGAGATGCCGCTGTCAAGGCGCTTCTTGATCGTATCCTTCTGCAGCATGTATGACACATTGAACAGCTTGCCGTAATCTCTGAGGAAATCCAGCAGGTTCATCTCACCCAGCCAGTTGTTGTTGTTTTCCATGATCGCGGCATTGTCCCCTTCAAAGGAAAGAAACTTCGCAAGCTGATCCTTGATGCAGTCGGCGTTGTGTAGCACCTCCTCATGGGTGAGCAGTTTTCTCTCCGTGGTCGGCCGGGGATCGCCGATCATGCCGGTAAAGCCGCCGCAGAGCGCGATCGGCCGATGGCCGGCTTTCTGATAGCGGCGAAGCAGAATGATCTGCTGCAGATGACCGACATGCAGGGAGTCGGCCGTGGGATCAAAGCCGCAGTAAATCGTCACCGGTTCCTTCAGGGCAGCCTTGAGACCCTCTTCATCGGTCACATCTTTTACCAGCCCCCGCCATTTCAGTTCTTCCAGAAATTCCATATCTTGTCCTCTTTTCTCTTGCAATAAAAAAGCGCCCCTAAGGACGCTTTCACGCGGTACCACCTTAGTTCACATTGCTGTGCACTCTTGTCTTTAACGCAGACCTGCGCCCTGCCTTTTGAGACAGGGAGCTCCCGGGTGTATTCGGCATGCGGGTTCAGCTCTTTTCACCAGGCCAGAGCATCTCTAGTTTGAATCCTGCCATGCGTACTTCTTCCGTTCATCGCCGCTGTAATGGTAACAGGTTTTCCGCACCTGTCAATTCTTTGTTGTCTGACGCGGGGTGAACAGATAGCTCAGTTCAATCTCCCGGTCGAAATCATTCTGCCCCTGCAGCATCTTTGTCATGACGCGCATCGACACCGCACCCAGGTCATAGCTCGGAATCGAGAAGGAGGAAATCTGCGGCCGCGCCATCGAATTGTACTTGGTGTCGATGACACATACCACTTCCATCTCATCCGGCACCTCAATGCCGTTTTCCCGGGCGGCGTTGAGTATCGCCATCGCCTGGGAGTCGCGGTTTCCGATCACCACATCATACCTGTTCTTCGCAAACCAGCCGGAAAGGAAATCATAGCTGGTGCGGATCTCTGAAGGAATCTTCAGGAACCCGCGGAATTTCTTGCCCTTCTTGCGGAAGGCGGCCTCGGCGCCGCGGACCATCTGCTCGCTGCTGTAGCGGTTCTTGCGGTCCTCGAGAATGGCGATGTTGTCCTTGCCTTCTTCGAGATACTTCATGGTCAGCTCATAGATCGCCTTTTCGATATCGACATAGACGCAGCAGACATTATCCGCCTTGACATGATTTTCGATCACGACGATGGGAATGCTGTATTTCTTCAGCTCTTCCACCTCCGGCATTTCGAGCTTGTCGTTGTAGATCACGACACCGTCCACGCGGGATTTGATAATATCCTCGATGATTCCCTTGATGTCCGTGATTCCGGCAGTAATGGTGTGAAGCATGATATTGTAATTGTAGATTTTCGCCACATCGATCAGCCCGTTGATAATCTGGCCGGTATAGGTAAAACTCGCCTCCGGCACCACAAGACCGATGGTCGTGGTTTTCTGCAGGGCCAGTCCCTGAGCGATCGCGTTGGGCTTGTAGCCAAGCTTTTCGATTGCCTCCTGAACCCGTTCCCGGGTCGGCTCCTTTACGACGGTAGACCCGTTGATGACACGGGATACGGTTGCGAGGGAGACCCCGGCTTCTTTTGCAACATCATAAATGGTTACACGCTTCATACGTAGTTACTCCGTTCTCGTACTCTCTGTGATGAAACTGCTTTTTTTACTGCTGATCTGAATCCTTCTTGTTCAGAAGATTATTGAGGGCGTTCAGGCCCTTGCCCGCAATCTCCTTGGCGGAAGACACCGTCTTCTCGAATGTTTCCTGCACTTCGGGCTTGTTCACAAAATCGCTGATGGCTTTGGAGGCGCTGTCCACGGTGCTGCTTACGCTCTCTTCGGCCTTTTCAAATGCATTTTTGATGCTTGTGCCGGTTTCGCCGCTGACGAAATCGTCATAGCTCTTCTTCGTCTTTTCGCTGACGTCATCAAAGGTCTTCTTTGCGGAATCGGAGAACTCCTTCGTCTTTTCTTCCACATCGTCGATCGTCTTCTGAACCTCGGGGCTGTCCTTGATCTCGGTGATCTTCGCCTTGGCGATCTCCACGGCCTTGAATGCGTTGGCCTTCAGGAATTCGATGGTCTTCTTGACATCGGGGCTTGCATTAGCGGTGAAATCATCCGCCTTCTTCCTGACTTCGCTGATCGTCTCATTGACGGACTTCACGGTATTCTCACGGATCTCTTCGATCTTCGCCTTCTGTTCCTCATTGATACCGAAGCTGATTTCCGGTTCGGCTCCCTCTTTGGCTTCGGCCGTCTCGGCAGAGATCTCACGGATCTTGCGTCTGAGGTCTTCTACGGTCTTTTCGATCGATTCGATCGGATCCGGTTCTTCTTTCTTTCCTTCCACGGCATCTTTGATCTCGGCTTCGGCCGCGTCCTTTGCGATCTCGACGCCTTCCTTTGCCTCTTCGAGATACTCGGCAGGTTCGGCGGTTTCTTCGGTGATTTTATCCTTCAGCGCATCAGCCGCATTTTTGACATCGAGGGCAACCGCATCCCTGGCGATCTCTGCCCCTTCCTTCGCCTCGGCGATGATCGCCGCCGAGCCGGGTTTCTTCTCTTCGAGCTTATCCGTCAGGTTGTCACTTGCGTTCTTGATGTCCAGGGCAACGGCATCCTTTGCGATTTCGACGCCTTCCTTCGCCTCTGCCGCATAGACCGCGGCTTCCGCTTTCTTCTCATCGAGCGCATCTTTGACTGCCTCTCTGGCAGCTGCCGCATCTGCCTTCAGTTCTTCTGTTCCGGCGGAAATCTTTTCCTTGATTTCCTCCTTTGTCTTCGCCGCTTCTTCCTTTGCCTCAGCGACTGTCTCTTCGACCTTCTTTTCTTCCTCGCTCATATCAAGCTTCCTCCTTCTTCTCAGGTTCTTTATACGGCATCACCGCATCATATCCGTCATTATTCGACAGGGTTTCCGAGATGGCATCCTTCATCTTTTCCACGCCCTCGGCGGCACTGTCCGCAATCCTGTGCAAACCATCCATCGCCGCATCATGTGCTTCGTCCAGAGTATGGCTGTACTTGACGACGGTATCGAGCGGTGCCTGTACCTTATCCATACTCAGGTTTACATTCTTAACTGCGGGATCAAGATTCTTCACGGTCTCCGTGAGGGAATCAACCATTTTCCATGCATGCCGAAGCAGAATGCACAGATAAACCAAAGCGAGTGCACCCAGAATCGGCAGAAGCTGCCGGCATACGGATGCAAGATCCAAAAGCAGTGTATCTAACATATAATTCAACCTCTCTGACATGATTATATCGCCAAATGAAAATGTTTCAAGAAAAATTGGTAGCGCTATCTTTCAAAAAATGAAAATGCAGGAGATTATTCCTTCTCCTGCATCAGTACTCTCTTCACTTTTTCTTCCAGCGGGTAGATATCCTTCGAACTCATGAACAGATAGCAGCACGGTGCCTCTTTTGCCAGCCGCTTTGCGCCGGCTTCATCTTCGGTAAGCATCTCGCTTCCCGGCACCATCTTCTGCAGGTAGTCTACGCTGATATCCACGCCGTCCTGCTTGTCATCGATCGAGGTGAAATCGATGAGATACACCCGGTCTGCCTTTTTGAGCGCGGAAGCGAACTGATCGGCGAAATACAGCAGCCGGCTGGCCCGGTGGGGTTTGACGATGGCAACCATCTTCTGTCCCGGAAAGCGGGTTTTTGCGGTATCGATCACCACCGAGATCTCGGTGGGATGATGGGCATAGTCATCCACGAAGATGCAGTCTCCGACAGTCTCCACGGCAAATCTGCGCTTGGCGCCATGGAAGGACGAAAGTCCGGCTTCCATCTGTCTGGGATCCATCCCCTCAAGAATTCCGATCCCGATGCAGGCAAGGCTGTTCAATAACATATGCCTGCCCACAAACGGCAGTTCAAACCTGCCGATCTCCTTACCGTGAAACAATACCCGGAAGGACATGCCGTCCGAGCGCTCTTCGATATCGACCGCCTGAATATCATCGTCCTCCTTCACGCCGTACCAGTAATGTTCAATCTCCGGATTGAGATCGAGCATCCTCGCCTGTTCATCATCGCCATAGATCACAATGCCTTTGGTGACATTGCGGGAGAACTGCTCATAGGCGCTGCGGTAATCCGCTTCGTCATGGAAGTAGTCGACGTGATCGAGATCGATGTTGGTCATGATCGCGTATTCGGGATGATAAGCGAGAAAATGACGTCGGAATTCACAGGATTCAAGACACATGTACTCCGCTGCGGGAGAGATGTGGCCGGTGCCGTCCCCGATCAGCCATCCGGTTTCACCGAGCTGTGAAAGCATGCAGGAAAGCATGCCGGTCGTCGTGGTCTTGCCATGCGAACCGGAAACGGAGATCAGATGATAGCGCTTCGTAAAATCACCGACAAACTCATGATAGCGCATGCACCTGCAGCTCGGATTGTTCCGTGCGGCGGCAACTTCCGGAAAGTCTTCCAGAAAGGCATTTCCGATGATCACATTCATCCCGTCTGTGATGTTTGCGGGATTGAATTCATAGATCGGAATCTTTCTTTCCACCAGTGCATCCTCCGTGAAAAAGTGCTTCGGAAGATCACTGCCGCTGACTTCATATCCAAGATCGTTCAGAATGCATGCAAGGGCAGCCATTCCGGTGCCCTTGATACCTATAAAGTAATAATGCATGTCAGTCATTGGAAACGGTGTCGCCCTTGCGGTCGTATTTTCCGAAATGGTCGGAATCGATCACAACGGTTTCATCCACATCCGGAGTGTGGACTTCCGCGGCGCCGACACTCTGCTTGGAGAATTCCTCATCCCTTGCCGAGAGGATATCATCCAGCGAGAACTCGGGGATCTTGTCTTCCTGACGACGGGCAGCGGGAGAATATGCCATATTCTCCATCCGGCCGGACTTCTCGGAAGTGCTCGGAGCGGAAGAATTCTTCGCATCGAGATTCGATCCGTAGATCGGCGAAATCACCTTGGATACATTTTCGTCAGCGGAGGCGTTGATGCGGGTAGCCTTCGCCGTCAGAGTCATCGCTTCCATATCCTTTTCATCAACACCGAACATCGGTGAGATCACCGGCTTGAATTCATAGACCGATGCCGCGCGGACTGCTTTGGGCGCCTTGGCCGGCTTCTTGGCGGGAGCGGGTTCTTCTTTCTTGGCATCGAAGATCAGGCCGCTGAAGGAAGATTTCGGGGTCTCCTGCACTGCCGGTGCGGGATCCTTGATCGGACGCGGGCTGGCATGGGGAACCGATGCCGGGGTCTTGAACACGGAGTTGTTCGAATTGAAGGCACTATTGGAAGCTGCAGGTTTCTTTTCTTCTCTGGTGACCTGCAGAGGCTGTGTCATCTCTACCCGGGACATGACCGGCTTGGCCGGCTCGATCACCGGAGCGGAACTGGGCGCGGGAGCGGGACTCACCGGCTTTTTATCGGATAAGGGCTCGGCAGCCTTGCGGCGGGCGGGACGGACTTCAACCTCTTCTTCTTCCTCTTCTACGACTTCTTCTTCGTCTTCTTCAAAGAGCAGATTCTGCAGTTTTTTAAGCATTGTAATTCTCCTTTTTGTCTACATTCAAATATTTTATGTTACGCGGCAGGGGAATTCAAGACTGCGATTCGTCCGGTTTTTCCCCTCTGTTTTCACTGTCGAGATTATCCGTTTCATACGTATCGGATGTTTCCTCCCCGGGGCGCTCTGGTTCGGGGGTACTCTGTCCGTAATTGTCGCCGTAAATATCGGAATCACTGTCGGTGCGGCCGGCAAAATTGGCATGGTTTTCAAACAGTTCTTCAATGGCTCCGTTTTCCGGAGCGATGTTCTGGAAGAGCTCCAGCCGCTTGCGCGAATAGTCGATGTTCTGCCGGCTGGAATACTCCGAGATCAGCGCATCCTTGTCCACCGAGATGCATCGGGCCATGAAGGTCATGACCTCCGAGAGCTGCAGTGCTTCCAATGGCGAAGAGATCGCGAAGAATTCCATGGTATCGCTTTCCGCATAGGTATAGATGCGGTCTTCCAGCTCATAGAGACTGATCGAATACGGATGACTGCTTTCCCGGTAATCCGCGATCTCATCGCTGTACTGCGCCAATAGCGTCATCCCGTCGGGAAGCGAGCGCTGCTGGCTTTGTACCCCGCGGTAATAGCGGGCGTTGATCAGCTCGGAGACCTTGAGATTCATCACGAATTTCGCGTCATTCATGCGGAAGACATTGCTTGTCTTCTCACTTGCGATGCGGCCGATCGACGGCTCCTTGTAATAGGAATAGAAGCCGTGGGTAAACGAGGGATTCATCGCCTGCCGCGACAGGGCCGCATTCACCCGGGCATTGAGCTGTTCCTGCAGGCTGCCCGTAAGCTTAACGCATCCGCTCAAAGCCGCAAGGCTAAGGGCCAGAAGAAGCTTCACCGCCCTCATGTCTTCACCTCATTCGCCCGGCAGGCACAAAGCTGATAGATCGGCTGATTCAGATCCATGAAGCGCTTCTCATATTCCGTCACGGCATCTTCCGGATGAGGGTTCCGGCGGTAATCCGCGGAGAATTCACAGAACGTGAATCCGTTCTGCAGGAAATAGAGCACGCTGTCCTCGAACAGTCCGATGTTGTCCGTCTTCATCCGGATCAGACCGCCCGGGGAAAGAATCATATCATACTTTTCCAGAAATGCCCGCGAAGATAAGCGGCGCTTGTGGGTATAGGTCTTGGGCCAGGGGTCGGAGAAATTCAGATGAATCACATCCACCTCCCCTTTCTCAAACCAGTCGAGGAGGTTCGCCCCGTCCCCGACGATGATCCGCTTGTTGGAAAAATCCGCATCTTCGGCTTCGATCGCCTTACGGGCGGCGACTGCCGCGGCACTGCGGTCCTTCTCGATGCCGACCCATCCTTCTTCCGGATACATCTTCGCCATCGTGTTTAGGTAATCTCCCTTTCCCATTCCGATCTCGCAATGGAGGATCTTCACAGAAAAGAGTTCTTTCCATTTTCCTTTGTATTCTTCCGGAGCCAGCAGTGCATAATCGCTGTGTTCCAGCAGATAGGGCTCCGCCCATTTTTTCTTTCTCATTCTCATAGCAGCCTATTTTACCATATTGTTCTTCTGTTCTTCGAGGATCTGTTCCGCCCTGGCGCGGGCATTGGCCTCGTCAATCTCATCCTGGGGAAGAATGATGCGGATGGAGTTAATCGCCTGATCGAGGCGCTCCGTCATCGCCAGAAGCTGCGCCCGGTTGCGCACGATCGCATCGTAGTTTCCCGATTGTTCGAGCACCGCATACTGATCGAGGATTTCAAAGAAATACGGAAGGTATCTCTCATACAGGCGGACCAGTTCCTTTTCGCCGCTGTCAAAAAGCACCTGCGTATCCCTGAGCTCGCGCAGGCTGCGCTGGATTACATTCAGTTTTTCCTGAACCTCTTTCGAGCGCACCTCCCCGGCATATCCGACAAGCCTTGCGATATAGCGGGAAGCACTCTCCATCCGGGCTTCTTTGGCATCCATGCTTTTCATGATACAACATGACAAACCCATGGACACAGAAAAAAAGAGGAATGCATGGATTCCTCTCTCCTGCCTTACTCAGTCTTCGCGTCTGCGGAAGACCCGCTTCTCAACCTTGGAGGAGCTGTAGACCTCTCCCCGCTTGCGGTCATTGGAGCGGTTTCCGGAGCGCTGCGAACGGCCGCCGCCGCGCTTGGGCTCGACATAGCCTTCCGGCTTTTCGATGCACTCTCTCGCGCTGACCTTGACCTTGCCGGTGTTCTCATCCACCGCCGTCACCTTGACGCGGATGACATCCCCGACATGCAGGGCATCGGTGATGCTCGGAGTGCGCTCCCAGCTGAGCTCGGATACATGCAGAAGCGCATCCGTGCCCGGGAACAGGGTGACAAATGCGAAGCTCTCGCGAACCTCGGATACCACCGCATCGTACTCTTCGCCGACCTTGGCATCTCTTGTCAGGTCTTCGATGATCGCCTTGGCCTTGTTGATCATATCGCGGTTCATATGGTAGATCGCGATAGTTCCGTCTTCTTCGACATCGATCTTGACCTGATCGCAGTCCTCGATGATCTGGTTGATCGTCTTTCCGCCGGTTCCGATGACATCGCGGATGCGGTCGGTCGGAATATGCAGTACCGCAAACTTCGGAGCCCATTTGGAGACATCCGGACGCGGTTCCTTGATCGCGGTTTCCATGTTGTCGAGAATCTCCATGCGGCCCTTATGCGCCTGGGCAAGAGCTTCTTTCAGAATCTCTTCGGAGATGCCGTCGACCTTGATATCCATCTGCAGAGCGGTGATGCCGCTGCGGGTGCCGGCAACCTTGAAGTCCATGTCGCCGTAATGGTCTTCCATACCCTGAATATCCGTCAGGATGGAATAGGTATCGCCGACCGTGATGAGACCCATCGCCACACCGGCGACCATGGCCTTGATCGGAACGCCGGCTGCCATCAGAGACATCGTACCTGCACAGATGCTCGCCTGCGAAGAGGAACCGTTGGATTCGGTGACTTCCGCGCAGGTGCGGATCGTATACGGGAATTCATCCTTGGAAGGAAGCACCTGAAGCAGTGCCCGTTCGCCCAGTGCTCCGTGACCGATCTCACGGCGTCCGGGAGAGCCCATGCGTCCGACTTCACCGACCGAGAACGGCGGGAAGTTGTACTGATGCATGAAGCGCTTTTCGGTGGCGCTGGTGAGATCTTCGATGATCTGTGCTTCACCCAGCGCTCCCAGCGTAGTAACGGAGATGACCTGCGTCTCACCGCGGGTGAACATGGCGGAGCCATGGGCACGCGGCAGAAGGTCAACCTGGGAATCGAGGGGTCTCAGCTCGTCGAGCTTGCGGCCGTCGGGTCTGATCTTGTCTTCCGAAATCAGACGTCTGACCTCTTCGGCCTCGATCTGCACGCAGTATTCCTTGGCCTGAGCAGACGCCTTTTCGATCTCTTTCTCGGTCTGCCAGTCCAGTTCCTGAACAACGCGGCTCTGCATCTGTTCGATCAGGGCATCGATGGCGCCATAGCGCTCTTCCTTGGTGCCGTGGGTGCTGACAGCGGCGATGATGGCATCTTTGCCGTTGCGGTCGATGAACTCTCTGATCACGGGATTGATCTCGTAGAGAATCACTTCCATCTTTTCCTTTGCGCAGGCAGCGATGACCTCTTCCTGAATCGCACAGAGTTCTCTGATCGCCGCATGGCCGAACATCAGCGCTTCGAGCATTTCCTCTTCGCTGACTTCCTTTGCGCCCGCTTCCACCATGTTTATGGCAGCCTTGGTGCCGGCAACCGTCAGGTTGAGGGTGGAGTTTGCGGTCTGTTCTTCGGTCGGGTTGATGATGAGCTCACCGTCAACCTTCCCGACATTGACGCCGGATACCGGGCCGTTGAACGGAATATTGGAGATGCACAGAGCCAGTGATGAACCAAACAGCGCGGTCATTCCGCTGTCGCAGTCCGGATCGCAGGAAAGCACGGTATTGACGATCTGAACCTCATTGCGGAATCCCTCCGCAAACAGCGGCCGGATCGGCCGGTCGATCTGACGCGCGGTCAGGGTCGCATGTTCTGTCGGTCTGCCCTCTCTTCTCAGAAATCCGCCGGGGATTTCGCCTTTGGCATACATTTTCTCGTTGTAAACAACTGTCAGCGGGAAGAAATCCGTATCCTTTGCCTCGGAACTGGCAGTTGCGGTGGAAAGCACCACCGTGTCTTCATAGCGGACCAGTACGGCTCCGCCGGCCTGTTTTGCGATCTCGCCGTTTTCGACGGTGATCGTGCGGCCATGGAAATTCCAACTCTTCTTAAACTTTTCCATCAAAATAAACCTACTCTACTATTCTCTCTTTCAATTTAACCTCGGTCATTGTAGCACAGTGCATCCGATAAAAACAGGGATTTTTGCCCTTGAAATGCGGATTTCCCACAAAAAAAGGCACACCCCGGGGATGTGCGCTTGCAATGATCAGAGTTCCTTTTTCCAGAGTCCGTGGAGATTGCAGTATTCGTATACGGCAATCGGAGCCTCTTCGGTAATGAATTCGGCGTGCGGTGCTTCGCCCGGATTGAGATATTTCACCTGAATGCCGGAAGCGGTCTCGAGAACCACAAACTGAATGTAGTGTTCCGCAAGCATCGGATGATCGACTTCGCCGACGTTGACGATGACCTTGTTTCCTTCCACTGTAACCGCCGGGACATGCTTTTCCTTCGCTCCGTCGGTTGTGTTGGCGGTAAGAAGAGTCATTGCCTCTCCGCAGCACATGGTCGGGCACGCGCTGCCGACCGCTTCGATGACCATCTTCTTGCACTTATTGCAGCGATAAACCTTGAATTCCATTATGATGTATTCCTCCTGATAGTTTCATTATGATCGATTCGGAACTTCCTTGCAACGATATCGCACGGAAACCATGGATTATTCAACGCTCTTGAGCGATTCCACCATCTGGATGTTCAAAAGCCTGCGGCGCATGAAGAAATTGACGAGCAGCCCGAACACGATCGTCAGTGCCACCGCCTCCGCGATGGACAGCAGATTGACCGATCTTCCGAACATGATGTAATCCATTTCCACCTGTCCCATGATAAACCGGTGCAATACCATGCCCAGCGGTATCCCGGCGATCGCTCCGAACAGGACGAGGATGTTGTTTTCCTTGTAGATATAGTTTTCGACTTCCCGGGGGCGGAATCCCAGCACCTTGATCGTGGCGATCTCCCGCTGCCGCTCGGCGATGTTGACATTGGTGAGATTGCCCAGCACCACAAAGGCCAGCGCCATCGACGAAAGAATCAGTACCAGCACCACGGCATCGAGGTTCTTGACCATGTTCGTGAAGTTCTCGAGGATCGTGTCGTTGAAATCCATTCCCACGATCTCCTTCATGTCACCGAGCTGCTTTCGGATTTCCGGCAGATCGGCGTTTTCGCCGGCGACGATGAAGATGCCGTTTTCGCTCATATCGGTGCCGAAGGTCTTCCGGTAATACGCGGAGGTCATCATGACCCGGTGACGGATGTACATCTCGGTGATCGCCGACACCCGGCACTCTTTCACCACTCCCTTCCGGCTTTCAAGCTTCAGTACGTCCCCGACATGAAGCGACATGTTTTCGGCGAGCTTTTCGTTGATGATCACCCCGTCATCGTCTAACGCCAGCGGCTGGTGGCCCTGGCGCGTGCGCAGGGTGTAGATCTTCGCCGCATCCTCTTTCGTCATGAATACCTCGGCGCTTACGGTCTCCTCGGCTCCGTTCGCCATTGCCTTGGCGGAATAGACCCCGGCCACGACCGTGTTCTCTATGCCGGGCAGTTCTGCCGTTCTGCGCTCGGCCTCTTTGATCTCAGCGTAACTCAGATGATCGGAGTCGATCTCGGCGATGCCGTCATAATGGACGAGTTCATTGAACTGGATGCCTACCATGTTGTTGATGGAATCACTGATGCCAAAGCCCGTAAGCAGCAGCGCCGTACAGCCGGCTACCCCGATCACGGTCATGAACATGCGCTGCCTGTAGCGGACAATGTTGCGCACCGTGACCTTCGAGGAAAAGGACAGATTCTCCCAGAGGAACGGGATCCTGGCAAGCAGGGTCTGTCTGCCAAGCTTCGGTGCCTTGGGCCGCATCAGCTGCGAGGGCATTTCCTTCAGGTCGTCGGAGATGACATAGAGCGTCACCCCCAGCATCATCACAAGAAAGGCCAGTACGCTTGCGATCACAAGCAGCCACGGCACCCGCACCACCATCCCGGGCAGGATGTACATCATCCGCCAGGTGTTGTAGATAACCGCCGGGAACACCGCCAGTCCCAATGCCGCCCCGGCGATCGACCCGATCAGTGACGCCATGCCTGCATACAAAAGGTAAATCATCGCGCACTGCGTTCCCGAATACCCCAGAGCCTGCAGGACGCCGATCTGGGTGCGCTCTTCGCTGAGCAGCCGGGTCATCGTCGTCAGGCATACCAGCGCCGCAACGGCAAGAAAGAACAGCGGGAAAATCGCCGCGATCGCCTTCATCTGGTTGACCGTCTCGCGGTAGGTTTCCGAGGCATAATGCATGGAGCGGTCGAGCACCGTCCAGCTTCCGCTTTCGAGATTTCTGATATCCCGATCGGCTTTGTCGAGATCCTCCCTGGCCTCGCTGAGTTCCTTAAGACCGTCGGCCTTCGCCTCTTCGAGTTCATCGCGGCCCTCGGCCAGTTCCTTACGTCCTTTGTCGAGCTCTCTTCTTCCCTCGGCGATCTTGCCTTCCGCATCTTTCAGTTCGGCTTCGCCGTCGATAATCTTTCCGCGGTTTTCCTCTACCTGCCGCCAGCCGTCATCTATCTCGGCCTGTCCTTCGGCCAGCTTCTCTGCCAGTTCCCTTTCGCCGTCCTCCAGCTGCCGTTCCGCATCCTTCAGTTCTTCGAGCCCTTCCCTGAGCTGCCGTTCTCCTTCGGCGAGGCCTTCGTCTATCATCCTGACAGCCTCTTTGACAGCGGTGCGCAGATCGCCGATCGTATCGGATTCATCTAACCCGAGCCCCTCCGCCAGCGTCAGGATATCCTCGCTGAACAGGGCGGCCGTACGAATTGTGATCCAATCCGGAAGAACCGCATCCCGTATAATCGCCTCGATGATGTCCGCCCCTTCGGCCAATGCACATGAAGTCAAATCCACTGCGGCCTCAAACTCACAGAGCGGTGTATCGTCGGCTGCCTCGCAGTCCTCGAGCAGTTCCTCAATCTTCAGAAAGGTCGGATCCTTATCCCCCATGAGCTCTTTGAGCTGGCCATAGGTCCCGATCTCTTCCCCCGGATGATCTTCGGCATACTGCGCTCTGACTTCCGCAATCACTTCATTCATGACCGCAAGATCCGCGGTCTTCTGCCGGAACGCATCCGTCAGATCATAGATACTCTCCGTTTCGGGGTCAATGTCAAAAAGAGCCACGAACTTCACCGCCAGCTCTCTCACCTTCTCGGGGAGGATCTCGATGTCCTGCGCAATCGTGTCGTGCGGCTGGATCACCGGCTGGTTGAGCATTTCCAGTGCAAGTTCGAGCTGTTCCTTCTGTTCGAGGTATATTTCCTTCTGTTCCTCGAAGAGTTTTATGCCCTCCTGCAGCGTCTTCCATCCTTCCGCGATCTGTTCCCGGGCTTCCTCCAGGAGCTTCTCTCCTTCAATCCGCCCTTCTTCCAGCAGCCGCATTGCATCGTGAAGCTTCACGATTCCCTCTTCCAGCTGAGCTTTTCCTTCTTCGAGTTCTTTTCTTCCGGCCTGCAGATCCTGAATGCCGTTTCTCAGTTCTTTCTCGCCGTCGATGATTTTCTTCTCGGCAACCGCAAGCTCTTTTTCGCCGTCCGCGACCTTCTCTTCGAATTCCTTCCGGCCGTCGAGATATTTCTGCATGCCTTTGTCATATTCCTCTCTGGCTTTTTTCACGATGATATCCCGGCGATGATCCGCCTGCGTTTCCGCAAGCACTTCGATTTTTTCCTTCTGCCTTGCGGCGTAATCAAAATAGGAGTCGGAGAATTCGTTGTAGCTTTTGCCGTCTTTGAGAAGAACATTCAGCTCGGTATAGAAATCCTCATAGGCAAAGGCGCTTTCCGGAACATAGAGATAGGTTCTGATGTACTGGTTGGAGAGGGTTGAGTTCTCCTTGGTTTCATTGAGGTAGACCGGGGTATCGATCGTTCCCACGACTTTGAACCGGGTATGATGCAGGGCATCGGAAAGATCCCCGTCGGGCACTGAAAGGCTGATCTCACTTCCCAGGGCAAAGCCCTGGATCAGATCTGTTCCCGCTTCCGCCAGCGCTTCCCTGTCGTTTTCCGGCATTCGTCCCTCTTTCAGAACAAAGCGGTTGATCTCCGCATTCTCCCGGTAGGAGTGAATTCTCGTAACGACACTCTCCTGCCCGTCGCTTCCGTACGCATCCGTAAACTGAGCACCTTCCGCGGCAATCACCCCGTCCATCTTCCGCACCGAATCGATATCCGCCTCATCGAATCCATATCCGGAATAGATCGTGATATCCTTGAGATTCATTGCGTCGTCATACACCTGAACAGAATCCGCCATGACCAGGGAAGAAGCCGAGACACCGACAAAAAACGCAACGCCGATCATGACGATTGCGGTCAGCGAAAAGAACCGGCCCCTCGTTGTCCGAATCAGCCGGTATGCCGTTTTCAGAAGCGTCCCGTTCATCCCTTTTATTTTAACGTCAGTCTGCGGTGCGTGTCCCCACATTTTTCAGGAACAGCCTCCAAAAAGAAAAGCCCCGGAATAACCGGAGCGTTCTCTGCGTTTTGCCTTTCGGATACCTGATTATTTTCTGAGGCCGAGCTTCTTTACGAGCTCACGGTACCGGTTGACATCATTCTTCTTGAGGTACTCAAGCAGATTCTTTCTGCGTCCTACCATCTTGAGAAGACCGCGGTTGGAACTGTAATCCTTTTTGTTCTCCTGCATGTGAACCGTCAGACGGTTGATCTGCTCGGTTAACATAGCAACCTGAACTTCCGCCGAACCGGTGTCGCCGTCCTTGCGGCCGTATTCCTTAATCAGACGTTCCTTTGTTTCTTTTTCAAGCATGTTTTTTCTCCTTCTTTCTTTCCGTCCTTCCCTGCCGAGCCGACGTTGGAGATGCGTACAACCCAGCACGAAAGCCTAACTACAATAGCATGCGCTCCTTCCCGCTTCAAGTGTTTTTTTTGTTGCCGCATCATTTCCCCGCAGTTTCCTGAAAAAAAACAGAGAAGAACCATGGCATGCATGGTATCTCTGTCTCCGGGTTACTGATTTCAAGCGAAGCTTACAGCAGGCCGTAATGGCGGAAACAGTCCGTCACCCCTTCTTCCTCCACATCGGAACAGACGTAGTCGGCGTGATCGAACAGCACCGGGTTGGACTCTTTCATGGCGCAGCCGATTCCTGCATGCATGATCATCTCGAGATCATTGCCGCCGTCGCCGATGGCAAGGCTTTCTTCCAGGGGGATATTGAAGTGCCTCAGAAACCGGTCCATTCCCTTCACCTTGGTTCCGCCTTTGGGCGAAAGGTCGAAGAAGGTCGGATACCAGCGGGCGCTGTGGCAGTCCGGCAGTTTTTTCAGGAGCTCTTTTTCCTTTTCCTCATCCATGAATACCATGCACTGATAGATCGGTTTGGAGGCGATGCCGGAAATGTCTCCTGCCGGTGCGTCGTCGTTGTTGGTGATCGCATGGATCTCATCCACCAGGGCATTGCGGAAATTGAACACCCGCTCTTCGCGCAACTGAAAGCCGACGGGAACCGGATCCTTTTCTATTTCCCTGAGAAGCAGTTCGACGGAAGAAGGATTCAGGGTGTTTTCATAGAGCACCTCATCATCGGTAAAGCAGAACTGGCCGTTGAGGGTGATATAGCCGTCAAAGGGAAACCCCTCGAGGACCCCAAGGCCGTCCTTTCCACGTCCGGTGGCGATAAAGAGGCGGATCCCCTTTTCCTTCAGTTTTGAAAGCGAGTCAAACACGGACTTTGCGATCCGGTGCGTTTTAAAACTGATCAGGGTTCCGTCCATATCGAGAAATACCGCTCTGATCCCTGGCTTTGTCATAGGTCTGCCTCCTCAAGAAATTCTTCCAGTACGCTGTTGAGAAGAAAATATCCCCTGTCACTGCAGAAAAGATAATCATCACTCAGCGCAATCATGCCGAGCTTCCGCTCTTTTTCGATCGTCCGGGGATAGACTTCCGTGACATCCTTTCCGAACCGTTCCTGAAACAGATGACGGTCCATGCCGCATTTGAGCCGCATGCCCATCATCAGGGATTCAAACATCCGCTCTTCTCTCGTTAAGGGAGTCACCTTTCTGTACAGCGGATCGCTGAGGTATGCACGCAGGCTGTCCGCATGGGTGTAGCGGTGATCCCCGTCTTTGCCGTGGGCACCATAGCCGATCCCGATGAAGTCATGATAGTTCCAGACATTGACGTTGTGGATTGACTCCTTCCCGGGATGAGCGAAGTTGGAGATCTCATACTGCTGATATCCGAGTTCCTGAAGACGCCGCACGATGTATTCATACCGGTCGGCTTCGATGTCTTCTTCCTGCGCTTTGACCCCCTGCTTTCCGAAGACGCTGTTTTCTTCGATCGTCAGGGAATACAGGGAGAGGTGAGCGGGAGAAAGGGAAACCGCAAAATCGATGCTTTCCGAAAGATCATCGATTGTTTCATCGGGCATAGAATACATGAGATCCAGCGAGAGATTGTCAATCCCATACTCCCTTAACATCTTCGCCATCGCTTCCGTCTCATTTTTTCCCGCTTTGCGGTTCGTCAGCTTCAGAAGACGGGGGGAAACGCTCTGCAGCCCGGCGCTGATGCGGTTGATGCCATAGTCCCGCAGAAGTTTGCCAAGCGGTCTGCGCATCGTTTCCGGGTTGATCTCCATCGTGTATTCCTTCACATGTTCCGCCCAGGGAGAAAGCAATGAAAACAGCCGCGCAAGCTCTTCCTCTTCCAGAGCACTCGGGGTTCCCCCGCCGATGTAGATCGTTTCGAGAGACTCTGCGCGCGGGGTTTCCTTCAGTTCCGCTTCGAGCGCATCCAGCCATGCCTGGGCTGTTTCCCTGCGGTAGATCTGCCGGCGGAAATCGCAGTAATGGCAGATGCTGCGGCAGAACGGTACATGCACGTATAACGAGACGGGATTACTTCCGCTCATTGTCATCCAGGGAAAGCACGGACATGAACGCCTCCTGCGGGATGACCACGGAACCGACCGCCTTCATCCGCTTCTTTCCTTCCTTCTGCTTTTCGAGCAGCTTCCGCTTTCGCGAGATATCGCCGCCATAGCACTTGGCAAGCACGTTCTTGCGCAGGGATTTGATGTTTGTGCGGGCGATGACCTTGCCGCCGATCGCGGCCTGAACGGGAATCTCGAACTGCTGGCGCGGGATCAGCTCCTTGAGGCGGATTGTGATGCCGCTGCCCCGCTGATAGGCCTCGCTGCGGTGAATGATCACCGACAGGGCATCGACGGGCTCGCCGTTGAGAAGGATGTCCATGCGTACGAGGTCTTCCTTCCGGTATCCGATCAGTTCGTAATCAAGACTTGCATATCCCTTGGAACAGCTTTTGAGACGGTCGAAGAAATCATAGATGATCTCGGAGAGCGGAATCTCATATACCAGCATGTTCCGGCCGGTATCGATGACCTCCATGCCGGAATAGATGCCGCGCTTATTGGCGCACAATTCCATCACGGCGCCGATATAGGGATCGCTCGTCATGATCTCGGCTTTGACATAGGGCTCTTCGATGTGATCGATTCTCGAGGCATCCGGCATCTTGGCCGGGTTGTCGATTTCAAGCATCGTCCCGTCCGTGAGATAGACGTGATAGATGACGGAAGGCGCCGTACAGATGAGATCGAGATCATACTCCCGCTCCAGCCGCTCCTGGATGACATCCATGTGAAGCAGACCGAGGAATCCGCACCGGAATCCGAATCCCAGCGCCTGGGAGGTCTCGGGTTCATACTGCAGGCTCGCATCGTTCAGCTTGAGCTTGTCGAGGGCTTCATGAAGGTCTTCATACTTTGCGGCGTCGCTCGGATAAAGACCGCAGTACACCATCGGATTCAGTTTGCGGTATCCTTCCAGCGGCTCCTTCGCGGGATTTTTCGCCGAGGTTACGGTATCACCGACGCGTACGTCCTGAATGGATTTGATCGAAGCCGCAAACCAGCCGACATCCCCGCACTGCAGGGTTTTGAGCGGCACTTCCCGCGGGTTACGGATTCCCGCTTCGGTAACTTCATATTCCGCATCGGTTGCCATGAAGCGGATTTTATCCCCCACGGAAAGGGACCCCTGGCGGATTCTCACCAGGGCGATGACGCCCCGGTAGCTGTCATAGAAGCTGTCGAACACCAGCGCCTGCAGCGGCGCATCGGGGTCTCCCTTGGGACAGGGGATCTTGTGCACGATCTGTTCGAGCACTTCTTTGACGTTGAGGCCGGTCCGGGCCGAGATCAGCGGCGCTTCGGAACAATCGAGGCCGATGATGTTTTCGATCTCCTTCTTCGCCTCTTCCGGCATCGCGTTGACCATGTCCACCTTGTTGATCACGGGAATGATTTCGAGATCGTTATCGAGGGCAAGATAGGTATTCGCCAGGGTCTGCGCCTGCACGCCCTGGGTGGAATCCACGACAAGAACCGCCCCTTCGCATGCCGCGAGTGACCTTGAGACTTCGTAGGTAAAATCGACGTGGCCCGGGGTATCGATCAGATTGAAGAGATACTCCTGTCCGTCGTCTGCCTTGTATTTGAGCTGAACCGCGTTCAGCTTGATGGTGATGCCGCGCTCGCGTTCCAGGTCCATCTCATCCAGAAGCTGGGATTTCATATCCCGCTCACTGACGGTTTCCGTCATTTCCAGAATGCGGTCCGCCAGGGTGGATTTGCCGTGATCGATATGCGCGATAATACAGAAATTTCGAATATGACTCTGATCCATGTGTTTTCCCTACTCAAATTGTTTTCCGAGAGCTGCCCTGCCGGCACCGTTGGCATAATCCGATGCCTTCATGCGCTGTTTGCCTTCCGGCTGAAGTTCATAGACAAGAAGCGTTCCGCCCTTTGCGGCGATCTCCATCGCTCCATTGACAAACCCGATCACGGTGCCTGCTTCTTCAGAGGGCTGTCCGTCTTTTTTTGCGGCGCGGCAGAATTTGATCCGTTTGCCCTCAAGAACGCCATAGGGCATCGGTTCCTCGATCAGTCCCCGGATGTGGTTATACAATCCCGGCATCGCTTCGCTCTGAAACGAGATCTTCTCCTCTTCACGGCTGATGTTGGGGGCAAGAACCACCTTGCTTTCCTCCTGTTCTTCCCCGCGCAGCGTGCCGTCGATGATCTTCGGAAGATATTCATGAATCGCCTGCTTCACCACCGGTTTCAGCGCTTCAAAGAGTTCCGAAGCGGTCATATCACTGCCGATTTCGACCGGGATTCGCGCAAACACTCTGCCGCTGTCCATCTTCGAAGCCATCTCCATAAGACACACCTCGGTCATTGCATCCCCGTTCATGACCGCCCGCTGCACCGGGGCCCCGCCGCGGTATTTCGGAAGCGGACTGGGATGAATGTTCACACAGCCGTAACGCGGGGCATGAAGGATGACATCGGGAACGATCTGCCCATAGGCACAGGTCACGATGAGATCCGGGTCAAATGCCAGCACTTCTTCCGGGCTTTCCCTGAGCCGGGCCGGCTGAATCACGGGAATTCCCCTCTCTTCTGCGTACTGCTTTACCGGGGTCTTCTGAAGCACCCGCTTTCTTCCCACCGGCTTATCCGGCTGAGATACTGCCGCAATGACCTGGTATCCCTCTTCCAAAAGCGCATCCAGTGCGGATACGGCGAAGTCCGGCGTACCGAAAAAAACTACCTTCAGATCGTTCATGACACCCTCCTGCAATGCGACAATTATACCTGAAACTGATTGCTTTTTAAAATACGCTTTGCTATAATCCAAATGTTTGAACTGAAAAGGAGGTTTGGCATGGCAAATATCAAGTCTCAGAAGAAACGTGCTCTGACCAATGTGAAGGCTCAGAGAAAAAACATCGTTGCGAGAACTGAAGTCAAGAACGCGATCAAGAACGTTCTTAAAGCCGTAGACGCAAAAGACGCCGCAGCCGCGAAAGTTGCTTTCGATAAAGCGAACGCCGCTCTCGACCGCGCGGTTTCCGACGGAATCAAAAAAGTCAACTACGCAGCACGTCAGAAGTCACGTCTTGCGAAGGCTGTCAATTCCATCAGCGCCTGATGCGTTCTGTCCCGATCCTGTGATCCTCACGGGATTTTTTTATGGTTCCGTCCATGAAAAAAGGACAGCCTGCACTGCCCTTCGATGAGTATCTTTGTTTAATACCGGTTTCCGCCGCCGATGATCTTGTAGTAGACAAACAGCACTGCCGCGGCACCGATGAAGGAATAGAGAATATCCGGCAGGACGCTGCTGGCCCACAGACCTCCTAGAACCGCCCCGATCACACCGAGGACGATACTGCGCGCCTTTTCCTTTTCATGAACCTGCAGGACAGAGCGCATGATCGTCGAAGTGAGCACTCCGATCGGAATACTGATCAGTACCAGGATAATTTCATTCATAGCCAGACCCTCCCTGTCTCTTTGTTTTCTGCCAGAAGTTATTATACATGCTTTACGCTCTGCGAAGAAATCTGCAGCTTTGAAGAAAAGCTCACTGCTTAAGACTTTCCGCAAGGCTCTGAAGTGCGTCTCTTCGCAGCCGGCATTCCTTTTCCAGCGCCTCATCCCCGCCGCGCTTCGAGATGATTTCCTCCGTCTTTTCAATCCGAAACCGCACTTCTTCCTTCCAAGCGGAAAGATCGAGATGGACGTCCGGATCCCCGCACAGGATCACCTCCTCCGGATAGCTGTCACATGTTCTTGTATCGAAGTCGATGATCGTATAGTACTTGCCCCGCTCTTTGAGCGAGAGTTCCTTTTTGATGCGATATTTCCGATCGCTGATCCATCTGCGCAATAACGGTACATCCTGATTGACCTGCACGATGATGTCGGTCAGTAACCCGAGCCGCTTTTCCGCCCGTTCGAGAATCTCCGCCGCGGTATAGTATCCCATGCCCGCGATCACGGCGGCGCTGACATCCATCGGCACATTTTCAAAGCCGTCGGAAAGGATCACGGAGATCCGATCCTGCAGGCCTGCCTTTTCGATGTTTTCCATTGCCTGTGATAAAGGCCCAGGTGCGACATCGCACGCATAGGCCTTTTCAATCGTATGATCACTGACGGCAAGGATCGGCAGATACGCGTGATCGGTTCCGATATCCGCAAGCACTGCATTCTTCGGAATCATCCGCTTCA
>JAFWCM010000172.1 GCA_017536885.1 Solobacterium sp.
AGCCGTCTTCCTGCAGAAAATCGCAGGGTTTGTGTTTTGTCTCATAGGTTCCCGCTGGGTTGAGAACAAAGTATTTTGTTTTGAATTCTTCCGGGTCCATGCCAAGGTGTCCGGCACAGCGCGACAGATCCTCTTCGCTGAGGGTACCGTAAAACTGCTTGCAGCAATTCCGGCATGCATTGCAGTCATACTTCGAAAACAGTTCTTCATGAAGTCTTCTGAACTGCTTGTCGAGTTCATCGGGATCCGCATGGGTTTTGAGATAAATGCGGAATGCCCAGTTTTCGTCTTCCATCATCTTCGCGGCTTCGGCGATTTTTTCAGGTTCAATCATTGAATGGGTTTCCTTTCTTCTCTGATGAGAACAATAGTTTAATGCTTGCCGATCAGGGAGGATCCCCTGCCGGCGGTGCGGTTTCTGTCTTATTTCTGAGGAAGATCATTTTCGTCGATCATCTCGAGCATGATCTTCGCAAAGCGGGGATCAAACTGGGTTCCCATACCCTTCACGAGTTCCTCTCTGACTTTTTCGGCGGGGATGGAGTTTCGGTAGCTGCGGGAAGAGGTCATTGCGTCATAGGCATCCGCCACCGAGATGATCCGGGCAAATTCAGGAATCTCCTCCCCGCTCAGCCCGTCGGGATATCCCCTTCCGTCATAGCGCTCATGATGGTAATGCGCACCGATACTGAGATACGGGGACTGGTGAATCCCGGAGAGAATCTGATATCCGTAGACGGGATGTTTTTTGATCTCGGCAAACTCCTCATCGCTCAGTTTCCCCTCTTTGTTGAGAATATCTTCATGGATTCCGATCTTTCCGATGTCATGGAGAAGCGCGGCATAATATACCTGTCCGCACTGTTCTTTCGAATAGCCTGCCCGCTCCGCGATCTTTCTGGAATACAATGCCACCCGGGCCGAATGGCCATGGGTGTATCTGTCTTTGGCATCGATCGCATTGGCAAGGGCTTCGGAGGTCTGTTCAAACATGATGCGCTCTCTGCGCTCGGCTTCCTTGTAGGATTCAATTTCATTTCTCTGTGCCTGTTCTACGCTTCGGTTCATTTCACTCAAAGCGTAGATGAAAAACACAATCACCATAAACACCATGGTGATATTGGTAAGCGAGAGACCATAGCAGAAGATCTGCACAAAGGACATGAGGGTCGGAAGCGCGATGCTTATGATCATGGCGGCCGCAAGCACGCGGTCCAGACGATCGCGGTACTGGATCAGCACGGATTCCTGAAGAACAACCATCGCCAGCGGAATGATATAGCAGAGAACAAACCCGGGAGCCCGCTGATAGTTGTTCATCTCGTCAAATGTGTAATAGAGACCGGTAAACTGCGAAATGATCACCAGCGCCGTGCCGGCAAAAAACAGCCCTTCACAGATCCTGAGCCGCTTCGGGGCAAAGCCAAGCCGCCCCTCTTCACGGAAAAGATCATACATATAGCGTGTAACCAGATGCGGGATAAACACCTGCATGAAATAAACCATTCCGTTGCTGAAACGAACCATCATACCGCCGAGTTCACTGAGATCTCCCCGGTAGAGATAGGCAGCCCGGTCAAACAGCAGCAGAAACATCGAAGCAATTTCCATCATTGCCAGGATGCTCTTGCGTTTGGGAGACAGGGTTCTCGGAATCGCGGTCAGAACAGCGAGAATACCGCAGATTCCGCTCATAAACAGCATGATGTTCAGCTGATGTTCCTGAAGAAACAGCATAGTATCACCTTCTCATTGCACTGTTTTCTGGGTCCTATTCTCCCGGAAAGTGCCTGACGCACCTTTGCGGGAGGCAAATAAACATGCGTGTTTCACGAATTGAATTGCATGAACCTAACGGATTGAACGGAATCCTGAGACAGGCATCCCGCCGGCCGCAAGGTGGTGCGCATGCAGGGAATCATCCGCGCGGATTCACAGATTTTTGCGGCAGGGAAACGGAGTATCATTTCCTCCCGCTTCATAACAATCCGGCCCCATCCATTCCCCCGTTTCCCACAGAAGAAAGACAGCGTTCCGTATTATTTTCTCAATCCATGCGTCGTATCTAATTGCATCATAGCCGAATCTTTCTTTCCTGTCCAAACCGCATCAGGACGGAATCTCTTTTTCCCATGGGATTATCACACTCAGCGGATGACAAAAAGCCAGCCAGAGAAATCATCTCTTTGCGTAAGGACATCCTGATTCACCAGGTAACGGCACAGATATCTGCGCAGCGTCTGTCAGGGCATTGCAGCATTAAAATCCGATTTACCTATTATCATGCAACAACCTCACTTATCGTCCTCATGGTCCATAATGACATTCTCATTTGAACCTCCTTACGGTCCGAAAAGCGGCGTTGCGCATCGGTTGAAACCTGGGTTTGCCAAGGGCGTCAGAACATAGAAAAAGCCTTGTAACTACAGCGTTTCTGCAGCGGGTCTCCAAATTTCATGGGGGGGACATCCTTCGCGGGGGACATCCGTGGGTAAACTTTAGATCTCTAAAAGTTGGGATTTTTTTCTGTCATCTCAGATTTATTCCTCCATTTTCCGTATTGCTTTGAAATGAAAAAGGGCCCCTGTAAGGCCTATCAGAAATGTCAATGTTCTGTACGCCTTACAGGAACCAGTCTAAGCTATGGGTTTTTTCGCCGCTAATTTATAACCGGTTGAATATGTCGGCCTACAATGCACTCATCATTAGGATTCTGATGAAGATCAAACACATGAACTTCTTCTGTCTCTGCAATTGCCTGATATATCCTCAACAGCGACAATTTCTCCGGTTCCACAAGCAGTGTAAAGCCACTGATTCCCTGACGGCTGTTAATAATAGCAAGACAATCATTAAACGCCAATTAAATCACCAACCGAAAGGTTAATAACTGGTCTAATTAATCTCCCAATGTCCATTTCTTGCAGAACCGATACGCTCGATGATTCCCTTATCCTTCAGCGTTTTCAAATATCCGGCAATCGTTTTTCTGCTGACCTGCATCTTTTCCGACAACTGGGATACGGTATATCCGGGATCTTGAACAAGGTAGGAAAGCAATTCTCTTTGCCGTTCATTAACGTGAACGTTCACCCTTTCATTCACCTTTTCATTCACCTTATCAGTCACCCTGATTATTCGATCTTCCGGTCCTGTGAATTTGATCATGATATCTCCGGGATTCACGGTGTATTCCGGCATCGGTAAGTTTTCAGCTCTAAGAGCGTTACATATCTTTTCAACACCACGTCCCCAGCTTTCAATAAATCCGGCGAGATAAAAAACATAGGCAATATTCGGGTTGTAAGGCTTTGAAGTATGTTTGTTCATAAGCTTTTCAAGCGTCCAATCCTCCGGCAGACTTCCGACGTTTCCAACATACAATCTGTCTTCATATACGCTGATCTGGATCGGGACGCCGGACTGGTACTGTTTGTGGCAGACGGCATTCAACAATGCCTCACGGAGAGCCGCCTCCGGTACAAAATAGCGCTCGATCCGCTGTATCCCTTCATAGGATATCTTTGCGCGCATATACTTCAGATAAATCAGCTCGATTGCCTTATCCACCTGCTCCAAAAGAGACCCGTGTATCTCATCCTGATAAAGAAGATCTGCGTCCGTTTCGAAATAACCGATCTTCAGGAAAGCTCCGAGCTGATATCTTTCCGGGTCTTTGCTGAACAGAAGCATTGCTGCATTGGTCAGATAATTGCCGTTCACAAGATGAAGCCGATCCAGCAAAACTTCCTTCGGTTCATCCAACAGGCTCGAATCAATGCGCCCTTTCTTCGCGGCAAGCTTCTTAAATACAGCGACAACATTATCATCGACATCATTCATGGTAAATGCCGGCATCGGAGAATTATCCCAGGTTGCCCCATGCTTTCTCAGCAGGAATGCTTCCAACGCTGGGCCGGTCAGAACCTGTTTTGTACTCCCGCTGCGGTAATGATATACCCCTTTGCAGGAGATCCCGACAGGATATGAAGGCACATCAATCTCGATATACTCTTTGCCGTCCTCGGCCAAAAGATTCACTCCGACTATAATTCCCATAGCGTCGCGAACCTTATTGGGGATATCTTCCAAAAGCTTTTTGGAATTGTTTATTCCAACAACATTCCCGTTATCGTCACAGCCAATATAGATCTTGCCGCCTTGGGCATTGGCAAAGCCGCATACCCATTTCAGGTATTCGTCGCGCCAGGATTCCTTATATTCGATGTTTTGAGATTCTGCCATAGATGGTTCTCCTTTTCTCCATCATAGTTTCAGATAAAGCCGTAATCAAACATTGCACTTTTCTTAACAGTAATTGATGTAATCGATCCAATCACTTATTGTGACGAAATACAGTTTCTTATCTTTTTCTCTGTCAGACGCTGTCAAAAGGCCTGCTGCTCCTTTTTTTCCTTCACTATACGCAAGATTCCATACATATGAGTGGATAATGGAATTGCATATGGTCCTGGCCTCTACCGTTACGTTTCGGCTTTCTGCATTATAGGTATCTGCGACAACTTTATGAAGAATAAAATCCTTATATGCAGATTACACTCCTTCATCAAATACTTCTTGATAGCAGCCTTTGCGTTGTCAGTACCGAACAGGAAACCGTCCGGAACGACAATAATCGCACGTCCTTTTTTCTTCAGACGCTTTACGGTTAATGCAACGAAAAGGTCTGTAGTCTCAGAAGAACGCATATCTGCCGGAAAAGCGAGCTTATCACCCTCAGATGCTACACGACCATAAGGCGGATTGAGACACGCCACATCCACCAGGTCATCGCCGAAATATTCGCTGAAGTTCTTGATATCGAGTGAGTCACCATACCTAGCTTTCTCTTCTTTCCGTTGTCCTTGGGTATCTCTACCCCTCGGACTGGCTGGGGACGGTATTTCCCATCCATTATGGATTGCCGGATCTCCGCTCCCTTTTCCATAAAGAACTTGTCCAGTTCCTGTACCGTCATCCCATCGATGCCCGCTGAGCCTTTATTCCTCTTGACTCTTTGGCGCGCCAATGCCATGTTCTGAGGTGCAGTGATTTCTTCCAGCATTCCCATTTCTTTCTCCTCCTTTCCAGTCAAAGCCTTGATGTCGTTGTTTTCAGTGATCTTCAGCGGCTGAGCGCTCCCGGATATCCTTCATGTTCCGCATTATCTTTCCCCGTTCAGCCATCTCTTCACAGAGATGTTTTGTGCTCATTTCCCTCCGCTTCAGTGACTTTCATTTACTGACATCGGTCAGGTTCAGGCCTTCCCCGGGCGGGCTGATTGTTCTCAGTGCCGTATCATTACCGGTTTAATATGCCCTCTGCTGACTTCCTGTGACAAGCTTTACTCCGCAGTCGGAATTCCTTCTCTCTGCGTCCACAGGATCTCCGCAGGTACTCACACATTCTTTCTCACTTATACCCGATACATAATTACCCCCTGTGTTTCCGTGCAGTAATTGGGTCTTTGACTTGTTTCGCAGCCTTGCCCACACAGATCAGCCTCTGATGTATCAGGCCAGTGTTTTGCCTCCGCCTTTCTTCAGATTCCCCGTTACCGAGGACACCCTTGGCTTTGGCTGTGCCCTTCCCACTGCCGGGCGGGCTGGGGACTTTCACCCGTTAGAACGTGCGCTCACTGCGCGCACGAAA
>JAFWCM010000173.1 GCA_017536885.1 Solobacterium sp.
AAAGATGTTTGCGACCCACTCCCGCACGCAGGCGGCGTGTTCATCGATCCATCCCGTATTCAGCGGTTTGAAGATCGCTTTCCCGCGAAACAGAAGGCTCATGCTTTTCTTCTGGTGTTCCGAATCTTTTCTTGCCATATCCGCATCTCCTTTGCTTTTCTGTAACAGAAGCGCCCTGACGTCATCCTGCCGGAAAATGATGGTTCTGTATCCGGCAGAGTATCCTTTCTCTCAGCTTCCGAAAACGATCTTTACGATCTTCATCCGCACTGCCGTATCGCAGAAGCGGATCATCAGCTTGTGAAACAGGTTCACATCCTCATAGATATCCCGATAACCGCGCATGTAGCTTCTGGCCGACACGGAGGCAAACCGGTCGCTCCACCCGCGAAGCTCCGACTCGTCTTCCAGAGAGAAATAAGCACTGACATCCGTGATCCCGGCCTCTCTGAGCCATGTCTTCCGCATCAGCTTTGCGCCCCGCTCATTGCAGGAGTCAAAGACCAGCACAGCCCTGGGAAACCGCTCTGCCATCGCCTGAAACAGCTTTTTTACATCGGCTGTCCGGAAATAATAGAAAACGCCTGCGGCGAAAAACACAGCACCGTCCGCGGCATCGATCTGATCCATCCAGCTGAAATCATTCAGGTCTTTGGCAAGGTTCTGTTCCCTCTCTTTTGCGGGAAGCAGGTCATTCCGCACCCGGATCACATCGGGCATGTCGATGTTATAGCCGTGGCAGAGGCCGTTATCACACCTGCGAAAGGTGTCATCCAGACCGCAGCCCAGATTTACGACAGCAGCCTTCGGATGGTCCTTCAGATATGCCTGTGCCTCGCAGCGAAGATCGTATTGTCTCTGCGCCACTTCCAGTGCACCGAAAAGACCGGCCGGAGATTCCATCTTTTTTCGTTTCTCTGCGAAGTCATAGTCCAGGCAGTCACAGATCCGCTTTGCCTCCGGATCGGAAAACAGCGCCGGATAGTGCTCGGAACACACCAGCCGTCCAAACAGCGGGATGATCAGCGTTTCCTGAACCGTATTTTTTTCAATATGATATTTCTTTTCCATCCGAACCATCCTTTCTTTTTCCTTCCGCGTCAGCTGCTGATAAACCGTCTGATCTCTTCTTCCATACGTTTGGGATGGGCAATGATCTCCCCATGCCCGAAGCCTTCAGAGGGATGAATCTCCAGGGCAGGAAATGCTCTTTTGAGCTTCTGGACGGCTTTCTTCATATTCGGTTCCTTTACCCCGTAAGAGACCGCGGCTTTTGCATTCGGATCCGGAACATAGGCATCGATCTCCCGGCAGAGCCGCAGCCCTTCTTCCGCACAGTTCTCAAGCGTCTTCAGCGTGATATTCTGAGGCACTGCTGAAAACCGGGCAATCAGTGATGCGTCATCGCTGCGGGTGTACAGCTTCAGCAGCCAGGGCAGCTTCTTTCTGTCCCGGATCGTTTTATAAAGCCGGCACTGATTGCGGGGGATCACCTGCGCAAACTGCCGCCAGGTCATCCTATTGCCGGGGACCAGTACGATCTTCTGGCTGTTTTCTTTTCCGAATTTCCCACCTTCCATGCCTTACCCCTTCAGATGGACCAGGAATCCGCGCCTGCTTCCCTCATCCACGACCTTCATGGCAATGCGGGTATAGAGCTTCAGCTTCTTCTTCAGCTGCTTTCTGGCGTCGCTGAAGAAAGGACGTTCTTCCAGAAGCTTCATGCCGCACTTCTGTGAAATGCTCTGGCCGTGATCGGTGCTGAAGTGCAGCTCTGCGTCGTTGTTTCCGGTCTTTTTTATGTAATCATTGGCGGTTCTGATCGCCTTGCCGGTCATGGCGTCAAAGATCACTTCCACCCCCGGGAACGTTCGTTTCAGCTGCTTCAGAAAGCCGATCACCTTTTCTTCTTCGAAATACTGGAAGACACCGATCACCGTCACAAGTGCGGGAAGACTATGATCAATGCCTTCCGTCCAGGCAAAGTCAAACATGTCACCGGGGATCAGGATCTCATTTTCACTTTCTCCCAGAACCCTGCGTCTTGTCTCGATCACTTCCGGCAGGTCCATCTCATAGAAAACCGCTTTTTTGGGATCCGGTTTGATTCTGAAATAAGAGGTTTCAAGCCCGCAGCCGACATTGATAACATTGCATTTCTCATGCCGGTCAATGAACGCCTTTATCATCTGATCCGTGTTATAGAACCGGCATGCCCCGGCCATCTGAAAGTACTCGCCGGACTTTGACGCGATCTCTTCATAGGGCATCTCGCCTTTCAAAGACAATGCCTTATCATCCCTGAAGTACTCGGGAAAGTGTTCGGATACATAGATCCGGGCCGTCAGGGGGATGTACAGGGTATCTGCGACACCTTCAAACTTACTCATATGCTTTTCCTTCTCTCCCAGCCTTCATCTGTCTTTTGTTCATATTTCTTCATAACCGCTTACTCCCCGGCAAACTCAACGTGAGCCACAAAGTATTTATCTCGTTTGGACCTGATGTACTGCTTCGTGAGCCAGCTGTACCGGATGTCTTCGGTCAGATAGCCTTCCAGATAGCTCTTCGTAATGACCCTGGAAACCTTGCCGCTCATGGCAGTGAGTTCCTTTTCCGCATCTTCCATGGTGAAGTTCATTCTCGCTTTGTTCTTCGTCATCCGGATCTGTGCGTCTGCGGCCGCCCTGCCTTTCCTGCTGATATAGTCAAAGACGAACAGTCCGCCGGGAAAGCACCGGGCCATATCAGAGATCAGTGCTCTCACCGCATCATAGGTCAGATAATGCAGGACCCCTGCGGCCAGGAAGATCACGCCGTTCTCTTTTTCAAACGGAATCTCTTCGAACCATTTATGGTCTGTGATATCCCCGGCGATGTTCCTTTCCAGCCTTCCGGCCGGAATATATTTTTCCCGGCAGGCGATCACATCCGGGAAGTCGATATTGATCCATGGACTGGTCTCATTCTTCACTTGTCTTCGCAGGCACGAGAGACCGGCGCCGAGTTCGGCGATACATGCCAGGGGATGATCGTTCAGATAGTCACGGATCTCACAGGCAAAGTCATACTGACGGACCGCACCTGCCAGGGCACCGCATTCCAGGTGATACAGGACGGTGGGAGGTTTGGTTTCACCCATCTCGCGAAGGATTCGAACCGCATCATGATCCGGCAGAATCTGAGGAAGTTTCTTTACAGCGATCGCCCGGCTCCAGAGGGGGATGCACAACGTTCTCTCCACGCTGTCTTTTTTCAGTTCACTCATTCCGCTGTTCTCCTTTTCCCTCAGATCTGTTTTCCGGCATCCGTTTCCATGGATCACCGAATGAAATACCTCTCACAGTTGTTAGTAGTAACTAACCGTTATGTGGAATACTGCAGTCCATTCCGTTCTGTACCTTGTTTTCTTTCGGCAGGAAGTCCCGGAGGACGAAACAGTCCCCTACGGTTAGACAGTACTAACAGCCTTCTATATTATATTCCATTTCCGGAAAAACAAAAGGCGGTGAAAGCGCTCGTCAGTTGACAGGTCTTTCATCGCCCAAAAGAAAACCCCGATCATGATCAGGGTTTCTTTCAGCCAAAACTTAACGCTTGGAGTACTGAGGAGCACGTCTTGCGCCTTTGAGGCCGTACTTCTTCCGTTCCTTCGCGCGGGCATCACGGGTCAGGAATCCTGCCGCTTTAAGAACAGGTCTGTAGTCTTCGCTTGCTTCGAGCAGTGCACGTGCAATACCGTGGCGCATCGCACCTGCCTGGCCGGCGTAGCCTCCGCCTAAGACGTTGATCTTAATGTCGAACTGGCCCTGTGTTTCCGTGGTTACGAGCGGGCTGTTAACGATCATACGCAGCGTTGCCTGGGGAAGGTATTCTTCCAGAGACTTTCCGTTGACTGTAATCGTGCCTGTGCCAGGAGTCATAAAGACACGGGCGATGGACTGTTTACGGCGTCCGGTACCGATGTAGGTAACTGCCGCTTTTTTCTTCGTTGCCATTGTCTGTACTTTCTCCTTTCCTTAATCCTTGATCTTCAGCTCTACAGGCTTCTGAGCTGCATGGGGATGATCCGGGCCTTCGTATACGAAGACGTGACGGCGCATCTCATTTCCGAGTTTGTTGTGCGGGAGCATTCCCTTGATTGCCTTTTCCACCCATTCGACGGTGTACTTCTCACGCATTTCCTTGGTGGAGCGTACACGCTGTCCTCCGGGATACATGGAATGGCTGTAGTAGAACTTTTTCTCGTCCTGATCACCGGAAATCTTAACCTTGTCCGCATTGACTACAATCACATAGTCACCGCAGTCTACATGCGGGGTATAAGTGGGCTTGTTCTTACCGCGAAGAACCGAAGCCACCTGAGAAGCGAGTCTTCCCAGAGTGCAGTCTGCCGCATCCACGACATACCAGGTGCGTTTGACTTCACTCGGTTTGATCATCGTTGTCTGACGCATCATTTCAAATTTTCCTCCTGTGGTTTTACCGGGGCCACAATCGGCTGAAAAGAGCCAAAACCTATTTTAGGCAACGCAGCCGTGCGCGTCAATCATTTTCTGCTTCAGTTTGTGGTTTTCTTTGATGTTTTGCGTGTTTTGACTCCGCTTTTCTCATTTTCACCTTCCCGAAGGCGGATTTCGTCCGGATTCCGCGGGGAATCGGTTTCCATCACCGCGATCCTTGCCGGGATTCCCTCTTTGCTCTGATACTCTCTGAGACCTTCCAGAATCTTCTGCGCTTCTTCTTTTTCCGCATGTTCGAGCCCCGAGATCACACTGCCATGCGGACCGATCACACAGATCCCGAAGTTCTCCCCGCTGTGACGTTCGAAGAGGCCGTAGATGCGGGGAAGCTTCTTTTCCCTTACGTCCGCTTCCAGCTCTTCCAGCGTCAGTCCTTCGGGAAGTTCGTCTTCGGCGAGGAACTCCCGGACGGTACAGTTCGGAGAAAGCGCAATGATTTCAAAATAGTCCACCTTCACCAGGGTCAGACCTTCCGGGTGGGCATTTTTGCGCGATACCGTCTTGGATCTCGCCTCCAGTTTTTTTCTGACATCGTCCGGGGTGATTTTTCCCCGGCCGGCTTCGAGCAGCTGGGCTGTCATCATCCGCACCATGTAGCGCAGAAATCCGCGGCCGGTATAGGAGATCGTCAGAAACGGACCGTTTTCATGAAATTCGATCGCATAGATGGTTCTGACCTGATCGGGGGTTTCCCGCAGGGTGTTGGAGTTAAACGAGGTGAAATCATGGGTCCCGACGAGAACCTGCGCCGCTTCCTTCATCTTTGCGATGTCCAGGGGATAGGGGCACTGGTAGGCATGATGTCTTGAAAACACATCATAGGGACCGGTGTTGATCGTGTAGTCATACTGCTTTAGCCGCACGCAATAGCGCACATGAAACCGGCGGTCTTTCTTCTCGACCTTCATGATGTGAATCCCGTCGGGAAGAAAGGCGTTCAGGGCTCCCATCATCTTGCGCTCGGTAAGATCCAGTCTGCTGTCAAACTGAAAAACCTGGCCCAGGGCATTGACGCCCGCATCCGTTCTTCCGGAAGCCAGGATATGGATCTCTTCAGTTGTAAGATGCCGGATTGCCTCTTCGATCGCTTCCTGTATGGAATCTCCCTTTTTCTGGGTCTGCCATCCGCAGAAACTGCTGCCTTCATAGGCAACCGTGCATTTATACCGGATCATTTAAAGTACGCCAGCCAGATCATGCAGGCAAGCACGAGAACAGCCCCGGCCAGAAGCAGATAATCCGGTCCTTTCAGTTTCAGCACCTTGTAGCGGGTGCGGCGGACGCCCGGCTGATAGCCGCGGGCTTCCATCGCATTGGCAAGATCTTCCGCCCGCTGGAAGGCACTGACAAACAGAGGAACAATCAGGGAGAGGATCGCCATGATCTTCTCATTCAGCTTTCCCTCTTTGAGATCGACACCTCTTGACTCCTGCGCCTTCATAATCCGTCCCGTCTCATCGATGAGGTCGGGAATAAACCGCAGGGCAATCGATATCAGCATCGCGATTTCATGACTCGGAACCCCGATCTTTTCAAACGGCTGAAGGAGATCCTCAATGCCGAGGGTCATATCCAGCGGCTTGGTGGTCGCGGTAAGACAGGTTGTGATCATGATCATCAGAAGCAGGCGGACCACGATGTAGAGGGTCTGGATCACAGCGTCGGAATACACCTTGATCGGCCCGAGTTCCAGCCATACGGTTCCGGTATGCACCACCAGAACATTGATGATCAGAAGAAACACCAGCATGAACAGCATCGGCTTCATGGACTTCCAGATATAGGTGAAGCTGAGTTTGGAGAGGAAGACCATAAAGGTGACGACGGCAAAGATGATGGCATAGCCGATCCAGCCGGCGGGGATGAAGATCGCTATAAGCATCAGAAGCATCGCCCCGATCTTGGCCCGCGGGTCAAGCCGGTGGACCGGGGAATCCAGCGGTATATACCGCCCGAGCGTTATGTTATCCATGAGACTTCACCTGCCTTGCGATCTCTTTCGCCAGTGTTTTGATATCCACCGTGTCATCGCTTACGGTATATCCCTTTTCCCTCAGCGCATCCTTCATCCGGATCAGAGCCGGCGGAAGAATATTCAGTTCCCGGCAGAGAGAGGAATCCCTGAAAAAGGTTTTGATATCGGTCTGGATCTTCGGCTTGCCGTTTTCCATGACAATCACTTCCTCGCAATAGCGGAATACCTGTTCCATGTCATGGGTGACCATGATCACGGTCGTCCCCTCTTTGTGCAGGGAGGCAAAGAGTTCCATCATCTTCTTCGCCCCGGCGGGATCCAGCCCCGCCGTCGGCTCATCGAGCACGAGAACCTTCGGCTTCATCGCGAGAATGCCGGCAATCGCAACCCGGCGCTTCTGGCCGCCGGAAAGCTCCAGCGGCGAACGCTCTTCAAACGTTTCATCCAGTCCGGTTTTCCGCAGGGCTTCCCGCGCCAGCTTGTTGGCTTCCTCCGGGCTTGCCCCGAAGTTCTTCGGGCCGAAGGCGACATCCTTGAGCACGGTTTCCTCAAACAGCTGATATTCGGGAAACTGAAAGACCAGTCCGACATCCTTGCGGAGAGACTTGAGTTTTTTGGGTTCGGTGCCGGCGATAATCTGCCGGTCCATGACATAGACGGTGCCGCTGCTGGGAAGCAGGAGGGCGTTGAGATGCTGGACAAGAGTGCTCTTGCCGGAACCGGTCTGGCCGATCACCGCGGTGAAAGCGCCCTCTCTGATCTCGAGATCGACATCCTCCAGCGCCACATAGCGGAACGGCGTCCCGTCACTGTATACATGACTTACCTTTTCGAATCGTATCGGCACAGCTCTTCCACCAGTCCTTCCATCGTTATCTCTTTTCCGAGATGTATTCCTTCTCTTGCCAGGGCTTCCTGCATGCGCAGGGCAAACGGAAGCTCGAGGTGTATCTTCCGGACCTGGTCCGTATCCGCAAACAATTCCTGCGGTGTGCCGCTCATCGCGACATGGCCTTTGCGTAAGGCGATCACATAGTCGGCGTGGATCACCTCTTCGATATCATGCGTGATCGAGATGATCGTCAGAGTGCTGTCCTTATGGAGATTGCGGATCACCTTTTTGATCTCGTCTTTTCCCTGGGGATCGAGCATCGAGGTCGCTTCGTCAAAAATCAGAATCTTCGGCTTCATGGCAAGGATGCCGGCAATCGCAACCCGCTGCTTCTGGCCGCCCGAAAGGCGGGTAGGCTCCTTGTCCAGATATTTCGTCATCCGCACTTTTTCCGCGAACTCGTTGATGATGTCATCCATGTTTTCCTGGGGGATGCACCGGTTTTCGAGGCCGAACGCAATGTCATCCCTGACCGTCGAACCGATGAACTGGTTGTCCGGGTTCTGAAAGACGATGCCCACGCGCTTGCGGATTTCGTACAGGTTGTCTTCGTTGAGCTCCAGGCCGTCGATGACAACCTTGCCGCTCTTCTTTTCCAGAAGGCCGGTAATCAGCTTGGCAACGGTGGACTTGCCGCTTCCGTTATGGCCGATGATGGTGGTATAACTTCCCTCTTCGATCGAAAAGGTCACATCTTCAACGGCATTGGTCTCCTGATCATAGGAGAATGTCAGTTTTTCTACTTCTACAGCTTTCATAGTCGTTTTCTCAAAATCTTCCTCATTATACCAATCAGTCCCATAAATACAACAATCCCGCCGCAAAAAGGCCATGGCCGGCCTGCCTCACCGGAAACAGAAAGCGGAGCCGGGCTCCGCTTCCTGGAGAATTCTGATATCGGTTTTTGCTGTGCAGGTACCTGCCGCTTGTCTTATACCGTAATACTTGCTTTCATCTTTTCGACTTCCTCCGCAATCTCGCGGACCAGTTCGCTCTCGCTGAGCCCGCCCGCAAAGACGCCTTTGTGATATACGACTTCCCCGTTTACGATCGTGGTGTCGATGTTTTCCTCGGACGAGGCATAGACTGTGGTCGCGGCCGCATCATGGTTGGGAAATGATTTCAGGTGCCTTGGATCAAACAGGATCATATCCGCTTTCTTTCCTGCTTCAAGACTTCCCAGCTTTTCCTCCATACCGATCGCCCGCGCCCCGCCCGGGGCTGCCGCCTCAATGATGTCCGGGGCGGTAATCACGGCGGCGTCGCGGTGAATTCCCTTCTGCATGAGAGCTGCCAGCTTCATCGTCTCAAGCATGTCGGTGGAGTTGTTGCTGGCGGCGCCGTCCGTGCCCAGGGCAACGTTGACTCCCGCCTTCAGGCTTTCCGGAATCGGCGCGATGCCGGAACCCAGATACAGATTCGGGGCCGGGTTGTGGCTGATGGATACGCCGTACTCCGCAAACCGGCGGATATCCGCTTCCGTCAGGTTGACGCAGTGGACCGCAAGCATTTTATCCGTGAGAAATCCGATCTCTTCCAGAAGATCGACGATATCCTTGCCGTATTCGCGGAAGCACATCTTGTTGTCCACTTCCGTTTCCTTGATATGCATGGAGTAGCGGACGTTTCTGCTTTTGCAGTAGTCCAGCATCGTCTGATACCCTTCCTTCGTCGTCGACCAGGTCACATCGGGTCCGGTCCAGATCGAAAACATGTCATCTTCCCTGTACCGGCTCTTCAGGGCATCCACCTCCCGCATGGCCTTTTCTGCCGGCTCAATAAACATCGCGGGCATGCCGTAGTCCTCGCCGGTATCCTGGAAGGTCCGGATGAACACACTGCGGATGCCGGTTGACTTCATCCCTTCGATGCATGCCCAGGCAAGTTCGGGATCCTGATTGGTATAGAAGAATTCACAGAGGGTTGTACAGCCGCTCTTCAGCGCTTCCATACACGCCAGCTGTGCCGCCAGTTTATGCTGCAAGGGAGTCATGACCGTGCCATAGGGAAGCGCGGAGAGGTTCAGCCACTCGATCAGGCGATGATCCGCCCCCAGTCCCTTCAGGAAGGACTGGAAGATATGAATGTGCGTATTGATGAATCCCGGAAACAATATCATCCCTTCCGCGTCGATCGTCTTTTTTGCCGTATGGGATTCCGGAGGCTCTCCCTCCCCGATTTCGGCAATCCTCTCGCCGCTTACCGCCGCATAGCCGCGTTTCAGAATATCGCGGTTTTTGTTCATCGTATAAATCTCTGCATTGCGAATGATCAGATCAAACATGGTTTTCCTTCCTTTCTGTCTCTGCGGCCTGATTCAGACAGATTCGCTTCTCCCTCAGCTGCCGCTCCTCTTTCCTGGCATGTCTTTCACTTAAACCCTGTCAGATACGAAAAAAGCACGAAACCGTGCTTTTTTCGTAGTGAACTTCTCTCTTCAGAGTTCGATGTTGTATCCTTCGTAAACACCCTTCAGGCAGGAGACCTGGTTTGCGACATTGAAAATGTCGGACAGGATCGCACCGTCTTCCGTAAACAGCTTGCGGGTGATCTTGACCTCGGTTTCATTCAGAATCTCAGAACCGTATCCGTTGTCTTCACCGATCTTGACAAAGGAATTCATCGTCTGAGCATCTTCGAACTTCGCCTTGTGGGAAATCGTGATCAGGCTGTCTTCGGGATACTGTTCGTTGAATGCTTCGTTTCTTCCGAACTGCTCGGCGATGAACTTCACATCCAGATAAGGATAGAGTTCCGCGATTTCGAGCACTTCTTCGCTGTACTCCTCTTTCTTTTCTTCCTCTTTTTTCTCTTCATCGGCTTCCTCGCCGTCTTTCAGAGAAATAAACCGCACTTCGCTCTCTTCTTCCTCTTCCTCTTTCTGAAGAATGAGCTTTACGGCAGCCGCAATTCCGATTGCGGCACCGGCTGCGATGGCAGCTCCAATCATACGTTTCAGCATATTTCGATTCCTCGCTTATCAGTTGCCGTTATTCTACCATATTTCTTCAATGTGAGAGTAAATATTCCAGTATCTCTACGGCATTGGTTGCGGCACCCTTGCGGATCTGATCGCCGCAGCACCATACCGTAAGGCCGCCGATCGCTTCGTCATTGCGGATCCGGCCGGCAAAGACGATGTCCTGATCGGAGGTATCAAGCGGCATCGGATAGCCTTCTTCGACCAGTTTTACGCCATCTGCTTTGCGGATCGCCTCTTCCGCTTCCGCAATCGATACCTTCCTTTCGCAGGAGAGGGATGCGGAGATGGAATGGGAGCGGTATACCGGCACCCGCACACAGGTGCAGCTGACCTTCATATCGGGGTTGTGGAGAATCTTGCGGCCTTCATTGCCGAGCTTTGCCTCTTCGGTGGTCACGCCGTTTCCGGTGTCACTGCCGATCCAGGGAATGCAGTTGTATGCGATCTGCGCCGGGAATACCTTCGGCTCTACCGGCTTACCGGTCCGGATTGCCTCGACCTCATCGCCGAGTTCCTTCATGCCGTTGACACCGGCACCCGATACCGCCTGATAGGTGCTGGCGACAAGATGCGTGATCTTCGACACCCGGTGAATCGGAGCGATCGCCATCAGAGTGATGATCGTGGAACAGTTCGGGTTGGAGATGATGCCGTGATGATGCAGGGCATCTTCCCCGTTGATTTCGGGCACTACCAGCGGTACATCCGCTTCGAGGCGGAAGGCGCTGGAGTTATCGATGAAGACAGCACCGGCTTTGGTGATATGAGGAGCCATCTCCTTTGCGACATCGGCTTCCACCGCACCCAGGACATAATCGAGTCCTTCAAAGCTTTCCGGGGTGGTTTCCTGAATCGTAACCTCTCTGCCCATGAAGGGAACGGTCTTTCCCGCGCTTCTCGCACTGGCAAGAAGTCTGAGTTCATCACAGTTGATATTCCGTTCTTCCAGACACTGGCGCATCTGCTGGCCGACCGCGCCGGTCGCGCCAAGAATTCCTATTTTCATCAGTTGCTCTCCTTTTCTTCCGCGATAAATCTGTCATAGATGCAGTTGATCGCTTTTTCAAAATTGCGGTTGTCGACACCGACAACGATACAGAGTTCATCACAGCTCTGGCTGATCACCTTGATGTTGATCTCATTGGAGCCAAACTCCGACAGGAGTCTGCCCGACATGCCGGGCTGATTCTTCATGGCTCTGCCGACGACGGCGATCATGGCCAGATGGTCCTCTATCCGCAGATCATCCGGTTTGAGTTCTTCCCTGATCCGGCCGACGATGTCATAGAGACAGTTCTCCACCTCTTTGGTGGCGGCGATCACCGAGAAGGTATCGACGGTGCTCGGCACCGATTCGATGCTTACGCGGTAATCCTCAAAGATCGAAAGAATTCTGCGCAGGAAGCCGACTTCGGTGCTGGTATGCATCTTGGTGATGGTGATCACCGTGAAGTCTTTGCGGCCGGTGATGCCGGTGATGCAGTGGGGAGGATTGATCCTGTCCTGTTCCGTGCAGTCCGCCATGATCAGTGTTCCGGGATTGTCCGGGTCATTGGTGTTGCGGACGTTGATCGGAATATTCCGGGACTTCACCGGGAAGATCACATCATCGTGAAGCACATTTGCGCCCATATAGGACATCTCCCGAAGCTCGCTGTAGTTGATGCAGGGAATGGAGATCGGCTTTTTCACGATCCGCGGGTCGGCGACCATGAAGCCGCTGACATCCGTCCAGTTCTCATAGATATCCGCGCCTACGACATTGGCGACGATGGCGCCGGTGATATCACTGCCGCCCCGGCTCATGACCCGGATCACGCCGTTGGGAAGGGAGCCGTAGAAGCCCGGAATCACAAGACCCTTTTTCCCGATCCGGTCTTCGATCAGCTGCCGGGTGCGGTCCATGTCCACCGAGCCGTCATAGCGGAAGGCGATGACCTCCGCCGCATCGGCGAAGTCGAAGCCGAGATATTCCGCCAGCAGCTTCGAGGTGAGATATTCACCGCGGCTGACGAGATAGTCGGTGCTCATGCCGCGCTTGAGAACACTGCGGATCTTGTCGAATTCCGAATCGAGATCCATCTCAAGGCCCAGATCATTCTTGATGCGGGTGTATTTGGCGACGATCTGATCGAAGATCGGATCGCACGATACCCCGAAGCGGATATGCGCCTCGCAGAGGAACAGAAGGTCCGTGACCTTGTGGTCCTCGTTGGATTCCTTGCCGCAGGCAGAGGAGACCACAAACCGGCGGGATTTGTCTTTTTCTATAATTGCTTTTACTTTTCTGAACTGCTCCGCATTGGCTACGCTGGAGCCGCCGAATTTCGCTACCTTGATCATTTCATCACCACTGCCGCAAACACACTCTCATCGCCGCATTCCTTCAGGAGTTCAAACATCTCCTGAATGGACAGCTCACGGGTGAACACGACATTTCCTTCCTGTTCCGCTGCGATTTCCGCGAAGAATGCGGGAACTGCGGTGCGGATATAAAACTGCCATTTCTCTTCGCTGTTGACGACGGGAAGATTCACCAGTTCGCCAACGCGGGGGTCTTTCTCTTCATAGATGTCCAGAAGGTCCTGGACGACGGCATGGGCAGTGGGAAGCGCGCCGGCGCCCTGTCCGACAAATACCGCCTTGCCCAGTGTCTTCGATTCGGATTCAATCGCATTGAAGTTCGACTGAATGTTCGCAAAGACCTCCTTTGCGGAAATCATGACCGGCATGACCCAGAGGGTGACCGCATCTTTCCCGGCCTTGCCGTATCCGAACAGCCGGACGGCCATCTGATGTTCCTTTGCCCAGGCAAGATCCCCGGGCGAGATGGTCCGGATGCCCATGACGGGAATCTCATCGGGATTTACGATCGTATGAAACGCCTTGAGGGCCGTCAATGCGGTTTTATAGCGGACGTCATGTCCGTCGATATCATCCACAGGATTGCGCTCGGCATATCCGAGGGACTGCGCTTCGGCGAGGTGTTCGGCAAACGGAGCACCGGTCTCCTCCATCCGCGAGATGATATAGTTGGTTGTTCCGTTGAATATGCCCCGGAAGGAGGTCACGGGTTCAAGCCGTTCGGTGCGCTCGAGATTGCTCATCCACGGGATTCCCCCTCCGACGGCAGCCTCATAGCGGACGCTGACACCGTTTTCCTTCGCAAGCCCGAGAAGCTCTGCGGCACATGTCGCAAACATCTTCTTGTTTGAGGTAACCACATGCTTGCCGGATTCCAGCGCTCTTGCGGCGAAGGTATGCGCAGGTTCGATCCCGCCCATGCATTCGGCGATCACTTCGATCTCCGGATCGTTGAGAATTTCCTCGGCATTCTGCGTACACCGCGGATCTGTCAGTTCCCATTCATCCTTGACGAGGATCTTCGTCACTTCGAGCCTTCTGACTTTTCTGACCTTGCAGGAATCTGTGATCTCTGTGACTCCGCCGCCGACGACTCCATGTCCAAGCAATCCGATTTTCATAAAAACCCTCCTGTTCTGTTTGCGTATGAAGTACAGTTGTTTTCAAAACACGAACATAGTATCATGACAGGGACATTCCTACAAGGAGAATTGATATGAGATATGCAAGCACACGCTCCGCGGATATCATCAGTCCCGGCCGCGAAGCGATTGTCCGGGGACTCGCAGGGGACGGCGGACTTTTCGCTCCCGAAGAACTGAACTTCAGAATCGATCCCGCAGATCTTTCGGCTCTGTCCTATCAGGAGATTGCCGAAACCATCCTCTCGGCGTTCTTCGATGACTTTCCGAAAGAGACGATCCGAACCTGTGTGAATTCGGCGTACTGCGATGCGAAATTCGACGATCCCGCAATCGTCCCCGTAAAGCCGTTTTCCGACGGATGTTTTACCGAACTCTGGCACGGTCCCACCAGTGCCTTCAAGGATCTTGCCCTGACGATCCTGCCGTATCTTCTGACGAGTGCCTATGAACAGTGCGGACAGAACGGTATTGTCGCGATTCTGACCGCGACCAGCGGCGATACCGGCAAGGCTGCCCTCAGCGGCTTTGCGGATGTGAAAAACACCCATGTCACCGTCTTCTATCCGGAAAACGGCGTCTCCCCCATTCAGAAGAAACAGATGAAGACCAGCCGCGGGGACAATGTCAATGTGATCGGCATCAACGGCAATTTCGATGACTGCCAGCGCATTGTCAAGGCCGCCTTCGCAAGCGAAGAAGTGAAGTCCGCCTGTTCCGGCGTCATTCTCTCCTCCGCCAATTCAATTAATATCGGCCGCCTGGTCCCTCAGATCGTCTATTATTACTCCACCTATCTCTCCCTGGTAAAGCAGGGAAAGATCCAGATGGGCGAAGAGATTGCCTTCGTGGTGCCGACCGGCAACTTCGGCGATGTTCTGGCCGGCTATCTTGCAAAACGCATCGGGCTTCCGGTAAGCAGGCTGATTGTCGCAAGCAATTCCAACAACGTTCTGACCGACTTCCTCGAAACCGGCACCTACAACCGCAACCGTCCCTTCCATGAGACGATGTCTCCGAGCATGGACATCCTGATCTCGAGCAACCTCGAACGGCTTCTGTATCTCGAATCGGGCCATGACGCAAAGCTTGTAAGCTCCCTGATGAAGCAGCTGGATGAAACGGGAAGCTACACCGTTCCTTCTCCTCTCCTCGCTTCGATTCAAAATACCTTCAGCGGCTTCTGGTGTTCGGAAGAAGACTGCCGAAAGGAAATCCGCAATCTTTACCAACAGGAAGGCATCCTGATCGATCCCCATACCGCGGTTGCCCTGTCCGCCCTGCATCAGTACCGGGAAGAGGGACACAGAGAATATGCGGCGGTGCTCTCCACCGCAAGCCCGTTCAAGTTTTCAAGAGATGTCCTTGCCTGCATTGACGCCTCGCCAATCAAAGATGACTTTGAAGCGATGGAGCGGCTTTCAGAACTCTCCGGCCTTTCGATTCCCAAAGGTCTTGCGGAGTTAAAGACACTGCCCGAGCGGTTTGACACCGTGATTGAAAAGGATCAGGGCATTGCCGTGATCGCAGGGGAAATGAAGGAGCTTTCCAATGGTTAAGATCGGAGTTCCCGCCACTTCCGCAAATCTTGGCCCCGGGTTTGACTGCCTCGGGCTGGCGCTGGATATTTACAACACCTATGAAGTGACCACAGCAAAGGAACTGTCCTTTGAAGGGGTGGATCAGAGATACTGCAATGAGGACAACCTCTTTGTACAGGCTTACCGCAAAGCCGGAGGACAGGGAAACTTCCATCTTTCCGTCCACAGCGAGATCCCGGTTTCAAGGGGGCTGGGAAGCAGTGCTTCCCTCTATGCGGCCGGCGCCCTCGCTGCGCTTGCCTCATTGCAGAAGATCGACTATGACCGGCTGTTTCAGATCACCGCAGATCTTGAAGGACATCCCGACAATGCGGCCCCGGCCGTCTACGGCGGTCTGACGGCCAACATGAAGGGAACCAATGGCTGGATCAGCCGGCAGCTGCCGATTCATGAATCGCTCTGCTTTACGGCTCTGATTCCCGATGTCGAAATCAGCACCGAAGAAGCCCGCGGCATTCTTCCAGCCGCTTACCCGCGGCATGTGGCTGCCGCAAATGCCGGCAAGGCGGTGCTTATGACGGAAGCGTTACGATGCGGAGACATTGCCCTGCTCAGGGAAGCCGCAAAGGATGAGATCCACGAGCCCTACCGGCGGACCCTGATTCCGGGGTTTGACGCCGTGAAGAAAACCGCGGAAGAAGACAGCGGCGGCGTGCTGGTCATCAGCGGCAGCGGCTCCACCTGCCTTCTGATCGCAGACCGATATCTGGGTGAGGCGGCAAAATCAGACATTTTCTCCCTGACCGATCACTGGAAGATCATGGAGCCGAAGATCGGACGGGGTGCTGAGCTGCTTGGTAAATGATATGGCCGGAAGCTATCTGATCGTAAACAAGAAAATCCTTCCGGAGTATTACGAACAGGTCATCCTCGCCCGCGAGCTCCTCGAATCCCGGGAAGCGAAAACCGTGACGGAAGCGGTCATGAAAGCGGGAATCTCCCGGAACACCTACTACAAATACAAAGACTATGTCTTTCGCATGAACGAAAGCGGCCCCGGAAACAAGGCCAGCCTCTCTCTGAGCCTCAAGGATGAACCGGGCAGCCTCGGAAAAGTGCTCGGGCGGCTGAGTTCCGCCAATGCCAGCATCATCACGATCTCCCAGTCGGTGCCGGTTGCCGGCAAGGCGGCGGTCATCATCACCGTCTCCACCGAAGGCATGATCGGCAAGATCGATGAGCTGATCGGCGATCTGAAAAAGATTCCCGAGGTCAGTGCCGTATATCTCAACTCTGTGGAATAAGTGTGATAATATTTATGATTGGAAAGGCGGTACTGTGATGAAACTGAAAAACAAACGTCTTCTGTCCTACTTCATGATTTTCGGTGATTTCTTCATGGTCATGATCGGCCTGATCCTGATGCTGGACGGCGAAATGTTTATTCTCGGTCTGATGATGCTCGGCTTTCTCGCAGTGGATATCTATCTGACCTTTGACTACATCAAGGCGCTTCTCCACCGGGAAAAAGTCGAAAAAAGCCTGCAGGCGGACAACGAAAGAGCCCAGGCTCTTCGCCGCCAATGGAACCGGATGGACGACTCCGCGCCGCTGGGTGCCCAGCAGGCCCGGTTCAACCAGGCCCGGCAGAGACCCGCACCTCAGTCAAGGCCCGCACCCCAGTCACAGCCCCGGCCCGCCTGGGCGGAAGAAGAACCGGATTTCTCCGATATTCTCTCGGATGACAACCAGAATGTAAACCAGACCGCATCCCGCTGATCAGAAAGGAACACAGAAAACGATGGTAGTAATTGAAATGGATAACGGACGTGTGATCCGTATTGAGCTCGACCCCAAAGCCGCACCGATTACCGCAGCCAACTTCGAAAAGCTGGTTCGCGAAGGCTTCTATGACGGCCTGACCTTCCACCGCGTCATCCGCGGCTTCATGATTCAGGGCGGTGACCCCAAGGGCAACGGCACCGGCGGCAGTAAGGAAAAAATCCGCGGCGAATTTGCGGCCAACGGATACAACAATCCCCTCCGCCACACCCGCGGCGTGATCTCGATGGCAAGAGCCATGGATCCCAACAGCGCCAGCAGCCAGTTCTTCATCATGCATCAGGACGCACCGCATCTCGACGGAAGCTATGCGGCGTTCGGAAAAGTCGTGGAAGGCATGGATGCGGTAGATGAGATCGCATCGGTAAAAACCGGATTCCAGGACAAACCGGTGGAACCGGTTGTAATGAAGCGGGTATATATCGAAGACTGATCATGAAGAGGCGCATCTTCTCCAATTTTTCTCTCTTTACCGGTCTTGCCCAGGCGCTGATTCCGGGAAGTCTTGCGGCGGTGGCCTTCGGTGCATTTCTCTACACCGTGGTCTCCCACATCGGCGCTTCCTCGGTATCGGATTTCATCTCCATGGAAAAGGAAGTCTGGACTTATATTCTCGAATATGTCCGCAATTACCTTCTCGCCTTCTCGATCTTCGGACTGGGCCTCGGCATCTTTGCCAAGATCCGCAAGGAAGACGGATATGAATCCTCTCTGGGCATCCTGCTCAACGCCGTCATGGCGGTCTACTTCCTGATTCACTGAACCGGAAAACGAAACGAAAACCGGCAGAACAGAATTCCCGGGGATCAGCGCATGCTGGTCCTCTGCGGTTTCTCTCAGCCGGTTTTTCTTTTTCTTATTTTTTATCATGACCATGCATGAATGGAAGATCGGATGGTCCGCACGATCAGCCCATCGGGAAGCCGGGCAATATCCGCGTTCCCTTCTCTTCGCCGATCCGAAGGGCAGCTATCTCCGGCTCCGGTTTCACTTCGGTTCTCCTTCCCGCCGACCGGCTTCCTCATACTTCTGAACTTCGCGTTCGATCCACGCCATCAGGAGGTTGACGATCTTCTCCTGTTGCAGTTCGCTCAGCGGCACATGCTGTTTCACTCTGTACCATTTCTCAAGACACCCCCGGCAGCAGCACCCGCAGGCGTGCATGGCGAGAAAGACCGGATGGCCTTTCATCGGCGTCTGCTTTCCGTCATTCTCCGGCTCACTGTCCGCCAGTTTTTTCCTCACAAAATCCCGGCAGTGCGAGCGGATCGTATCCATTCCCTTCTGATCAATATAGCGGATCTGTTCCGCCTTCAGATGGAAGGAAGAACGGAACCGGGATCGGTTCAGGCGTTCGAGCGCTTCCGGTATGGTCGTGGTCTCCTCCTTCGGCAATTCCACTTTTCTTCATAAGAATGAAGTTTTGGCTTGCGGTGTTCGTTTCTTTAGTCTATAATCGAAATGCTTGCGGCGGTTGTGGTGAAGTTGGTCAACACACTGGATTGTGGCTCCAGCATTCGTGGGTTCGAGTCCCATCAATCGCCCCATTCAAACAAGGACCGCAGATTCTGCGGTTTTTGTTTTTGTCCCGCCTGTATCTGTATCGTATCATAATGAGGTTTTCCGTACTTTGCGCTCACCGGGAACACATTCGCAATCTCATTATGGATTCTGTGCCGTTTGTCCAATATAATCTTAGTAAGGGGTTAAAGCCTCTGGCTTTCCGGAACGGAGGAAAATTATGTCAGAGTTTGTATCATTCAATCGAGACGGTCAGAATCTCGAAATATATCTGAAAGGGAGAATCGACAGCACCAGTGCCCCGATCGTCGAGAAGGAAATTCTGGAGGAAGCGCATGACGTGACTTCGGCTGTCATAGACTGTGCCGATCTGGAATATCTTTCCAGTGCCGGACTCCGGGTGATTCTTCGCCTGAAAAAATCAGTCCCGAACCTTTCGATTATCAATACTTCCACCTCGGTTTACGATATTTTCCAGGTAACAGGATTTACCGAGATGATCAATATCCGCAAGGCTTTCCGTCACATTTCCGTCAAGGGATGTGATATCATCGGCGCCGGTGCCAACGGCATTGTCTATCGTTATGATGATGAAACCGTTGTCAAGGTATTCCGCAATCCCAATGCCCTTCCGGAAATCGAGCGGGAACAGGATCTTGCCCGCACGGCCTTCGTGCTCGGTGTTCCTACCGCGATTTCCTATGATATCGTCCAGGTGGATGACGGTCTCTACGGTTCGGTGTTCGAGCTCCTCAACGCCGACAGCTATCACACCCTTCTGCTCAGCGGCAGGAAAACCATCGATGACATCGCCATGATGACTGCGGAGCTGCTCAAGATCGTCCATGGGACACGCCCCAAACCAGGCAAGCTTCCTTCCAAGAAGGACATCACCATCAAGCAGATCGGTTATATCGATCAGTATCTGTCCCCCGAAACCTTTGCGAAGTTAAAGGAAATGATCGAAGCGATTCCCGAAAACGGGCATATGCTGCACGCGGACTGCCATATGAAGAACGTCCTTGTGCAGAATGAAGAGAGTCTTCTGATCGATATGGATACCCTCTGTGTCGGCGATCCGATCTTTGAATTCTCCGGTCTCTACAGCCCGTATGTCGGCTTCGATGAGCTCGACCCCGGGGATTCGGAACGATTCTTCGGTCTGCCCAAAGGGGCGACAAAGGATCTCTTCAACAAGATTCTCGACATCTACTGCGATCACAATCAGGAACAGGTGGATCAGCTGATGACCAAGCTGCGGATCGTCACCTATGCAAGATTCCTCTACTACTGTGCCGTTGACAAGCACATTCACGGCGAGAAGATTCCCGTTGCCGTAAACTTCAGCGTTTCAAAGATTGAGGAGCTCCTGCCGACGGTCGAGGATCTCTCCTCCCATATCGTCTATTGATAAGCTCAGCCGTTTTCTTCGGAAAGCGGCTTTCATTTTTCCCTGTTCCAAGAGAAAAGCCCTGATCATCAGGGCTTTTCTCTCGTTTTCACATCACTTACAAAGGGGATTTATGTATGGCCGGGAAAGGGAATCCGGTCTTCACAAGGATCGTTCGTTCCTTGATTGTCTATATACTAAATCCCGAAAGTTTCAGAAATATGTCATATTTGTGGGAAATTTTGTGATTTGCGATTATTTCTTCTTTTTGTTCGCCGCCTCTCCGAGATAGATCTGCCAGTCCTTGCCGGTGCCGATCCCATAGCGGTTCATGAAGCTGTCCTGGTTGCAGTCGATGGAAAGAAAGCCGGAAGACCCGCAGTAGAGCAGCGGTTTTCCCTTCGGCACAAAGCCGAAGGATTTCACATAAGGCAGTTCCTGTTCAAAGACCGGAATCCGCGCATGCCCGATCAGGACCTTCACCTGATCTCCCAGTTCAAAGCCGGTGCGCTTCCACTGCTCGTTGGTGATATTAATCTCTATCCCGCCGAAGTGAGGAAGTCCGGTCATGATGAATCCCCTGGCGCTGTGGTCGGTGATCTCGGGATGAATGTGATACTCCTCACACTCCACCACCGACTCCACCGGATAGAGTTCTCCGATCTGGGTGAAGGATGCTTTGCCCGAAGCGATCAGTCCGGCGCAGTAGCTGAAGATATCTCTGCCGTCAAAGACACCGGAGCCGGCACCGGGATGATGATATCTCTCGGTGTTGATTTCCCGCACTTCGGCAATCCCCGGAGTCTCCTTGAGATGGGTCAGAGTTCCGTTGTCGGGTGTGATCACAATCGTTCCGTCTTTCAGAAGCGCCGCACATCCCCGTCGTTTTGTGCCGACGCCGGGATCGACCACGGATACGATGATCGTGCCTTTGGGCCAGTAGGGCTCGCATGCGGCAAGGGAAAGGCTCGCTTCCCAGGGATCAAACGAGCGGATATCATGACAGAGATCATGGATTTCCAGTTCGGGATCCACCTGCTTGATCACCCCTTTCATAGTTGCGACCGCACTCCAGGTTAATGAAAAATCTGACTGCAGTAAAATGATCGGCTTCATAGTCTCTCCTTTCCCATCATCAGTAAACACATGCCTCAGCTTCCGATTTCATAGAGATCGGCTCCGGTCTCTCCGTCGATCGAGGCGATCTTTACGGCGACCAGTTCGCTCTTTGAAGTCGGGATGTTCTTTCCGACATAATCCGGCCGGATCGGCAGTTCCCGATGACCGCGGTCAATCAGAACCGCCAGCTGGATGGCATTGGGCCGGCCGTGCGAGAATACCGCCTCAATCGCGGCCCGCACCGTACGCCCCGTGTAAAGCACATCGTCAACGAGGATTACGGTATAATCCTTCAGGCTGACGGGAATGCGGCAGTCCGATGTCTCCGGCATTTCGGTGATCTCCGAAAGATCATCCCGGTACAGGGAAATATCAATATGCCCGACCGGCACATCGACACCTTCAAACCTTAGGATATTGTCATGCAGGATTTCTGCCAGAGGAATCCCGCGTCGTTTGATTCCGAGCAGACACACGGACTCGGCGCCGTTGTTCTTTTCGATGATTTCATGTGCGATCCGCGCCAGAGATCTCTCCAGCTGCGCTTCATCCATGACATTTGCCTTGAATTTCATAACCCTACCTTTGCAGTTTTACAATATCACGACTGTGCGCGGCTGAGCCAGGCAAACAGAATATCGCCGATTTTGCGGTTATGAACGATGTAGCTGCCGTGGTCTTCGGCAGGAAGAATGCGCAGCTCGCTGCCGGGGATGGAAGCGGCGATCAGCCTCGTCTCGCTTTCCAGGATCACATCATGCTGGCCAGCCAGAACCAGCGTTCTCGCCTTGATCCGGCCGAGCTCTTCCGGTGTGATATGGGGCTCGGTCTCCATCAATGTAAGCCTGGGATCCTTCATGAATCTGTTGAGCACGGCAATCTCAGCCCGCACCGGCTTCACGACGCCCTCCGGAGTGCAGTTGGCACCGCTGACGATCAGGCGGCTGATCCGATCGCTCTGCATCGCGGCGAGCAGCCCGATAATTCCGCCGTCGGAAAATCCGTATACAATGACGTCATTCAGATCCTCCTGTTCCATCAGGGCAAGGAGATCCCCGGCCATATCGAGGTAATGCAGTTCCCTGCATTTTTCATTTCTGCCATGTCCTCTCGAATCGGGAAGATAACAGGTATACCAGGGCGCAAGCACCTCGCTTGCCCGGTCAAAAATCGTATGATCCTCACTGTTGCCGTGAATCATAATCAGCGGTTTTCCCTGTCCGACGGTTTCGTAATACAGCTGCAGTCCGGAACTTGAATAATACATAATCTACTCCTTTTCTCTCTTGCGGGGATGGACATCCTCCGACAGTGCCTGTTCATATTCGCTCTCGCTGAGATAACCCTCTCTCAGCATATTGGACAATACGCGCCGCTCGCGGCTTAGGGCAAGGTCATAGCCGGTGCTCAGCTGATAGGCGGAAGGGGCGTTGATAATGCCCGCAAGCACGGCTGCCTCGGCGGCGGTAAGGGAGGAACACGGGGTGTCATAATAGCCAAGGCTTGCATTTTTAAGCCCCCAGAATCCGTCTCCGTAATAATTCAGGGATGCATATACGGCAAGGATATCCTGTTTGGTATAGTGCTCCTCCATATCATACATCAGATAGACTTCCGCCACTTTCTCGGGAATCCCGCGGGATATGCCGTGTCCGACAAAGTAGAGGTTCTTGGCGGTCTGCTGAGGGATCGTGGATCCCCCTTCCAGCGCTTTTCCGTATTTGAAGTTGTTTAACATGGCCCGGATCAAAGCGACATAATCAAAGCCGCTGCGGGTGAAGAACCGCTTGTCTTCCACGGCGACCACGGCATTGACAAAATCCCGGTCAATCGTTTCATACGGCGCATAGGCCTGGCTGGCCCTGGCCTCTTCCACCGCCTGTTTCAGAGGCTTCTCCTCAATCACTTCCCGATAGCGGAACCATCCCGCGGTAAGGATCCCCGCCGTTGCGATTACAAGAACGAGGAAGAAAAAGAGAATCAGCCGTTTGATACGTTTCAGCATACATAATTATTATCCTTCACATTTCGCCCTCGTGCACATGTTCTTCACGCTGCGTCAGCTCCCGGATATAGGAAAGCACCTCCGTATCCTCCATGAGCTGTGCCTCGGCATTGCTGTCGTAGGTGCGGCTGGAGGAAAACAGGCGCACATTCCCGATCGTCTCCGCTGCCGAAAGAATCGGCAGATCCTTCTGATCCACAGCCAGGATCACAAGATAGGGCGTGCCGCTGGACTCCGGGTTGTCGAGATCGATGCCCTTATGATCCTTCACCGCGATGATGCGGGCATTTTCGATGATACAGCCGCTGATCGCCGTTCCGTCGTTTGCCGTAAAGGACACGTAGATATCCGCTCTCTGTCCCGGGACGACAATCCCGCCGAGCTTTGCAAGATCCGTTTCCATCGTATAGGCACTCTGCCCTTCCCTTAGCTGAGCGCTGGGATAATCGGGCATATCCTCCTCCCGGATGAGCATGTCCTTGTAAAACGCGGAACCGGCGGGGATTTTTCCCTGGATGTCGGTATACTTTCCGAGAATCTCCTTTTTGTCGGATACCGTATAGGCGAGCAGATACTCCCCGGGAATCTTCACTTCAAGCAGATCCTCTTCGCTGATCCGCGTGCGCGGGGGAATATCGCGGCTGGCGATCCAGGTGGTTCTGAGATTCAGCTTCTGCAGGGAACGAAGGTCCACCGCAGCCGCAAGCATCCAGATCAGAAGGACGGAAAGAATGACGGCAAGAGCACTTTTGACAATGATGATTTTCTTCATGGTATTCTGCACCTCCACTTTCCAATTACCCATGCGGGAGTTATTTCCCCGTTTTTTGTAAGAAATGCAGAAAATTATTAAAAGCAGACAAAAAGCAGCCGGAGCTGCTTTCTGTAAGATAAGGGTTACGCTTCTTTCGGATGGT
>JAFWCM010000174.1 GCA_017536885.1 Solobacterium sp.
AGCTTATGCGGAAATTGCCGGCGATGAAACTGCCGATCTCACCGATGGTCAGTATCCCTGGCTGAGCAAGGACTCCGCGCTCAAGTACATCGAAGCTGCCAAGGCTGACGGAATCGAATTCCCGGTTCACCTCGACATGCTCGTAGATGAAACCTCCAAGGTTCGTTCCGACCGTGCCCGTTCCATGAAGGATTCCATCGAGACCAACACCGACGGAAACATCGTCATCGAACTCGTCATGAGAGACAGCGACACCGTCACCAACATCGCTTACAGAAACAACGATCCGGCAGCTATGGACTATGACATCTCCACCTTCACAGGATGGGGCCCGGACTACGCTGACCCGAAGACATTCGTTGACATCTACAGCCCGACAACCGGTTACTACATGAAGGCGATGGGTCTTGAGGCCGGTGCCAACACTGCCGACAACGACATCAAGGAAGCTGTCGGTCTGAATGAGTATGAGCGTCTCTACAGAGAGGCTGATGCGATCGTCGATGATATGGATGCCCGTTACAAGGCATTCGCAAAGGCTGACGCATACCTCGTCAAGTCTGCGTTCTACCTGCCGACTTCCACCAACACCAGATTCGTAAGAGTCAACCATGAAATTCCGTTCACACGGTACTACTCTGTATGCGGTATGACCGAATACAAGTACAAGGGACTCCAGATGCAGTCCGATATGGTCACATCCACTGACTATGACGCAGCCTATGCGAAGTGGGAGAAGGGCGAGTAATCAGTCCTGAATCAAACCGAAAGAGTCTGAGCAATCAGGCTCTTTTTTGCGCCTTGCCTTGCTGAAACAAAAAAATGTCCGGCAAAACCGGACATCGATGCTGGGAAAGTTCTGAGCCTCAGTACGGGAGTTCCCCGTTCAGGACGGTGATGTTTTTTCCTGCTTCAATCAGTGAAAGGCGATCCGTCTGAACACATATCCGCAGTCCAGACACTTGTAGGTGATGACGCCTCTGCCGATTCTCTGATCGAACTCCTGTTTGACCCACTGGATGTTTTCGGATCCGCAGCTGCTGCAGGTGATCTTCTTATAAGGCGACGGATAGGCGGCGGCTTCCGCGCTTCCGCCGCTGACGGATTCCTGTTCCGGTGTCTTCAGTTCTTTTTCTTCCATACATTCCTCCTGCCATTTCATTATACGAAAAACAGCGCGTCATCTCCTCTTGCGGGCAGTGCGGATGATGCCGTTATCATGAAAATGGTAATTATTATTTTCAGAGCACAATTTGCATTCTCTGTCAGCGCTTACATATTCTGTGATATAATTTACAAAACTTGGAAGGGACTTTTTTTCTTTGTTCCTTCAGTAAAAGAGGTGGGGAGTATGAAGAAATATATCCTGGTGCGAATCCTGAAATCGATCATTTCGATTTTCGCTGTGGTTTCGATCATCATTATCATGATCTACACCCTGATTCCCAGCGATAAGGTATTTGACAACGATGCCGGTGCCAAGAAGATGAAGGGGGATCAGCTGACCACGTACAAGATGAAGAAACTCGAAGAACTCGGGTATCTCGACTATGTCAGCGGAACCGAACTGTGCACGACTGCCTTCGGGGAAGACGGCAAGGATGCCTGTCTTGCGGCCGGAAGCACGCAGATGGAAGAAGCCGCCGCACCGTATGCGGCGAAAGGCTATGACATCATGACGCTGAAATCCGGCGAGAAATATGCGGTGCACAGATTCAAATGGTATGAACTTTTGCTTCGGTTCTATAAAAAACTGTTCGTCGTTGACAGCGTCAACGCCGTCAAGACGGATGATCCGGATTTCGAGCGGAAATACTACTGGGGCAAGAATCCTTATAACGGCACCCCGGCACTGAAATGTTCCGGATGCACTTATAAATATCAGATGTATTTTGACGGCAGTTTCCCGTTCATCCATCAGAACAAGTTCCGTCTGGACTTCGGGACTTCCTTCCCGACCAGCCAGGGTGTTCCGACCATGCAGGTCATCACCGACGGACAGGGCGCCAACAAGAAGATCGATCAGACCTTCGATACCGGCCTCACGGAAAGCAGCGCGCTGATTCAGACCAGCTGCCAGTACAAGCCGAAGGTCGACCATCTCGACCAGAAGCGCTTTACCGACAACTACGCCGCGTGCCTGTCGTTCCATGAGTCGCCTTCGATGGTGAACACGTCCTATATCCTCGGACTGATCGCACTCGTGATTGCCTACGGAATGGGACTTCCGTTTGGAATCGCCATGGCAGCCAACAAGGACAAGGCCGTCGATAAGCTCGGCATTGCCTATATCAACCTTCTGATCGCGGTTCCGAGCCTTGCCTTCATCTTCTTCATGAGATCGATCGGAACGCTGTTCGGACTGCCGGACAAGTTCCCGCAGCTCGGCTTCAATGATATCCGTTCCTATATCATGCCCGTTCTGATTCTCGCTCTGCTTCAGACACCGAGTCTCATGATGTGGCTGAGACGGTATATGATCGACCAGTCCAATGCGGATTATGTCAAATTCGCCCGGGCCAAGGGTCTTTCCCAGCGGGAGATCTTCCGCAAGCATATTCTCAGAAATGCGATTATTCCGATCGTCAACGGAATTCCCGCTTCGATCATCCTGTGCATCAGCGGTGCCCTGATCACCGAATCCGCCTTCGCGGTTCCGGGCATGGGAAAGATGCTGCCGGATGCGATCAAGATGACAAACAACAACATGGTAATCACACTGGTATTCATCTTCACTTCACTGTCGATCTTCTCTGTTCTGATCGGTGATCTCCTGATGACCGTGGTTGATCCGAGAATTTCCCTTGCCGAAAAAGGAGGTGAATAACGATGACCGAAATGAATCGGGATCTGTTTGAACTGCAGATCGCGGATGATTCCGAATCCGAACACATCGCTTCGCCCCAGTATTCCTACTGGCGCAGCGTATTCCGCAAGTTCTTTTCCTCAAAGCTTGCCATCTTCATGATGATCCTCTCGCTGATCGTCATTCTGCTCTCCATTTTCCAGCCGATGTTCTCGGGATATGACCCCAATGTCACACCGAATATCAACCGGCCGGAAATGAAGTATATCCGTCCCAATTCCACCTACTGGTTCGGCACCGATGACGTCGGCAACTCCCTGTTTGACGCGGTATGGAAGGGAACCGGAACTTCCCTGTTCATCTCCTTCATGGCAACCTTCATCACCACGGTCCTCGGTGTGGTCATCGGCATGTGGTGGGGCTTCTCCAAGCGGGTCGATGCGATCATGATCGAAGTCTACAACATCGTCTCCAACATCCCGGCTACGCTGATCGCCATGATTCTCGCGTATGCCCTGGGTGCCGGTCCCTGGCAGCTGATCTTTGCCCTGGCGGTCACCTCCTGGGTAAACAACGCCTACTTCATCCGCGTTCAGGTCATGATCATCCGCGACAGAGAATACAACCTCGCTTCGAGGTGTCTCGGAACTCCGACCTGGAAGATCATCACCCACAACATCCTGCCGTATCTTGTCTCCGTCATCATGACGAGCGTCAGCCGTGATGTTCCTTCCTTTATCTCCTATGAAGTATTCCTGTCCTATATCGGAGTAGGTCTCGGCCAGCAGTATATTTCGCTGGGACGCATGATCCAGCAGTACAGCCCGTATATGACCAGCACTCCGTACCTGTTCTGGATTCCGGTTGCGATTTCCGCGCTGATCTCGGTATCCCTGTACATCGTCGGACAGACGCTTGCGGATGCGAGCGATCCGCGCACGCATATGGTTTAAGGAGGCCGGATCATGTCAGAAAACAAAAAGAATCTGATCCTTTCCGTAAAGGATCTGGAAGTGAAATTCAAGGTCAGAAACAAAATCCTGACGGCAATCCGCCGCATCTCCATGGATTTTGAAGAAGGCAAGGTTGTCGCCATCGTCGGCGAATCCGGCTCCGGAAAGTCGGTATTCACCAAGACCTTCACCGGCATGCTCGAAATCAACGGCATGATCAGCAACGGTGAGATCTGGTTTGAAGGAAGGGACCTCGCAAAGATCAAGAGCGATAAGGAATGGGAACAGATCCGCGGCAAGAAGATCGCCACGGTATTCCAGGACCCGATGACCAGCCTCAACCCGGTCAAGACGATCGGTGATCAGATCTCCGAAGTCATCATCAAGCATCAGGGAAAATCCAAGAGCGAAGCCAAGACCATGGCGATCGAGATGATGGGGAAGGTCGGAATCAAAAACGCCGAAAAGCGCTATGATGAATATCCGTTCATGTATTCCGGCGGTATGAGACAGCGTATCGTCATCGCGATCGCGCTGGCCTGCCGGCCGAGAATTCTGATCTGCGATGAGCCGACCACCGCGCTGGATGTGACGATTCAGGCACAGATCATCCGCCTGATCAAGGATCTCTCGCAGGAATACGGCTTCACCACGATTTACATCACCCATGACCTCGGCGTTGTCGCCAATGTCGCGGATGTGGTTGCGGTCATGTATGCCGGCCAGATTGTCGAATACGGAAATGTCGAGGAAGTCTTCTACGACAGCCGTCATCCCTATACCTGGGGTCTTCTTTCCTCGCTTCCCCAGCTCGGTGAAAAGGGTGAAAACCTCTTCGCGATCCGGGGAACGCCGCCGTCTCTGTTTGAGGAGATCAAGGGCGATGCCTTTGCGCCCCGTTCCAACTATGCGATGAAAATCGACTATGAACAGGAGCCGCCTTTCTTCAAGGTGTCGGATACGCACTATGCCAAAACATGGCTTCTCGATCCGCGGGCTCCGAAAGTGGAACCGCCCGCAGCGGTCGCCCATCTTCATGAGCGCATGCTTGCGCTGACATCGAAAGGAGGAATCTACGGTGAGCGGTAATAAAGAAGTACTGGTAGAAGTAAAAAACGTAGATATCACCTTCGGCAGCGGCAAGAAAATATTCCGGGCGGTAACGAACGCTTCCTTCAATATCTATAAAGGAGAGACATTCGCGCTGGTCGGCGAGTCGGGCTCGGGCAAAACCACGATCGCCCGGGCGATCATCCGCCTCAACAACACCAGTGCCGGCGAGATCCTCTTCAAGGGAAAGAAGATCAACGGCAAACTCTCCAAAGAGGACAGAACCTGGGTTCAGAGAAATATTCAGATGATCTTCCAGGACCCGGCCGCATCCTTAAACGAGCGCGCTACGATCGACTACTGCATCTCCGAAGGCCTGTACAACTTTCATCTCTACAAGGATGAAGCAGACCGGCAGAGAAAGGTTGATGATGCGCTGAATGCCGTCGGCCTTCTGCCCGAGCACAAGTCCCGCTATCCCCATGAGTTCTCGGGCGGTCAGAGACAGCGTGTCGGCATTGCGAGAGCCATGATCATGGAGCCGGAATTCATCATCGCCGATGAGCCGATCTCCGCCCTGGACGTCTCGATCCGTGCCCAGGTGCTGAACCTCATGAACAAGTTCAAGGATGAGCGGGGACTCACCTATATGTTCATCGCCCATGACCTCTCGGTTGTCCGTTACTTCGCCGACCGCATTGCGGTTATCCACAACGGCCGCATCGTTGAAGTGGCGCCGGCGCTGGATCTCTTCCGCTATCCGATCCATCCGTATACCCAGTCGCTCCTGCAGGCTGTTCCGATGCCCGATCCCAAGATCGAAAAGGCAAAGCAGCTGAAGGTCTACGACAATTCGGTCGAAGAGGAATCCGCCGATGACGGTGCGCTTACCGAAATCATCCCGGGACACTACATCTTCATGAACGAGAAACAGCGTTCGGGATTTGAGGCAAAGCTAAAAGAGATGAAGGAACTCGAAAAGAACCAGTAAGATCTTACGGAAGACATCAGACCCTGTCTGGTGTTTTCTTTATGGCCGCCATTCTTATAAAAAAAAAGAAAAACAGGCAGAGCCTGTCAGTGTACGAGCATATAGATCAGGGTGACCAGCAGTGACAGGACAAGCATCCAGATGCCCGCAAACAAGGTGTGGTTGTCCGCATCCTTCCGTTCTCTGCGAAGCCTCTCCCGGTACTCTGAGTAGGATCCGTTTTCCCTTTTCCAGGAATAGAAGCTGAAGGCGCCGTCCTTCCACCAGAGATTCAGTATCCCTGCTAACAAAAGAAATACCGAGGAGATCGAGAGACCGTCGGTGAAATGAAGAAAAAACGGCGGGTCAATCATCCCGTAAAGCAAAGAGAGGATAACGGCGATCAGGCAGAGGATCAATACCGGGCGGCAGAAGAATTTTTCTTTCATCATCACCTCATCAAAAACCGGAGATCATTCCGGTTTCTCTTCGGCGGTGCTTTCTTCTTTCGCAAGGGCTGCTCTCTCTTTTTCCTTCTCCTTCTCCTTGTTGGTCATTTCCCAGTGCACCTCAAATGCCAGCGCGAAGCGGAGGAGGATAATGGCGCCCAATGCGATGTAGTCATCCATATTGCTTGCGGTCGCGGTTTTGAGCACCTCGCCGCACATCAGAAATTCCAGAGCGGTAGAGATTCCCTGTTCCAGCTGAGGGCCGTCCTCTTCCTTTCTGATCCATCGCAGAAATCCCCGGATCGCCGCCTCGATCATGACAACGATGCCGATCAGTTCAAGAATGACGGAGCTGATTTCCACTATGGTTTCCAACGCATTTTCGAGTACAAGTACCATATCTGCTCTTCCTCACTTCGTAAATTTTAACATGATCATAACGGGAATGGTCATAAAAGCCGGCGCTCTTCGAGACGGATAAAAGCATGCCGGTGAATCGGGAAAATTGACTTTGAAGACCGCACTCCCTATCATGACAATGCATGCATGGTTTTCCGGCGGGTGAATCAGATGACCCATGACGGAGAACCGGGTGCGGAGGTATTTATGGAACAGAATAAGAGAACAGAGAAGCTGAGCTTTGTGTTTGTCCACGGCACCGCCGGCTGGGGCAGCTATGACGAGCGCTATCAGAAAATGCCTTACTGGGGCATGCGCGGCGGCGATCTGATGACATATCTCAGAGAACGGGGCTATGACTGCCATGCCGCTTCGGTATCCCCCAGCGGCAGCGCCTGGGACCGGGCGTGCGAGCTGTACGCACAGATCTTCGGAACACGGGTGGATTACGGCAGATGCCACAGCAGAACATACGGGCACGAGCGGTTCGGCAGAGACTACTCGTTCCGGCCGCTGATTCCCGATCTTTCCGAAGAGACCAGGCTGGTATTGATCGGCCACTCCTTCGGGGGAACCGCCGCCAGGATGTTTGCGGAACTTCTGGCCCATGGGGACGAAGCGGAACGAGCGGCAAATGAAGAGGATATTTCCCCGCTGTTTCTCGGCGGCAGGCAGGAGAGAATCCATTCCGTCGTATGCATTGCGGCAGCGATGAACGGCAACTCCACCTTTGACATGACTTCCGATCCGGAATTCGATCCCGATGCGGTGCCGGTGCCCTTCTGGACCAGGCTCTTTGAAAAGCGGATGGCAAAGGCTCTGGCAAAGGAAAATGCGGGCATCAATCCCCAGGACTCTGCCGATTACGACATGCAGATAGATCATGCCCGAAGCCTCAATCAGCGCATGAAGGCTCTGCCGTTTGTATTCTATTTCTCCGTGCCCTGCTGCTATACGGTGAAACAGGGAGACGGATTTGTGCCGGAAAAAGGCATGGAACCCTTCTTCCTGATGCGCTCCTATCAGCTGGGTCAGTATACGGGAACCACCAAAGGCGGTATGCGCATCGACCGGCAATGGCTGCGAAACGACGGCCGGGTCAATACGATCTCGGAAACCGCCCCGATCGGCGAAAAAAGCCGGATGCTCGACAGAGATCATATCGAAAAGGGGATCTGGAATATCTTTCCCGTCTATCATGGCGATCATATGTCCCTGCAGGGAGGCATGCTTCATAAAAACGATATCCGGGGATTTTATCAGGATCTGCTGGAACTGATCTCATCGCTCTGATTTCCCGGCAGTAAATGCATAAAACAGAAAGTACTCCGGCGGTGATCGGGTGTACCATGGAGTCCGGAGGAATTTAAAGATGAGAAAACGGAAAGCGATACTGAGTTTGATACTTGCGGCGATGCTCTGCGGATGTGCGGCGAATTCTCCGGCCGCTTCCCCGGCTCCCGAACCGAAGACTCCGGAACTGACCGCAGCCCCGGCGGAAGAGGAATCCGGATTCGCGCCGGTCAGAGAGCTGGATGAGGCGGGGATGAAGACCCTGATCCAGGCATATGCTTCGGTGATGGATGAAACCTTCGGCGCGGACATTGACTTCACCAAGCCGGATTCCGAGGATGATATCGCACGGTATTATGCGGTGAAGAATTTCAGAAGCGTGCAGGAGATCCGTGATTACATCACCACCTATGTGAAGGAATCGCTGATAGACGGGAAATCAGACTTCGCCAATGATTTCACTGAGAAAGACGGCAGGCTCCTGGCGATCCGGGGCGGAAGGGGCTACGGCTATTACGGAATCGATCCCGACTCCTTTCGGAAGATCTCCGACACCTCGGCAGAGGTGCAGTTCACACTGCTGGATGAAGCGCAGAAAGATGCGTTTGCTTTGCTGAGTTTTGAAGAGGAAAACGGCATGTGGAAGGTCGCCGGCATCACCCTTCCGCAAGGATACTGATCCTTCAAAAAAGCGGGAAAACAAGCCGTTTTTCAGGATGCCTTTGCATTGAATAACAAAAATGTGAATGCTATAATGTACGCGATTACCGGGAGGTTAGAAATATGAGCATTAAGGATAAATTTCTGAGATTCGTCGCTCCGGAGGATGATGACGACGACGATTACGAAGAAGATGATGATGTAACGGAGGAACATGATTTTAAACAGGATACCCGTCCTGTGAGCACATACGAGCAGTCCCGCAACAGCAAGGTGAAGTCCGTCAGCGCGGATACCAAGATGGTTCTCTTTGAGCCGAGAAGCCTTGAGGAAGCGGAAGAGATCGCGCGTCATCTGAAA
>JAFWCM010000175.1 GCA_017536885.1 Solobacterium sp.
ATCTCACGGTTCATTTCGATGTCGTCGGCGATCAGAACGGACTTGCGCACGTTGATCGCGGGGATGTCCTGCGGCATCAGATCACTCTTTGAAGGCTCATACTCCGTGGAGAACTCCTCCTTCATGTGCTGCTTTCGCTCGTACATGGCCTTGTCGGCTTCTTCAAAAACGCTCGAAAGAGAATAGTGCTGGTGCCTGTCGTACTCCACCATGCCAGCCGCAATGGTTTCGCCGATTCTGATCTTTGAGCGATCCTTCGGAAGCTCATTGATCTGCTCCATAAGCTTTTCCCGCTGAGAATAATCTTCACCGAGAAGAATTACAACGAACTCGTCTCCCCCGATCCGGAACACCGGGCTGTGGCTGAAGATACGGCAGATCTTTGCGCATGCATTCCGGATGCATACATCCCCTTCTTTATGCCCATACAGATCGTTGACTGCTTTCAGATTATTCATGTCGCAGACCACCACCGCAAACGGTTCCTGCTCTCCGATCTCAATCTTCGTATTAATCTGTTCTTCCCACTGCACATAGGCATGTTTGTTTTTTATGCCGGTCAGGGAATCAATCGTTGCCATGCTTCTGGCAGCTGAAAGGTTTCGTGCGTACTCCTGTTCCTGCCTCACCTGCGCATCTTCATCGAACAGACCGATGATCAGCAGAGTTTTTCCGTTTTCCTCAACCTTCGCCGCACGCAGTCTCACATAAGTCGGAAGATCGTCGTTCAGCAAACGGTAGTCCAGGATAAACACGCCGTCCCGCTCAATAGCTGCAAGGATGTTCTTCCTGCTGACCTGTGCATGAAACATGGCCAGGTCTTCAGGATGAACCGTCTTCAGGCTGTTCTGATATGTTTCCTTGAAGAAATCAGTTCCGTGAATTGCAATTCCAAGATCCTTGTAGCTTCTGGAAGAGCTGAACTCTTTATACTCTCCCGTTTCAGGGTCAACATAATACAGTACAATCAGGTTTCCGTTCAGAGCGGAAAGGCGCAGATATGATTTCCTGTCTTCCTGCGCATGCGCCGCAGCGATCCGGTCCTTCATCTGCGTATCCACGTTGCTGATGCCTATGATGATGTGCCTGTCATCCCCGGGGACCCGTGTAACCTTCATGATGACATAGGTCGGAATCCCGTTTATCAGCAAACGGTAATGATAAATGCATGTCCTGTGTTTCCCGATTTCTTCCAGCAGTTTCTCTTTATTAAGCGCTGAGGTAAACAGTTCCTGATCTTCCTCATAAATAAAATACTTGGCATTTTCCATGCTCTCCGCAAAGAAATCTGTCCCTCGTATTTCTGTCGACCTCTGGCCCTCCTCGGTCCAGGATCCGTATTCGGTATATTCACCCGTTTCCAGATCGACATAATACAGATCAAAATAATCCTCGGACAGGGCATGAAGTATTCCCTCATAAACCGCGCTTGTATTCAGGGCCTTCTGATAAGCCGCCTTTACCTGCTCTTTTTCTTTCTGTGCATTCATCACCTCTGTGACGTCCATCGACATCCCGAGCAGGCAAAGCCTGCCTGCCGTGTCAATGAACTTCAGCTTTGTCGTCCGAAACCGGCGCGGATTTCCGGCCGCGTCTGGTACTTCCTCAAAAAAGCTGTAGGGTTCATCCATGGACAGCGCGATCTTATCATCGGTCACAAAGTGATCCGCTGTTTTATTGTCAAAAATATCATAGTCTGTGAGCCCTGCCACAGCTTCCGGGTTTTTCCGTTTCGCATACTCGGCAAACATCTGGTTGCAGGCCAGGTATTTACCGTTTTCAACATTCTTGGTAAATGCCAAGGCAGGCATGTTGTTAAGGAGGGAATTCATGGAAGTTCTCAGTTCTTCGATTTTTATCTCTTCCTCCGCGATCGCCGCATCCAATACGACCGCGCCTTCATCGATGTACCATACCTCCGCAAGGCGTTCCCCTGTTTCGGTCATAATATGCCTGCCCCTTGTGTGGATCAGGCGGTAACGGTTTTCTACCCTGACCCTGCAGACAAGATTGTACGGTTTATCCTCTTTTATGAAGCCGACCGCCACCGCCACAACCCTCTGCACATCATCGGGATGGACGTTCCAGTACATGTCATTGTCCATCTTCTCGATCGCTTCCGCCCTGGTTTTATATCCGAAGAGATCGCATAATCCATCCGATGCAATCAGGGTCACCACCTGTCCGTCCACTACCTGGTATACTCCAATGGGTACTACAGAGTTTTCTAAAGCCGCCTTAGTATACTGATCGAATCCATATCTTTCCATACGCTTCTCTTCCTTACTGATTCACGTTCCTTTTCACCCATTTTCCGGTAAGCTGTCTTTCATTCTTATATTATCCATTTTTTTAGGGTACTGAACAGACTCTGCGGCTAATACGTCTGCTCAGAAGACGAAGATTCCTGTTGTTTCTCAGTGATCCGGAAGACACAGGGCATACCGCAGCCACTGATGCCAGCCGGCATTCAGACACGCCGCCATCAGAGAAACACGGGATCGCCCGAAAAGTCAGTGTTTACAGAATGTACGGCAAAGGAAGATCAGCCGGTTTTGAATGTACAGCTCCCGACTGCGTCAAAGTCCTTTTCATTCTGGATACTGACGCAAATCATCTCATACCTCCAGGCCAGATGAATGAGGCTGCTGGTGTTCGCTATTGCGGAATTCACCGATCCGGATGATTTCTGAGTCAATACTAAACCCCCTTCCACCCGAACATCTGCTCCCCGAATCAGTATCGGAATTCGGGGAGTCATCGTAAAAAAGAGGATTCCCTGTGAAAGGTGATCCTCTCTGTACTCTAAGATGTACTCTTCTTTCTTTCTGAAGCGAAGGAGTTTGTCAGACGATACCGTCGGGATTTTTTACCGTGAAGTTCCAGGAATCCCTGCACATGTCATCGATGTTGTACTTCGCCTTCCAGCCCAGAAGCTTAAATGCCTTTTCCGTATCCGCATAGCAGGTGGCGATATCGCCGGGTCTGCGTTCCATGATCTTATACGGAAGTTCCTTTCCGCAGGCCTTCTCATAGGCATGCAGTACCTGAAGAACGGAATAGCCGTTGCCGGTGCCGAGGTTGATGTAATCCGCGCCTTTGTGCTCCAGGGCATACTTCACAGCGGCGATGTGTCCGTCTGCGAGATCACATACATGAATGTAGTCTCTGACGCCTGTTCCGTCTACGGTCGGATAATCATTTCCCCAGACGCGCAGGAATTCCAGAGTGCCGTTGGCTACTCTTGCGATATAGGGAACGAGGTTGTTGGGAATGCCGTTGGGCACTTCCCCGAGCAGGCCGCTTTGATGGGCGCCGATCGGGTTGAAGTATCTCAGAAGAAGCACGGACCATTCGGGATCCGAAGCACAGACATCCGCCAGAATCATCTCGTTCATCAGCTTGGTGGAGCCATACGGATTTGTCGTATGGGTCGGGAAATCCTCCCGGATCGGAACAGACTTCGGCGCACCGTATACGGTGGCGGAGCTCGAGAATACCAGGGTCTTTACGCCGGCGTCATTCATCGCCTCATACAGATTGATCGAGCCGCTGATATTGTTCTCATAATAGGTCAGAGGAATCTCACAGGATTCTCCCACGGCCTTATATCCGGCAAAGTGAATAACCGCATCGATTTTGTTCTCATCAAAAATCTTCTTCAGGCCTGCCTTGTCGAGGATATCGCACTGATAGAACTTCGGCAGAACCCCGGTGATCGTCTGGATCCGTTCGAGAACGTGTTCATTGGAGTTGTAGAGATTGTCGAGAATGACCACCTCATACCCGGACTGAATCAGAGCGGCAGCTGTATGGCTGCCGATATATCCGGTGCCTCCCGTAACTAGAATTGTCGTCATCTTATTTTCCTCCTGAGACATTATTGAAACAGTTTGCTTACATCATTCCATGTCACAAACACCATAAGACCGATCAGAAGCACCCAGCAGGCGCCCATAATGGCAAGCTTCACATTGGGGTTGAGCTTCTTTCCGACCGCCGCTTCCCCAAGGGTGATCACAACCTGTCCGCCGTCGAGAATCGGAAGCGGCAGAAGATTGAAGATCCCGACGTTGAGGGAGAGCTCCGCCAGCAGGAACAGATAGCTGGTTAAGCCATAGCTGACCGACTGTTCGGTGGCGGAGTAGATGCCCACAGGGCCGCTGAGCTGGTTCAGATTCTTGCCGGTGATCAGCTGCCGGATCGCCTCAAACATCATCCTTGCGATCATTCCCATCTCCACGGCGCCATAGTACCAGCAGTTGAAGAGATTGACCTTGACCACATTGTATTCGGGAGCCTGAATGCCGATCATATAGCTGTTGTATTCCTGATCGAATTCGGGAACGACCGACAGCGTTACGGTCTCATTGCCGCGCTCCACCTCAAAGATGATTTCCTCATCCCTGCAGTCGGCGAGGAAGACCTGCACATCCTGGAAGGTCTCCGGTTTGGTGGTGACTTCCCGCAGGGTGATCGTCTTGATCACATCGCCGTCTTTGAACCCTGCCCGCTCGGCCGGGCTGTCTGCCTTGACGGTCTGGATAATCGCCCTGGGCGGCTCGGCAAAGGCGCCGTTGGAGAGGATGATCAGCGAGAGAATCACGAAGCAGAGCAGGAAGTTCATCGTCACCCCTGCCAGCAGGATGATGATTCTCTGCCAGGTCGGCTTATCGACAATCCGCCTTCCCTCCGGGACCACGACATCGGGATATGCTTCATCCCCGTCCGGTTCCCCGGCCATCGACACAAAGCCGCCGATCGGGATAGCCCGGATGCTGTACTGGGTTTCATCGGTCTTTTTCTTCCAGATCACCGGTCCCATTCCGAAACTGTATTCATAGCAGTAGACGCCGAACTTCTTGGCGGCGAGCAGATGACCCAGTTCGTGAATGCAGATAATAACACTGAGTAAAAGAATAAAATAAATAATCGTCATTAATACACCTTTCCGATTCTGTTGACTGCGTACTCATACCCCGCCGTATTTGCGGCAAGAAGATCCTCCGGGGTATTGAGCTCTGCAAACGGGCATTCCCTGACGGCGCCGATGACAATGTCTTCGATCATCGTAAAGGGAATCTGCCGGTTTCGAAATGCATGGTTGGCAGCCTCATTTGCCGCATTCATCACGGCGCAGAGATTGCCTCCCTTTTCGCCGGCTTCATAGGCAAGTGCCAGCAGCGGGAAGCGCTCCTTGTCCGGTTCATGGAATTCCAGGGTTCCGACCTTCGCAAGATCCAGCGGTGTCTCATCCAATGGCAGACGGTCCGGCCAGGAGAGCGCATACTGGATCGGCAGCCGCATGTCCGGGGTTCCCATCTGAGCCATCACGGAGTGATCCACATATTCCACCATGGAATGCACGATCGACTGCGGATGCATGATCACATCGATCTGATCATAAGGCAGATGGAACAGCCAGTGGGCTTCGATAACCTCGAATCCCTTGTTCATCATCGTCGCACTGTCGATCGTGATCTTGGCGCCCATCGACCAGTTGGGATGCGCCAGGGCCTGTTCCAGGGTCACATCTTTGAGCTGATCCCGGCTCAGATTGCGGAAACTGCCGCCGCTGGCAGTGATGATCAGCCGGCGGACCTGTCTTGTCCGGTTGCCCTGCAGGCACTGGAAGATTGCACTGTGTTCGCTGTCGATCGGATAGATCACCGCACTGTGAAGTGCGAGCGCACGCTGAATGAGCTCACCGCCGCAGACCAGGCTTTCCTTGTTGGCAAGGGCGACATCGTGATCCGATTCGATCGCAGCCAGTGTCGGCGCAAAGCCGGCAAATCCGACCAGCGCGTTGACCAGTACATCATAGTCCGTCTGTTTCATAAGATCGAGGATTCCCTCTTCCCCAAACAGCACGGTTTTGCCGGGATACTCCCTGGCAAGCGTCACGGCATCGCTTTCCTTCTGCACGGCAAAGGCAGGCACATCAAACTGCTTCAGGATGTCTCTTGCCTGTTCGATGTTTTTTCCGACGCCGAAGGCGGCCAGTTCAAAGAGGTCGGGATGCTGGAGAATCACGTCGATCGTCTGAAGACCGATGGAGCCGCTGGCTCCGAGAAGCAGTATCCGTTTCATAACCCGATTCCTTTCCAGATCATCATTGCATTGAAGA
>JAFWCM010000176.1 GCA_017536885.1 Solobacterium sp.
GCACCGGCTTTCTCTGCCATTTCCGCAAAGGCGCACGCTTCTTCCACGGTGATGCCGTTGGGAACGTATTCGGAAGCGGAAAGACGGATGATGACCGGATAGTCCTTGCCGCAGAGCTCCTTGGTCTTGGTGATGATTTCAAGCGCGAATTTCGCACGGTTTTCCAGGCTGCCGCCGAATTCGTCCGTTCTGCGGTTGGTATAGCCGGAGAGAAACTGCAGCGGCATATACCCATGGGCGCAATGAATTTCGACGGCGTCGAATCCGCACTTCTTTCCGCGCAGGGCGGCTTCCGCATATTTCGTGGTCAGCTCGTGGATTTCGTCGATCTCCATCGGCCGCGGGGTGTCTTCGGGACGCTGGAAGTTGCCGACGGAAGAGGGGGTCTTCGGACGGACACCGGTGATTCTTGCCGAGGCATAGCAGCCCCCGTGTGCCAGCTGCAGGCATGCCTTGGCGCCGCCGGCGTGAATCGCGTGGGGCAGACGGCTCATCGAGTTCATGTACTTGTCGCTGTCGAGGACAAGTTCTCCCGTAATGACGCGGCCTTCCGCTTCCGGAGCCACGACTTCGGTGACGATCATGCCGACGCCGCCTTCCGCTCTTCTGAGGCAGTATGCCACAAAGGCATCACTTACGGTACAATCCGAATTGTTGAGGTTGGTACCCATGGCCGGCATGATGATGCGGTTGCGCAGCTCCATCGTGCCGATTTTCCCGGGTTCGAGAAGATGGCTGTAACTCTGTTTGAATTCCATAATTCCTCCTTATCTGAGTAATGCTCTCTTACTTATAATTTATGGATTTCTGCACAGGTTTGCATCGGAAGCCGTGACAAAATCCAGTATGATGAATGTGCATGATGCACAATGAGGTGTCATATGATCACAAACGAAATTTTGAGCACCCTGCTGTTTGATGCGATCGCAGAGGGCTCCGGCATCAGTGAACTGACTGAGATCGCACGTACCTCTGCCTTTGATAATCCGATCATGATCACCAATGAATCCTTCCGCGTCATCGCTCTGTGTGCGGAAAGGGAAGTAAATGATCCGGTCTGGCTTCAGGCCAGGACCTATCAGGGCTTCAGCGGCGATTATATCGAGATCTTCCGCAACAGCCGCAATGCGGAGCTCGTGCTCAAAAAGAAGCGCACGATTCTTTACGATGTGGATCTTGGCAAACAGATGCCCCGCATCATCTCGCCGATCTATTACGGAAACCGGATTCTCGGACTCATCACCCTGTTCGGAGTGGAACACCCGCTGCGGAAATCCGATCTCGAACAGATCCGAATTCTCGGCAAGGCACTGTCGGTGCTGATGCGCCAGCCGACCTTGTTCCATACCGATCTCAGCGGCACGGATTACCGGCTCAAAACCCTGCTGGACAATGCCGGAGTGATTTTGCCGAAGGAGAGGGAGGAGCTGTTTCGAAAAAAGTACTTTGCGGTTTCTGCGATCTCTCTGCCCGGCGATGAAACGGCGAGGGAGTATGTCCCGTATCTGCAGAATGATCTCTCTTCGGTTTCCGAAGACAGCCGGCACTGTTTTCTGTATAACGACCATCTCTTTCTTCTGCTCAATTTCGGCAGCTCCCGCAAGAAGCAGGAACTGCTTGCCGGCATCCAGAGCAAGCTGGCAGGGTTCGGTGTCAGTGCCGGCGTCAGCGTTTCATTTGCCTCTCTGTCAGAGCTTTCCGTCTTCTGGAAACAGGCACTGGAAACACGGAGAATCGGAGAGATCATGGAACCGGAAACTCCGGTCCATGAAGCGGAACATCTTCTGCCGTATCTTCTCTTTGCGGACAAGGACCGAAAGGAACTGGCGGCGCTTACTTCTCTCGAGTATCTTGCCCTGGTGAATTACGATCAGACCAACGGCACCGATGTGACTAAGACATTGATCACCTATTTTGAAACCGGCTTCGATATCCAGAAAACTGCCGAACAGCTTCATCTGCACCGCAATACCGTCAGCTACCGCATCAACACGATCTGCCATAATCTGGATATCGACATCAGTGATTTCAAAACGCAGAGGGCGATCCAGCTCTCCGAGCTGATCAGCCTCTGGCTCAGCATCAACGGCTGAACCAGAGAGAAACCAATGGTTCAGAACCCGGAGATATGCAGGGCACAGGGTAAGATTCTGAGCTCTGCCTGCAGGCATTGCCGCGCTCTCACCGGGCGGAGAGAATCGTACCAGGCTTTATACCTCTTTTTCACATGGTTCCTCATGGCGGTCTGTCAAAGAGAGGGTGGAGAGCAATGAGCATAGGAAAATCATAAAGACAAAAAAAGACGGAGCGCCGAAGCGCTCCGATCATTTGTTTTCGTCAAGATAATTGATGTTTTTGAGAATATGCTTTCTGCCGTTTCGATAGGACAGATAGGAGAACAGGGTGAAGAGTCCGGAGATGACGGCGATGATGATCGTGATGATCCGCGGCGCCCCGGTGCTGTTTCGAAAGAATGTCACCAGCATCGCAAGCGAGGCGACGAAGATCACGCCGCCGTACTGCACATAGCGCTTTACCCGCATCAGCATCACGTTCTCTTCCGTGATCTGCATCTTGATGGATTCTCTTTCCTTATCGCTGAGTCTTGCCATACATGCCTCCTGCCTTATCTGCGCTTGAGCGTATCGACAAAGTCGTTGAATTCATCGGAAGTGATTTCCTTCTCTTTGTCTTCGCTCTTCTTCACATAGCCTTCGTTGTATTTTTCAAGCATGGTTTTATAGAGCTCTTCATTGTCCGTCTCGAAGAACGTCCCGCCGAAGAGCGCTTCGGGATGCGCGTCCAGTACCTCCTGGGTAAGGGCTCTTGCGCCCTGACCTTCGATCCAGGCGCCATTTGGCCCGACGACCCGGAGGTCTTTGTTGATATGGGGATGACCGGGAAGAAACTTGTTGATCATCATCTGGATGACCTGCTCTTCCGGATACCAGGAGAGCTTGAACTGATCGCTGCAGTAGGCATAGTTCTCTGCCAGGACCTTCGCGGTTTCATTTGTGAGAATAAACCAGGGACTGCCGATCAGGATTTCATCGTCCATCTTTCTTCGAACCCCGAGAAGATTCAGAAAGTTCGAAAAGGCCTTTGTATTCCATCTGACCCAGCGGCTTTTCGGAAAGGCGAGGAGATTGGTATACGCATAGTATTTCAGCGTCTTCTTCCGAAGCGAAGGGTCGTCTTTTTCACTGCGGTCGACATAGTAGTAATCCCCCGGGTTCTCTTCGAGAAAAGAGACTATCTCACTCCTCGGTTTTACCGGCAGCATCCCTTCACTCAGATTGACGAAATAGTCGAAGTGTTCCTCTTCCAGATCCAGTGCATCCCTTATCTGCAGAAGCGTGCCTCTTGCCAGGCTCAGATCTCCTTCCTGAGCGAATTCGAGTTTTCTTGAAACATGGACTCTCCGGTTTCCGGCAACGGCGACAGTGACTTCGTCTCTTGCCTTATCATCCGACACCATAATGAAGACATGGTCTCCCTGTCTTGCCAGTTTTCTGCATACCGGAATGATGTCGTAGTATTTTCTTCCGGAATACATCAGATATGCGATTTTCATAACAACTGAGATTATACCATGACTGTGAGAATTGCTTGATGAAAGCGCATGACGATCACTATAATGAATACAGAGCAATTGAAACATATCATTCAGGAGGAGTCATGAGCAATTATTGTATCGGAATCGACATCGGAGGTACGACTGTTAAGTGCGGTATCTTCAAGGTCAGCGGTGAGCTGATTGACAAATGGGAAGTCCCCACCCGCAAGGAAAATGCCGGAAAGAACATTCTTCCGGATGTCGCGGAAGTGCTGAAAAAGAAAATTGTGAGCCACGGCCTCACCAATAATGACATCCGGGGCATCGGCCTCGGCGTTCCCGGCCCGGTAGAGCCCAACGGCTACGTATCCGTATGCGTCAACCTCGGCTGGCACAAGATCTACCCGGCCAGAGAAATGTCTGCCCTGATGGGCGGAACCATCCCCTGCAAGGTCGGCAATGACGCCAATGTCGCTGCCCTTGGCGAAATGTGGATGGGCGGCGGAAAAGGCCGCAATTCCATCATTGCGATTACCCTGGGAACCGGTGTCGGCGGAGGTATCATCATCGACGGAAAGATCGTTGCCGGTGCCCATGGTCTCGGCGGCGAGATCGGCCACATGCACATGCGTGAAGAGGAAAAGGAATTCTGCAACTGCGGCGGCAGAGGCTGCCTCGAACAGGTTGCCAGTGCGACCGGCATTGCAAGGGAAGCCAAGCGCAATCTCGCCAAATCCGACCTTCCTTCCAAAATGAGGGAGTTCGGTGATGCGATTACCGCCAAGGATGTCTGCGACTGCGCCAAGGCAGGGGACAAGCTTGCGATCGACACGATGGAGACATGCTGCAGATATCTCGGCTGGAATCTCGCATTGCTTGCCTATGTCGTTGACCCGGAAGCGTTTGTCATCGGCGGCGGTGTATCCAAGGCTGGTGCGTATCTCATCAACCTGATCCAGCTCTATTTCAACGAGTTCACCCAGCTTTCCGCCAACAAGCCGGAGATCGTTCTTGCGACGCTGGGCAATGATGCGGGTATCTACGGATGCGCCCGCATGGTGCTTGACTGAGCGAACAGCCCATTCTCAAAAAACAACCGCATCAGGCGGATCTCTCAGTCCGGAGATCCGCTTTTTTGATTTTCTGTGGAGATTCACAGAAAACGTTTTGCTGGAAATCTTCTGCCGTTTGGTTACAATGGTTTCATGAAACTGAACAAGATATGGGGACTGGTCGCCGTGGGGGCTGTGGTCGGCCTTGGACTCCCTTATAAAATCGATACCGTATATTACGAGATTTCGGATGAGAAGATCAATGATGAACTTTGTCTTGTGATTCTCTCCGATCTTCATGACGACGCTCCCGAAAAGCGGCTGAATGAACTCTCAAAGCGCGTCAGAGACCTGAAACCGGATCTGATCCTGATGCCGGGAGATATGGCGGAAGAGAGAAACCATCAGGACAGAACGATCGCTCTTCTCAAAACGCTGACCGGAATTCCGATGTACTACACGACCGGAAACCATGAAGAATACCGCTGGGATCTCACCAGCCTGCTCGCCAGGTTTCAGGATGTCGGCGTCACGGTGCTGGACAACCGGGCGATGGAAGTTCCGGTCAAGAACACCTTGCTGGAAATCGGCGGAATCAAATGCCGGCGCGGCGCGGGGGAGTACAGCCCGGAAGAGGTCAGTGATCTTTTCCATACAGATGGATATCGGATTCTTCTGAGCCACAAACCCAACTGGGTTGAACTGTATGAACAGATCGATGCGGATCTCTTCGTGAGCGGACATGCCCATGGCGGCCAGTGGTGCATTCCCTTCACCAAACAGGGGCTCGCCGCTCCCTCGCAGGGCCTGTTTCCCAAATACACAAGCGGGATTCATGAGACCGGAAAGGGGAAGATGTTAATCAGCCGCGGACTGGTTCGCCACTATCACGGACTGCCCCGTCTTTACAACAATCCCGAAATCGTGGTTCTCACCCTGAAACCACGTATAAGAGAAGGGGAAAAAGAGAGCTGAAACTTTCGTGAAAATCGATAAAAATTATCGTTGACGCGGAAGTGCCCCTATGCTATATTAAGTGAGCGCCTAAAACATGTGGAGGTTTAGCTCAGCTGGGAGAGCATCTGCCTTACAAGCAGAGGGTCAGCGGTTCGAGCCCGTTAACCTCCACCATCTGCCGACTTAGCTCAATTGGCAGAGCAACTGATTTGTAATCAGTAGGTTGTAGGTTCGATTCCTATAGTCGGCATAGACTGGAGACGTAGCGAAGTGGCTAAACGCGGCAGACTGTAAATCTGCTCCCTCAGGGTTCGGTGGTTCGAAACCACCCGTCTCCACCAGTTTGAATGTTAACCGGCTGAATGGCCGGTTTTCAGTAATATGAGCCTCTGGGGGCTTATATGATTCGGTAGCTCAGGTGGTAGAGCAACTGACTTTTAATCAGTGGGTCCCGGGTTCGATTCCCGGCCGAGTCACCATCAGAAAAGTGCGGAAAATGGCTTGAATAAAGTACATCCGCACCTTTTTTGTTTTTTCCGGGAACCGCTGAAACCATGGGATTTTATACCGTTTTATACCACTTTTAACAGCTATGGGCAGTCGGTGGCAGTCAGATCATAAGACCGGAAATCAGCTTAACTGCAGTGTTTTCCGATTCAGAATCTGTGATTACAGTGGTTCTGGTATCCGCAGTTCCGTGTGATGAAATCGTTCGGGGAAAAAAGAACAGAGGCCGATGATCTTCTGCCCGCAGTGAAAGCTTTGCCGATCATTGAACAAACGTTTCACCGGATCTGAATTTTTATTATTTCCGCCGTAAGACTCCTTCCGATTCTTTGAATCGGTGGGAGATAAACGGCGCATCATAACGACACAAATATTGTCAAACTTTCTGTTCCGTACCGCAATAGAAATGAAACTTCCATTGTAAAATTAAAGGTGTAATCAAAGGAAATAAAGCTATGACAAAAGCCTTTAAGTCAAGACACGTCCATCTTTCAGAAGAAGACTTGGACCGTATAAAAAACGACATCGAACTTTTCAACCGGATCAAGCATAAAGCGGCCGCTTCCTTGCTCAGGGAAGAAGATGCCTATGTGCCTGGGATAGACCGCAGGAAAAAGGAAAATCGAAACCTGATACAGTCAGAGTCACTGCATGTCCGGCTGAAAAAGGAGTTTGGTGTTTCGGATTACTTTGTGAACAGCGCGGTCAATGAGGCAAAGGCCTCCATTCAGTCAGTCAAAGAACTTCAAAAGCAGAATGAGGACAATCTGAAATTTCAGATCCGCGATATTAAAAAAAAGATCGCATCCACAGGGAAGAGACTGAATGGACTCAAAACGCATAAACAGTCCATTATCAGATATTCCCAGAGCAAAGGTAAGGTCAAAAACACCACTTGGGAACAGGTCAAAGAGGACGGAACGGTAACCGTACAGTTCGGGAAGAAGATCACAATATACAGCTGTCTGTATGATTACGAAGTGAAATATCTGGATCCGAAAATAAAGCAGCTGAAATCAAAGCTTCGCTTTCTGAAAAATCGACTTTGCCGGTTGGAGCACCGTCTCGCAAAAACCAAGGAAATTCACATCTGTTTTGGGACAAAGAAGCTGTTCCGCGCACAGGAAACCATTTACACGGATCATTCGATCTGGAAGAGGAAATGGAATCTTTCCAGAAATCATCGTATGCAGATCAGCGGCCGGAAGGACGCGAAAAGCGGAAACTTCCTGTTCGGTTATGATCCGGGCAGCCACGAATTGTCTTATCGCTCCGCGGACGGGGAAGTGATCCGTTTCAAATGTGAATTCCCTTATGGGCAGGAACAGATTGACCGCGTAATCAAAGACAATCTGAGCCGGAATAACAGAACAGCGGTATGCTTTGCAATTGAACTCACAGGCGGGAGCGTATTGATTACATGCATGGTGACTCCTCCCGCCGAGCAGAAATACGGATTTCTGAAGGACGGAGCGGTCGCAATCGATACGAATGTTGACCGGATCGCATTATCTGTCCTGGACGGAAACGGCAATCAGCTTGAACGGAAGGTCATCCCATTCAATATTGCCGGAAAGACCAGTGAACAGGCGGAACACATCCTCTCCCATACACTGGAACAGGTATATCAGATCTGCAGACAGACAGGGAAGCTTCTGGTCATGGAAGATCTGGACATAAAACAGAAGCTGTCAAAATACGGCAGCTCAAAGCGCAACAGAATTCTCTCAGGATTTGCGTCAAGCAAGATCACACAGCTCGCGGAAGGTAAATCTGATAAATATCAGATTGAACTGATGAAAGTCAGTCCCTCCTATACTTCTCAGATTGGAAAAATCAAATTCATGAAATCACATGGACAGTCCGTTCACGAGGCGGCTTCCATGGTGATCGGACGGCGGGCGCTTGGTATTACAGAACATGTGCCCTCATGGATATACAGGACTCTCAGCAGTAAAGAAAAGGCTCTCCCTGTTGAAAAACAGTGGAGCGCCGCTTACAAAATCACAAAAGATATTACACCGTCAGAGATGTATATCTCCTGACGGATAATATGGTGATATCCGGGAACCATGCGTCATGCCTGAACATGTGAAGACGGCATCCGCGTATGGACGAAATCTCAGATATCATCTTAACCCCCGAATGAACGACATCGCGAGTATGTGAGCGACTGCCGCGGTAATTTCAGGCAACTGGAAGAGCCGCTCCGGACACGGAGCATACGACCAAGTGGGAATTCGTCGTTCGGGGCAGACTGGTTCATAGTGAACTGAAAGA
>JAFWCM010000002.1 GCA_017536885.1 Solobacterium sp.
ATGCTGAGTATAAATATCCTTTGCCATCGTTCACCTCGCTTCTTCTGCCCTATTGTACACCATTCCCGTTCTCCTTTTTTTACGCGGATCCCTCCGGGAATATCTCACAGTCTTACTTCTGGCAAAAATCTGTTTCTGAAAAGGTTTTTCCGATCGGGCGAAATGTTCCAAAACGTCACTCCAATTTCCGCTGATGACATTGTTTTACCGGGGTCAGATTCGATATGATTTGTGGAAAGTATTACTTGGAAAGGAGGGTGCGTTATCATGACATTTGGTGAAGTTTTGAAACAGCTCCGCATGGAAAAGGGACTGTCTCAGCAGCAGCTGGCGGACAGGCTTTACGTGGACCGCTCCAGCGTGACGCGATGGGAATCCGGAAGACGTCTTCCGGATGCGTTCATGATTACCAAAATATCGGAATGCCTCGGCACGGAAGCCTCGATTCTTCTGAACATGACCGCTTCCGTGGCGGAAAAGGCCAATGTGATTCTCGTGGATGATGAGAAGATCATCCTTTCCGGCTCCCTGCCCATCATCGAAGAAGTCTTTCCGAATGCGGCTGTCTCCGGGTTTTCCAAACCGTCGGAAGTCATTTCCTACGCAAAGAAAAACCGGATCGACCTCGCATTCCTCGATATCGAAACCGGTTCGATCAACGGACTGGATCTGTGCCGGAAGCTGCTTGAGATCAACTCCCGCACCAACGTTGTTTTTCTGACCGCCTATCCCGACTATTCTCTTGAAGCGTGGTCGACCGGCGCCTGCGGATTTCTCGTCAAGCCGATTACCGCCGAGGCGATCCGGGCACAGATTCCGCTTCTGAAAAATCCGGTCAGAGGATTGAATCATGACTGACTGGCTGACGCTGTTCAACTTCTCCGCCAATATCACCGCGATTCTGATTTCCATCATCAACCTTTCGGTCTGTCTGATCAGCCGCAATATCGATGATAAGTCCAGACGGTTTTTTTCGATTTTCTTTATCTTCCTGACCCTCTACTCCCTGTTCTCGCTGATCAGTCAGATCTCCATGGTGTATTTCGGCAGCGATGAGCTGACCCGTTTCAGCGTGTTCATGTTTTCCCTGATGTCATCGATGTTAATGCCGATGCTGGTGATCTATCTTCTGAACCAGTGCAACGAAGACTGGAAAACCAGCCCGCTGTTCCGGACGACCATCATCCTCTGGTTCATCTATGTCCTTCTGCTTGTCTTTGCCCAGTTCAATTCCTATATCTATACGGTCAGCCCCGACAACGTGTATTCCCGCGGACCGCTGTATCCCGTTCTTCTGGTTCCGCCGGTTCTGATCATGTTCATCAGCCTCATCGCTCTGTTCCATCGCCGGGACCGGCTGGACAGGCATCAGTTCTATGCCTTTCTGTTCTACTTTCTTCTGCCGATGTTATCGATGATCATCCAGATGACCTTCTATGGCATTCCCGTCATCGTGATCGGAACAACCCTCGGAGCGGCGATCCTGTTCTTCTCCAACCTCTCCTATCAGATCGATGAGACCATCCGTCAGAAAGAGGAGAATGTCCGGCTTCAGACCAACGCGCTGATGCTGCAGATACGGCCGCACTTTATCTACAACGTCATGACCAGCATCTACTATCTGATCCAGCAGGACCCGCAGAAAGCCCAGCAGGTCGTTCTTGACTTCACCACCTATCTTCGGAAGAACTTCACGGCCATGGGCAGGGAGGAGCCGATTCCCTTCACCGCCGAACTCGAGCACACCCGGGCTTATCTCGCCGTGGAACAGATGCGGTTCGAAAACCGGCTGTTTGTGAACTTTGAAACCGCACATACCTCCTTCCACATCCCGCCGCTGACCCTTCAGCCGGTGGTGGAGAATGCCGTCAAGCACGGCCTCGATCCCGAACTCGAACCCCTCCATCTCTCGGTGGTCACACGAAAAACCGACACCGGCAGTGAGATCATCGTCGAAGACAACGGCCCCGGGTTTGACAACACGCCGAACGACGAACCGCATGTCGCCCTCGAAAACATCTCCCGCCGTCTTGCATCGATGTGTCAGGGAACCCTTGATATCGATTCCGTCAAAGGCAGAGGAACCAAAGTCAGAATCTTCATTCCCGATCCCGCAAAACAGGAAAGGACGGGACAGGCGCAGAGTTAACGTCTGCGCCTGTCCCGTCCTTTTTTCTGATAGTAATCCGCTTTTGCCGCATACATGGAGTGGTCGGACTCTCTGACAAGACCCTCCGCCGAAAGATGCGGATAATCACTGGTCAGAGCATATCCCGCCGAAAGGCTCAGCTCCTTCACTTTTTCGGAAGACCAGCTTCCGGTATTTTCCATCAGATTCCTCAGTGCTTCTTCCGCCTGCGGTTTTTCCATTTCCGCCAGGACCACAAACTCATCGCCGCCGGTCCGGAAACACTCGCCGTTCACGGAATTCTCAATGCACTTTGCCGCACTGCAGATGAACTCATCTCCCGCTTCATGCCCCAGAGTATCATTCACCGCCTTGAGACCGTTGATATCGATCGTAAACGCGGCGAGATTGGCAGGCATGGATTCGGGATCGCTGTACTGTTTCAGACGCTCCGAATAGGCAAACCGGCTCTTCACCCCGGTCAAAGCATCCGTATTGATCTGCCTGCGCTGACGGAGAAGATCCTCTTCCGCCTTGAGCAGGGAGAACTCCGTATAGTGAATAAACAGAAGACAGGCTCCCAGGGTCATGGAGAAGTAGGCGGTGCGGATCAGTGATCCGGTAACTTCCTGAAGGATGATTCCGAAAAACATCAGAACCATAATGGAATACAGGGAAGCACGGTTCTGTTTCCGGAAGGTTCTCCCGTACCTGACAAAGTCATAGATCACAAGCCCGATCACGATCAGATAGAGGAGCATATAGACGAAATACAGAGGTCCGTGTACGTAATGATGAAATTCATCGACGCGCACCATCCAGCCGGTAAAGAAGGAGATGATCTGAAAGACGATATTTGCGCAGAGTACGGAGTGCATCAGGGTATGTTTTCGCCTATCGACGTTCATATGGCGGACCAGCGCTCCTCCGGCCAGAGGTGTGAGGATGTAATCCGCACATTTTATAAGCATCAGTCCCCAGGCAGGGAACGCCATATTTCCGTCAAAGTATACGCCGAGCCATTCGGCAAGCGCCGAAACCCCGATCAGTCCGCAGGCAATATAACAGGAGTTCTTTCCCTTCTCCGGGATTCTGTCATTTTCCGCAATCAGAATGCACAGTACCAAAAGAGTCATCCAGGAAAGCACGGTCATTACGTTGTAATATTCGCTCATTACTTGCCTCCTTTTCTCTTTTTTTTCAAACTCTTTTCAGAGTTCGAATCATAATAACTGCAAATACAGTCATTTTGCAAGCAATAGTTCCGCTCTGTCACATTTTTCACAAACTGCCTGTACACTGCCGTTCCTTGCCTGACGCCCCGAAAAAAAAGCCTTCCGACCGGACGGAAAGCTCCTGTTTGTCTTATTCGGCGTAATCGCCGCCATCGACTCCGTAGTACTCTTCAAAGGATTCAAACTCGCCTGCGGTCCAGATCTTCGTCGCGGCGTCGGTTCCGACATAGCGGTAATGCCAGGGTTCGTAGGCATAGCCCGTGATGTCCTGCTTGTCCTTGGGATAGCGCATGATGAATCCGTATTCATGCGCATGATTGCGGAGCCATTCCCCGCTTTTGGTCGTTTCGAAGGACTGGTTGAAGTTGATTCCGTCGAAGGAGCCGTCTCCTTCCACGAAATCCGCCGCCAGACCTGTCTGATGATCGGAGTATCCCGGCCTCGAGGAGATCGTATCCGCGGTTTCCGTTCCGTACTGGGCTTTGTAGTTCTCATACAGCGACCGCTGGTAATCCTCGCCGCGGTAGGCGCTGGAAATACTGAGGGTTACGCCGTCCTCTGCGGCCGCCTCCGCCATCTTCGCAATCCACTCCGCCGCTTCCCGGCGCATCTGGCACGCCTGGGTCTGGCGGATATTCGGCGTCACAAGATCCGGGGGAACATAGCCTTCCGGCAGGCGGTGTTTCTTATTGGCCACCACCAGCAGACTTTCGGTGTCGGTAAACGCCGAAGGATCCGGACTCGGTTCCGCACTCGGCTCCGGGGTCTCAGCAGGCAGCGGAGATGCCGCAGCCGGTGTTTCTTCCGCCGATGCGGCAGAGTTTTTCCGGGTGAATGCCGCAAAGAGTCCGATCCCGAGAATCAGTGCCAGCAACAGAACAATAATCGTCAGAAGTCGTCTCATAATATATCTTCTTTAAATATTCCCCGCTTCTCCAGGGCCAGAGCCAGGAACCATCCGAGAATGACGGAAATCAGCTCTCCGGCCGCTACCTGAAATCCGAAAACCACTGCCATGCTCAGAAAATGATTGGGTTCCATCACCCAGGCAAGCTCGAGTCCCACAAAGACGCCGTTGAAGATGACCGGCATCAGAATTCCCCACACGGGAATGCCGTTGATCTTGTTATTTCTCAGACGCCACGTACATACCGCCGCGAGAAAGGTCGCCATCGTACCGACCACGATATCGATCGATCCCGTCATGTTCAGCGCCACACCGAGCAGATTGCTCAGAAAACACCCAAGGGTCAAAGCGGCGATCGAAGGTTTCCAGATCAGAGGAAGAAGCGTCAGAGCTTCCGAAATCCTCACCTGAATCGGACCGAAGGAAAAAGGCGCCAGTCCCAGAGTCAGGACTGTATAGACGGCAGCGATCAGGCCAATGCGCGCCATTATTTTCACATTCATATGCGCCGCTCCTTTCTGTTTCGCAATTCCCTATTATATTTGAAAAAGGCGAAAACGGAAGCGCTATGTTTGCGCCGGAAAAAAAGCAGACAATGTCTGCTCTTGTTCAGTGTTCGAGAAATGATACCAGCGCTTCCGCGTCCTTCATTCCCTTTTCATACAGTTTGAGAATCGCTCCCTTATCCCGCTTCAGGGTACTCATGCCCTCGATCGAATCCGGCGCCAGGATCAGAACCTTTCCCTGCCGCTCGAGATTTTTCGCTTCATCCAGCTGCCGGTTGTAAAGCTCCGCCCGTCCGGCCAGCGCTTTCCGGATTGCGGGGTATTTGCGAAGCAGCTTTGCGGGAAGAATATCCTTTTTCGTCTTCCGGTAATAATCCCGCGGTCTTGTGATCATCACAACCACCTTGTCGGCTCCCTTTTCAAAGGCTTTCTGAAAGGGAAGCGGGTCGGAAAGACCGCCGTCATAGTACAGGCTGCCATGAAATTCATAGGGAGCCGTCGCAATGGGTACACAGCAGGAAGCGATGCTTGCGCCGAAGTCGTTCTTCGGCATGTCGCTGAGATCGAAGTAGACCGGCCTGCCGGTTTTCGCATCCGTCGCCACCACCAGAAACTCCGATCCCGAAGAAATCATCGTCTCGTAATCCAGGGGATATTCGCCGCCCTCCATCGCAAGTTCGGGTCCGCAGATGTATTCGAGATTCAGAAAATTTCCGCTTTTCAGAAATGCCTTCACGCCGAGATATTCACTGCGGAAACAGTAATCCGTGTAGTACTTGATCGCCCGTCCTCTCTGTCGCGCGAGGAAGGAAGCCATATTCGCACTGCCGGCGCTTACCCCGACCAGCACATCGAAGGAAATGCCGTGATCCAGGCAGAAATCAAAGACACCCGCTCCGTAGGAAGCGCGCATTCCTCCTCCGGCATCCGTAATCCCGATCATCATCCGTTTTCTCCCAGGCGCTCGAGCACTGCCGCCATGATGGCAGAGCTGCGGAGCGACGCTTCTTCTTCAATCTCGGCAAAGGTCTTCTGCGCGATTTCATCCGCTTTATCGGAAATGGCCCGGACAATCACAAACGGCACATGAAACAGATACGCTGCCTGCGCTGCCGCAGCCCCTTCCATCTCGGCACAGAGGCCGCCGGTCTCCCGCGCGATTCTGTGTTTGTCTTCCTTATTGCAGACAAAGAGATCACCGCTGACCACTCTTCCTTCAACTACATTGACTTCCGGTGCGACCACCCTCACCGCCTCGACTACATCCCGGCGCAGTTCTTCATCCGCCGGAAATGCTCTGACGCTGACACCGGGTACGGTGCCTTTTTCATATCCGAGTCCGGTGACGTCCATGTCATGCTGGAGGGCATCGACGGAGACGACGATGTCTTCGATCTCGAGATCGTTGTTCAGCGAGCCGGCAATGCCGGAGTTGATGATCGCATCACAGCCGAAGTGATCGATCAGAAGACAGGCACAGATGCCGGCGTTGACCTTGCCGATGCCGGACTGTACCAGAACCAGCGGGGTATTCCCCATGGTTCCTTCCGAAAATGTCATGCCGGCAACGGTCTCTTCAAAGGTGATATTCATATTCCTGCGGAGGATCCGGACTTCGTTTTCCATCGCCCCGATCACACCGATTTTTCTTTTGCCCATACTTCAGGTCCTTTCCTTCATGCCCGACGGTCTGTCTTTCGAGAGAGGTTCCGTCAGATCTTTCCCCTGGCCTTGAACTCCTTGATCAGAAACGTCATTCCGATCGTCTTGGCATCACTCACCTCACCGCTTACGATCTTCTCTGTGATCTCATCCATGGTGAGTTTTGAAAGATGAATGTATTCATCCGAGTCGAGATGCTGGCCGAGGAATCTTCCCTGCCTTGCGTAATAGAGATCGATTACCTCGGTATCGTATGCCGGGGTGGGAACCATGGCGCCAAGACGCACGAAGTCTACGCCCTCATAGCCGGTTTCTTCGATGATCTCGCGCTTTGCGGTGGTCATCGGATCTTCGCCCGGCTCTTTCTTTCCGGCCGGGTATTCCAGCATGATCTCCTCCTGGGCATAGCGGTACTGGGTAACAAAGAAAAACTTGCCCTCTTCATCTTCCAGGGCGATTCCGACCCCGCCGGGATGTTCCACCACTTCCCGGGGAACCTTGTCCCCTTCCGCACTCAGCGCCTCATCCAGGCGCACTTTGATGATATGTCCGTCGTAGACCGTGTTTTTCTTCAGTGTCTTTTCCTTCATATCCATACTGTTTTTCCTTCCTTCGGCGGGCTCAGCTGAGCGGTTTTCTTTCCAGTTCGCGGCAGAGCACGATCTCTCTTGATTCATGGTGGTTTTCAATGCAGGTCTGCAGGGTCAGGAAGCGGTCCGTGTCATAGAAATCCACACCGGTGGAATAGTATTCATGCGCACGGATGTTCTCCTTGTATCTTGCGAAGTAATCGCTGTCAAAGTACAGGAGATTGTACTCCAGGCCATCGAGGCAGAACTGGCTGCCGTCCGCCATCGTCTGAAGCGGGCAGTCATACACCGAACAGATCTCGTAATAGCGCACCTCATCATTCAGAAGAAGCGTCACATACCGGTTCTCTTCCCAGACCGACTTATCCATGAGCCGTGCCAGCGGCGTAAAGACCAGCGTCCTGTCAGGGTTGCGGAACTCATAGATGTAATGGCCGTAGATGATCGTGTTCATCTCATCCAGGGCAAGGTTGTTCCGGCTGTCGAGGACGATCGATCCGTACGACTGATATTCACGGGTCTGCCAGTTGAGATAGAGATAGTAGTTCTCGTTTTCATACTGCAGCACCGGATCGTGCACGAGGTCGTTGTTGAAATGCAGAATGCATCTGACATCGGAGTTGATTCCCTGATCCCTGACCAGTTCCTCCTTCAGTTCCTTCAGCTTCTCTTCGCTGAGCATGTAATCCTTCACGATCTCCGGGGTCGGCTCCGGCGTCGGCTCCGGCGTCGGCTCGGGGGTCGGTTCCGGGGTCTCTGCGATTACCGGTGCCGGTGTTTCCTCCGGCTGGTTCCCGGCAAACATGCCGGAGAACTTCACAACCTGCCAGACAAGAAAAATTCCGGCTGCGGTCAGTAATACTGCGATTGCGATCGCTGCGGGTTTTTTCATTCTTCTTTTTTTCATTGGTTCCATTATAATGCGAGATTTCCGATTTCGCAGAAAAGAAACCGGGACTCTGAGGAATCCCGGAAGTTCTTAAAGAATGGGAATGCGGATCGTACAGTCGGACAGCGGCCAGGTGCTGCATGCATGCACATAACCGAACTGTTTGTCGGCTCTTCTGCGGCCGTCTCCTTCCGAAGGGATGAAGACTTCTCCGCTCACAAGCTTCGCCCGGCAATAGCCGCAGGCACCGCTGCGGCAGCGGCTGCCGTTTTTAATTCCGGCCCGCTCAAGGGCAACAGTCAGCGGCTCACTGATCCGTGCTTCGATCACATCTTCCTGCATGCCGCGCTGCACCGTAAGGCGGCAGGTTCCCTCTGCTGTTTCCCGCGGATAGCCCTTGGCTTTGGTCACATCGCGGGGGGCTCCGAAGACCTCCATGCGGATCCGTCTTGCCGGTACGCCGAGGGCGTCCAGCTCGCCTTTTACAAACTCATACATCGGAAGCGGTCCGCAGACAAAGTAGGTGCTGTCCGGTTTCGAATACTTCCGGATCAGGTCACGGTTCAGAAATCCCTTCTCGCCGGGATAGTCGTCTTCACCGCTGATGACATTTACAAACTTCACCTTTTCGCATTGAATCTCTGACAGCTGTTTTTCCAGGATGATGTCCCTGGAAGAAACCGAACCGTAGAGAATCGTAAGATCGATATCCAGTCTGCCATGTGCGATCTCTTCCGCCATGGACGCAAACGGTGTGATTCCGCTGCCTCCCGCCAGGGCTACGACATGCCTGCTGTCGCGCAGCGGTTCGTAATAGAACTGCCCATAGGGAAGATGCGCTGTAAAGCGATCGCCTTCTTTCACATTGGCATAGATGTGGTTTGCCGCAAAGCCGCTGTCGGGACGTCCGTTTCTCACTGTGACCGCAAAGAAGGGCGCTTCTCCGCTTCGCGCCTGATACGGAGCGCTGCAGATTGAATAGGGACGGGTGGTCAGGGTGTCTCCGATCTCAAGATCCAGCGATACGTACTGACCGCACTGAAACGGCGGCAGCTGATAACCTTCACATGCCTGAAAGGTAAACTTCCTTGCGGTAGGAGAGACATCTTCCACCTTTGTCACGATCACTTCGACTTTGTCCGGATGCAGTTCCTGCGCCACTTCCTTGATGTGGTCATGGTAGAGATTGTCCGGGCTGCCGGATTCAATCAGTTTTCTTCTCGCTTCCGTGACCCGGCTCGCACCGGTCACATCCTTCAGAAATCCGTAGACTTTCATACCCCGGCCTCCTTCTTCATCTCCTCGAGAATCATCGTCGAGGCGATTTTTCCGTTGTTGATATTGCACGCCATGCCATCACCTACCAGCTGATGGCTCGCACAGCTGACCAGGCCTTTGATGTACTGTTCTCTTTCGACATCCTCAAGGCGGCCGACGACGGAGTTGTTCATCGAATGCTGGTAGCCGTAGATGCCGCCTTTGTACATGCCCGTGTAGTGGGTGATGGTCATCGGCGATTCGATCTCGATCTCAGCGACATGGTCGAGAAGATTGACGCCGAGACGACGGCTGACCTTATCGATCATCTGTTTTGCGATCGTGCGCTTCATGTCGTAGTAATCATCGGCGCTCACCCCGTCAAAGGCTTCCGGCATCGGCAGGAAGGTGATGGAGAGACTCGTCATCCCTTCCGGCGTGCATTCGGGATTTGCGAGGTTCAGGCAGATCGTGGAAAGACAGTTCCAGTCCCCGAGTTTTCTTCCCTCTGCCCAGAAGACATCCGTATCAAAGGGAATTTCGCTGGAGAATACGGAATAGGAACGGATATTGAGTTCCTCCGGCGGGCAGTCAAGCAGAAGCACCACGGAGAAATTGGTCACCGACATCGGCATCGCATTGGCATACTTCCGGGCCTGAACGGGAACCTCCGACTGCGGTTCGATCATCTTTCCGTAAACCTCATTGGGATAAGGGGCGCTGGCGATGTAGTCGGCGTGAATCTCATCCCCCCGGGCAGTCCTGACGCCGTAGACGCGGCCGTTTTTCACGAGGATCTTCTGTACTTCCTGGCGGTATTCAAACTGCACGCCGAGTTCCTCACAGCGGTTTGCCATCGCCATGGACATCTCATGCGAGAATCCCCGGGCGACAAAACTGCCGCCCATCATATAGTCCGCCATCAGGAATGCATAGATCGTAAAGGGAAGCGAACTGATCGGCTGACCGACATACACCCAGTACGCACTCAGGATTTTCTTGACCGGCTCACTGAGGGAGAATGCCTGATCGAGCACTTCCTTTGCGGAATAGCCCGCCGTCTTGACCAGCTCTTCATGCTTTAAAAGCATCATCAGCTTTGACAGCTTGTTCTCATTGAGGAACAGTACGGATTCGTAAATCTTCCGGCACAGTTCCAGAAGCCGGTTGACTTCCTCTCTTGAACCCGGATACTGCGCTTCGATCTCATCGGCGCAGATCCATGTGCCGTCCTTTCTTCTTCCCGCATGCAGTTCGATATCGATATCGTCTTTCGGGGAATACAGCTCATAGGCTTCCGGGACCCGGAGCCAGTCGATGTACACCTTCATCTCATCCAGATATCTGCGGATGTAGAGCGGGTCTTCCTTCAGGCCGAGCGACATCATTTCATGGAGGGTCGCCTCCATCTCCACACCGCCGCGCACAAAGCTCGTCGCTACGCCGCCGGGAAGATTGTGCCTTTCCAGCACGAGGACGGATTTGCCCTCGCTTGCCAGCCGCATTGCACAGCTCATTCCCGCCAGGGCACCGCCGATGACAATCACATCATATTTATCCTTGTAAAACGCCATAGGGACTTCCTTTCTGGTTTAACCACCACAATTATATCCCGATCTCTCTGTAAGCGCTCCCAAAATTCGTTTTATTCGTTGTTTTTTTATTTTTTAGAGGATACACTGAGAATATCTGGTCTGTGGTCTGACCAGATATCGGAGGTCGTATGGAGATCGGAATCATTGAAGCCCCTACCGTCAAGCAGCTGTTCATCGAAAAAATCGCCGGCATGATCATCAACGGCGAGCTCAGGCCCGGCCAGCGTCTGCCCAGTGAGCGGGAGCTGGCCGCTCAGGCGCACATTTCCAAATCCGCCGTGCATCTTGCCATGGCGGAACTCGAACGGCTCGGCTTTGTGGAAACCAGCGCCCGCCATGGCACCTATGTCTGCGACTATGCCAAAACGGGAACGATCGAAACGCTCAGCCTTCTTGTCGCCCTCAACAACGGGCAGGGATTCATGGATCATTCCCGCATGAAAGACATGCTGGACATGCGCAATGCGATCGAAGGCAAGGCGGTGGAGCGGCTGGCCGAAAAGATGAGCGATGAGGATATCGCGATTCTCGAAGCGGACATCCAAAACTGCGAAGAAGCCGCAGAAGGCAAGGACATCCACCAGCTTGCGAAGACCTTCTTTGATTTTCATCATGACATCTGCTTTACCTCCGGCAACTTCATCCTGCCGCTGCTGTTCAACTCCTTCCGCACCGTCACCCTGTCCTATTGGGAGTATGCGATCCGGATGCTGGGAAGCGAGAAGTGCATGCGGCTTTTGAAAGATCTCTTCGCGGTGCTGAAGACACGGGATGCGGAGGCTTCGAAGGCGTTTCTGAAAGAAGAGCTTCGAATGTTCATGGAGATGAACAGCAGCCGTTAGCCAACCCCTGCATGCATGATGTGCCGTACTTTAACTCATTGCCCCATAACGAAAAAGCGCGTTCAGCGCTTTTCGTTATGACATCCGTCTTTTCTCTTCCACGCATGCATGATTAGTCTCAGAACGGAACTGCTTCAGTCTGCTTCCCGGCGTTTTTTGGATCTGCGGTAGAGAGCGAGCAGTCCAAGTGCCGCAAGATTCAGCACCAGCATGATCCATCCGACGGCACTCTTTCCAAAATATGCCGCAGCCGCACTGAGGACCGCATCCGCTGCGATCACCGCAGCCGCCGGCGCACCCGGCGCAAGCAGGATGACGCCGCCGGCGATGATCATGAATCCCGGAATCAGAAGAAACCAGGGAAACGGCGCTTTCTTCGCATCCCTCGGATTGGTTTCCGGGGGAGCCGGCTCAAGCGTGACCACCGGGGTCGAGGAAGGAGCCGGCGCCGGTGACGCGCTCGCTTCCGCATTTTCTGCAGGTTCCGTTGTTCCGGAGGTTCCCGATGTGCCGGAGGTTCCCGATGTGCCGGAAGTCCCGGACGTACCGGAAGTGCCCGAATTGCCGGTGTTTCCGCTGTATGCGGCTGCCGGATCTGTTCCCCGGGGAGTGACCGGGGCGGGAGACTGCGTACTGTAAGCCGGCGGAACGCAGGCTTTCTTTGCCTCATCCCAGTACCAGCCCTGCGGGTAACCGACATCCTGACAGGTGACAACAGCCTGCTCAGCCGGTGGTTGTGCAGCTTCCTCTTCTTCCTCGTCCTCTTCGGAAGGAGCCGGCTTCGGTGTCGGTGCAGGTGTGGGTGTGGGTGTAGGTGTAGGTGTTGGCTCTTCTTTTGAAGTGGTGATATACGGATCGAATTCTTCCGGCGGCGCTTCATTGGGGCCCAGGATCAGCACCTTCATATACCGTTCGATCACACCTTCCCTGACGGATCCGTCACGGAGGCTTTCCAGATCTGTTTTTCTGACTCCCGCATCGGCGACATAGAAGCGAAGACCGCTTTCCAGCAGAAGTTCCTGTTCGCCGGGATACAGGGATACATACTGAATATAGGTTCCGGCATGAATCTTCTTCGGCAGATAAATCTCGAAGATCACAGACTCGGGAGAATTCTTGGAGTAGCCATTGGCCACGCTGTGAGAAAGCGTGCCGGAAATCATCGGGGGACATTCAAAGACTGTCCCGATCATATCCGTCATTGCCTGTACGGAAGAATCCGGGTTCATCGTATAGTTGGAGATCCTCGTAGTGCCCGAATAGAGAAGAAGATTCTCTTCCATCCGGCCCCGTTCGAGTTCGCCGGTGAGATTCCTGTTCAGCTGCCGGTAAGGTTCCACGTATCTTCCGTAGGTCAGGGTCGGATACACCGTGAGTTCGAGACGCGTTTCATCGCCTGCCCGGTCAAGATACTCCAGTCCCTTCATCGGCTGAAATCCGGAGCCGCTGTAGGTGATGACGGAGGGATTGTCCTTTTTTGAAAGAGCGATGGGATTGGTTTCCCGAAACTCCTTCTCCCAGTCTTCCAGGTTGTCATAAGTGAACCGGAAATACGTATTCTCCTCACTGGGGTCTGGATCATATTCGCCGTCGGTGACATGAACTTCGAGCAGGAAGTAATCCGTCCCGCAGGCCGCGATCACGGTGGTATCTCCTTCGGAAACGCCGGTAACTTCACCGCTGCTTCGGTCTGCCTTTGCGATATGAGGATCGGAGCTGGTGAAGACCAGCGGCCGCAGCGCATCGCTGACCTCAAAGACAAACGTCTCGCCGGAAGAAATCGTAATCTCTTCCGCGTTGGTCTCTGGCTTTGCGCTGAAGCAGCCGACATCATTTTCCTCAGCCCAGGCGATCACCGCCGGGTTTTCCGTTTCCGTGACAAGCATGACACCGGACTCGGCAATCGGATCCTGTCCCGGAACCCAGTAGGTTCCGAATGCGTCTGTTCCGATTTCCGTAACGGAACCGGGAAGGACAAAGGTCAGAGGGTGATTGTAATTCTCCCCTCTCAGGAAGGAAAGGGCATTGTCTCCGATCACCTCAACCCCTTCCGGAATCACCACGGTATCCGAGGAAGCGACGGGATCCGCGGCGATCAGCGTCTTTCTGTCCTGGGAGAGAAGCAGTCCGTTTTCCAGAACCACCCCTTCCGTGAAACTGACCTTCGACCAGTCTCTTCCGAAGGCAGTCGGATGCAGGGTGCGGATCGTTCCCGGCACCTGAATCTCGAATGCCTCGGAATTCCGCGGAAATGCATAGGCATCGATCTCTGTGATCGCTCCGCGCAGCTCTGCCGACTGCAGAGAGCCGTCATTCGCCAGAAGATGCTTCGGCAGAACGGTGACACCGCTGCCGATCACGACGGAACTCAGCGCAAAGTTTTCGGAAAGCGCCTGCTCGCCAAGCGCTGTCACACTGTCGGGAATGATGAGCTCTGTGCCTGTGTGATCTTCATCATAGGCACCGCTCAGGCCGCCGGTTCTGATCTCCCTGAGACCCTCGGGAAGAATGATCTCCTGCAGAGAACTCCTTCTTGCGGTAAAGGCTTCTTCTCCGATCACTTCGGTGCCTTCCCTTACGGTATAGGAAGTCCGTCCCGAACATCCCGCAGCGGCAAGAAGGATGGGGCTTCCCTCTTCTGTCCCATAGACCGCATACTCCTCATCACACCAGAACTGCGTGCACCCATCCGCAAGCCGGATCGCGGAAAACTCATTGTTGGAAAGAAACGCTTCCTTAACGGAGGAAAGGCCGGCGGGAAGATTCAGAGCGATCGGTTCTTCCTTCGCTGACGGTCTTCCGACCCCGTCAAACACATGGCTGCCAAGGGCTGAAAGATTCGGCAGTTCAATCTCGGCCAGCTCAAAGGCATGGCAGAATGCATAGTCTCCGATCTCCCGAACATTCGAAGTGAGGGAGGGAAGAGATCTGCACTGATAGAACGCCAGTTCCCCGATGGTTTCAAGTGATTGCGGGTAGGAAAACTCACTGAGACTTTCGCAGTACTGAAATGCCCGCGCCCCGATCGAAGTGACGGTATCGGGCAGATCAACACGCTTCAGCTTCGAGCAGAACTGGCACATCTGATCCGGGATTTCCGTAATCGCACACCCTTGTGCAAAAGTGATGCGCTCGAGCGAGGAGAAGGAAAACTCACCCGCAGGATAGGATTCGGATGTGGTCGCAAAGGTGCCGAGTCCCAGCGAGATCAGCGTAGAGGGAAGGTCAGCCTCTTTGAGACTTCCGCACAGAAAGAAGGCGCATTTGCCGATGTGTTCAAGTCCTTCCGGAAAGTGAAATGACGCCAGTGAGCTGCATCCGTAAAAGGCGTTGTCTTCAATTGCCCTCAATGAGGGAGACTCCCCGAGGTCCACGGATTCCAGGCGCGTACATGCATTAAACGCTCCTTTCTGAATCACTTCCACCGTTTCGGGAAGCGAAACCGAAGCGATTTCGATATGATCGCTGAACGCATAGGGACCGATGGAGACAACCGTGTATCCGTCGATCGATTCGGGAATCTCCACGTCGGATTCTCCATAGGAGAGATACCTTGTCACCACCGCATTGCCGTCTGTTATCTCGTAGTAAAAGGGATCGGATTCCTCCGCCGTAACCGCTGAAGAAGGCTGTGAAAACGTCAGCGCTGCGGCCGTCAGGAACAATACAGGTTTATTTCTTATCGGTTTCATAGTTCATATTGTATTTGAAATACCGGGCATTGTGACAGGAATCCTTTTCCGAAACGGAAAAAAAGCTTTCCGGCCTTCTGTCTTGAAGAAGGGATCGGAAAGCTCAAAGCTAAGAATCAGAAGAAACGCTCGACGAGTTCTCTGGAATATTCGGCGGTTTCATCCATGTCGCCGAAGCTCATGATTTCGCCTGCGTAATAGGTGTCATACTTGCCCTACATCGCTTCGACATCGTCATACCAGCCGGATGCGTAGTCGTCGGAGAAGACATGCGGGAAGTAATACCAGCTCTGTTCATTGACGATGTTCGAGGCCGGATTCTTCATGGTCTTAAGATCATCGAGCACCATCTGCTTGCATTCCTCATACGGAATCTCTTCCGAGTTCTTGTGCTTGCGCAGGGCATAGGTGGTGATGACCTGATCCCTGGTGTCCTTCCATCTGCGGTAATAGACCATCAGATGTCCGAGCCGGTCCGGGGTCATGTTGTCAAAGACATAGTAGGAGATTTCCGGATGATCTTCCGGCTTGGTCTCCACCGCGAGAACATCATAGCGTTCAAACTCAATCTTGGAGAAATAGTATTCCTCATCCTCGCGCGTATCCGCGTATTCGGGGAAGAACTGCAGCGGCGAGGTGACGATCAGCTTGTCGTATTCCTCGGTTTCGCCGTTGACGGTGACGAATACCTTTCCGTCTTTGCGCTCGACTCTGGAGATCACCGAATTCAGGCGGGCGGGATTCTTCAGCTTCTCGTTCAGGCATTCCCAGATGTACTGGGTTCCGTACTTCCATGTCCAGAGATTGACGCGCACGAAGTTCATGCAGGTCTGAAAGTCGAGATACTTGAGAACATACGCGGCCGGGATTTCATCAAAATAGCCGTAGCCGAAGGCGGTAAACGGTCCGATCCAGACATCCTGGACGAGATCCACCTCATTGAGGGCACACCAGTCCTTGAACGGCATCGAAAGATCCTTGAGATTTTCGTTCTCGCCGCTGACCGGCTCCCGTTCCGGGCTGACCGCAAAGCCTTCATATCTGCCCTGGGCAACGCCGCGGTGGCCGTTGACATCATAGCCCTTGTATTTGGTTTCGAGAATTCTTCCGAGTTCCGTAATCTGTTTCTTCATCTTCATCAGACGGGGGATCTTCAGAATGTTCTTCATCGGTTCAAACGGTTCGATGACGTTGCCGTCACGGTCCTTGTAATTGCGGTTGAGGCGCGGGCCGTCATGGGTAATGCCGCAGAATTCCTCGACATCATGAACCGCATAATAGGAAGGCACGCCCATGATCGCACCCATCTCATATCTTCTGCCGTTGTAGTACGGGCTGTGGCATTTGCCGCCGACATGGTCGTTTCTCTCGAGAATGGTGTAATTATCGTAACCCTTCTGTTCGAGATACATGCCTGCGGAAAGACCGGCGGGGCCGCCGCCGATAATACAGATTTTTGTGTTCTTATCCATTTGTTTTCCTCCAGATGATTCAAATTAACGTTATCTGCTCTTTCATTATAGGACGCAACCGAAAACTGTGCATCAGATTTTTTCCCGCGCACTGTTTTGTGGTCTGACCACATACCAGTAAATCGGCATCTGAAGGAAAAACGCATGTTTATCGTGCTATGACTGTTGACGCTGTCTGAACTGCTTTTTTATAATTTATGTGGTTAAACCACAAGGAAAGACTGCGTAAGCGGTTTCATGCCGTAAGGAGAATAATCATGCCAAGAGAAGTCAATCCCCGGATTCACGTCAACGAACGTGATTTTCCGACCACAGATTACCATTGCGATGATCCGGAAAAGAAAAAGCTCGTCATGAAGCTGGCCCGGATGATCACCGACAACATTCCCCGGAAGCTGCCGTTCGGAATGCATGAGAACCATATGGATTTCTGGATTCTCGACCGCTTGCTCACCAAAGAGGAAGTAAGATTCATGCTGTGCTTTAAAAAGCGCCGGGTCGGCCGCACCACCAGGGAGCTCGCCGAAGCCAATCACATGAGCGAAGAAAAAGCCCAGGAGATCATCGATCATCTTCTGTGGATCGGCATTCTCGAACAGAACCGCGACAACGCCGATCATCACATCCAGTATCTGATTCCCAAATGGGTCGTCGGCAGCGGCGAATACATGGTGGAACACCCCACCCTTCCGGATCTCTCGCCGGAGGTGGCGACAATGTTCAACCTGGCACCGCAGGAGCCGCTCGAGCTCGCCGCAAAACTGGTGCCCCCGGGCGGCGCCGGAATCGGCATGCATGTCATTCCGGTCGAGAAAGCGATTGAAGCGGAAAGCGTCACCGTCGATGTCGAACACCTTTCCCACTGGCTGGAAAAGTACGATACGTTCTGTGCGATGGTCTGCGCCTGCCGCAAGGCACAGCGGATCCGCGGCGAGGGTGTCGGCGATATCGAGGGCTACATGTGCATCGGCGTCGGCGACATCGCCGAATTCCTGGTCACCTCCGGCAAGGATGCTCACTACATCACAAGAGAAGAAGCGATGGAGATCATCATGCGCGCCGAGCGCAAGGGATATGTCCATCAGATCACCAACCTCGACGGTCCCAACCGCATCGTCGGCATCTGCAACTGTTCCCCGGGAAGCTGCTATGGGCTGCGGACCAGCCAGCTGTTCAACACCCCGAACATGAGCCGAAGCGCTTACCGCGCCCATGTTGAAACCGATAAGTGCGTCGCCTGCGGCAAATGCGTGGAAGTCTGCCCCGCCGGAGCCGCAAAGCTCGGCCAGAAGCTCTGCCGCAGAGACGGCTCCAAGGTCATGTATCCCGTTCATGAACTTCCCGATGACAACATCTGGGGCGAGGACAAATGGGATCCCGATTACCGCGATCACAATAAGATCAACTGCTATGACTCCGGCACGAGTCCCTGCAAGACCGCCTGCCCGGCCCACATCGCCGTGCAGGGATATATCCGCATGGCGGCGGAAGGCCGCTATGAAGATGCGGTCCGTCTGATCCGTCAGGACAATCCGTTCCCGGCGGTCTGCGGTTCCGTCTGCAACAAGCGCTGTGAAGACCGCTGCACCAGAGGCACGATCGACAAACCGGTGGCGATCGATGAGATCAAGAAATTCCTCTGTCAGTATGAGATGAAACATCCCGAACAGTTCCTTCCCGTCTGCGACAACATGGAAGGAAAGCAATGGGATGAGTACCCGATTGCCGTGATCGGCTCCGGTCCCGCCGGCCTCTCTGCGGCTTACTGGCTGCGCACGGAAGGCTATCCGGTGACCGTATTCGAAAAGGAAAGCCGGCCCGGCGGCATGTTGATGAACGGGATTCCCGGATTCCGGCTCGAAAAAAGTCTCTTAGAGACCGAGATCGACATCATCCGCAGTATGGGCGCAGAGATCCGCTGCGGCATCGAAGTCGGAAAGGACATCACGATTGCGGATCTGCGCAAAGAGGGATACAAGGCGTTCTATCTTGCGATCGGCTTACAGGGCGGAAGAAGCGCCGGCATCCCGGGCGAAGACGCAGAGAATGCCGAAAGCGGCGTCAGCTTCCTGCGCCGGATCAACCAGGATCACTCCGTCACTCTCAAAGGCGATACCGTCGTGATCGGCGGCGGAAACGTGGCGGCCGATGTCGCCCGCGCTGCTCTGCGGGCAGGCAACGGCAGGGTAACCATGATCTGTCTTGAACAGCGTCAGGATATGCCCGCCGCAAAAGATGAAGTTGCGGAAGTGCTGGAAGAGGGCATTGAGATCCTCAACGGTTGGGGCCCGAAGGAAATCCTTACGGAAAACGGGAAGGTCAGCGCTGTCGTGTTTAAGAAATGCACCTCCGTCAATGACGCCTCCGGAAGATTCAACCCTGCGTATGACGAAGAAGATACCATGACAATCCGCTGTGCCAATGTGCTGAGCGCGATCGGACAGAGCGCCGAGTGGGGAAATCTTCTGGAAGGCACTTCGGTAAAGCTCACCCGCGGCGGTCTGGTCAAAGCTGACCCCGTGACCTTCCAGACCGATGAGCCGGACATCTTCACCGGCGGTGATATCTATCACGGTGCCCGGTTTGCGATCGACGCTATTGCGGAAGGCAAGCTCGGCATGGTAAGCATCAACCGCTTCGTCCACGAAGGTCAGTCCCTGACAATCGGCAGAGATCTGCGGGAATTCATCGAATTCGACCGTGAGGATATCCGCATCGACTCCTATGACAACGCCGACCGCCAGACCCCGGCCGTGCGCACCGGAGGCAATGCCTTTGAAGATCTCCGCGAGCCGCTCAGTGAAGCACAGGTCAGAGTCGAAGCCGGCAGGTGTCTCAAATGCGGGGCGACCACTGTCGACTACAACAAATGCATCGGCTGCGGACTCTGCACCACCAGATGTGAGTTCGATGCCATTCACCTGAAGCGCGATATCCCCCATGCGGCGGATATGCATACCGCCGAAGAGATGATGAAGTGCGTCGGCCCGTATGCCCTCAAACGCGGAATCAAAATCATCAAGAAGAAGCTGACCGGAACATCGGACTATCCCAGTGAGCAGTAATTCCGGTTTCCGGAACGCAGAAAATTTCTGAGCCGAAGACAAAGAAGGAGACTCGCTCCTTCTTTTCTCATGCATTCAGTTTATCGCCGATGGGGAGTCTTCCGCGCAGTTTCATTTCCAAGTGATCTTCCGTCTCTTTATTGTCTGTCCAGCTTCTTCGTGCGGCGGCTGCCGGTATAGGGGCCGTCAACGCAAACCCCGTCCTTCTCATATCCCATGCCTTCGTAGTACTCGTTGAGAAAGACATTATCCACATCGCAATCCAGCCGCAGATATTCCCTTCCTTCTCTTTCTGCCAGCTGCTCGCATTCCCGAAGAAACGCCCTTCCCGCTCCCGGAAAGGAAAGATCACTCGCGAGATGATGGACATAAAAGGCTTTATCCCTTTTCTCCGGCCAACGGGGATCGCGGTCAAGAAGCGCTGCGGCAGCCTTGATCGCTCCGCTTTCATCCTTCAGCACATACAGCCATCCCTTCCGGACATAGTCTTCAAAAAGAGATCTTGGATAAACGGAGAGATAATCCGTGACATTCCACTGCCGGATCCCCTTCTCATCCATCCATTCCACCCGTTTTCGGATCAGTTCCATAACCCGATCGATCTCTTCTCTCTTCGCTCTGGCAAACACATCATTCATAGTTCCGATTATATTCCCCGCCGCTGTCGAAACAACAGGGAATCCGATTGATCGGGAAGAAAAATGTCGGGGAATCTTGTGGTATTCTTAAATTAACAGAAGAGGGTCAAATCATGTTATACATCAGAAAAACATCCTCCGAGGATACCCTGTATTACGATCTGAACGGACGCATTGATTCCGTCACTGCTGTGCAGTTTGAAAATGAGATCGGCGATATTCCCCCCGGCACAAAGGAAATTGTTTTTGACTGTGCCCGTCTCGACTTCATTTCCTCTTCCGGCCTTCGGGTCCTGTTAATGCTGAAAAAGAAGGTGGGAAATGGCTGCAAGCTCACAGCGGTTAAAGTCAACCATTCGGTTCAGAATGTGTTTAAGCTGACCGGTTTCGGCGATATCATCACCGTATCCAATGAACTTCCCGAAGATGATCTGGATATTCAGGCTGCGTTCTTTGACGTCGACGGAACCCTGTACTCTCACTCTACGAGCCAGGTTCCCGAAAGCACCCGAGCCGCCCTGGCGGTACTGCACCAGAAGGGAATCAAGCTGGTCATCTGCACCGGACGCTCTCTGGAAGAGCTCTCCAAACTGCCGGTCATGGACATGCCGTGGGACGGCTACCTCACATTGAACGGCAATCTCTGTCTTGACGAAAACAAGAACATGTTCGCCGGCAATCCGATCGACAGCGGTGAAGTGGACATCCTGGTGCGGATCTTTCAGGCCAGCCGGATTCCGTTTGTTCTGATCGGTGAAGAAAACCGCTACATCAACTATGTGGATGACGTGGTCATCGACACCCAGGCCAGCACGAAAGGCACGATTCCCGATATCGGGGAATACAAGGGAGAAGACATCTACCAGTGCCTCGCCTTTGTCGCGGACAAGGACAGAATCATGCTGGAGGACATGCTGGATGAATGCACCATCACCAGCTGGAACAAGACGGGCATCGACATCATCTCCAAATCCGGCGGAAAAGCCGCCGGCATCGAGATGTTCATTGATGAATACCACCTCCGCCGGGGACAGACGATTGCCTTCGGCGACGGACAGAATGACATCGACATGATCCGCTATGCCGGCATCGGCGTAGCGATGGGCAACGGTGTGGAGGCCCTGAAATCCGCCGCGGATTATGTGACAACCGATATTGATGACAACGGCATCTCGAATGCCCTGAAACATCTCGGACTGATTCCATGACAGAAAGAAAAGGGATAGAAAAAAAAGTACATTTAATGACCGGTCTTCTGGTCGGAATCTCCTGTATTCTCTGCATCATTCTGTGCTATCTGTTTCACCTTCGGTCCATGAGCAGTGCGTACTACCATTCCACGGAACAGGCTGCCACCGCTGCCAGGGAGTCGATCTACAGTTCGGATGCTTTCATCTTCTCCGACAAGATTCTCTCCGATGAGTTTCTCACCCTGCGGAAACAAGCCGAGGCAAGCGGAAACTACGCGGAGCTCGGTCAGTGGATGGAAAAGAATGACTACATGGATTTCTACACCTACAGTACATTCCGTCTGCAGAAGACAAGAGATGTATTCGGTGTCGACGATGTGTATCTCGTCGCCTGCAGAGACAATGCATGCTATATCATCCTTGACTCCGAGATGGGTTTTGACTACATCGGAAAACTTCTCGATGACGCACCCGAACTTGACAACTACCAGAGTGACGGATATATCTCCCCGACGATCTCAAGGTCATATGAAGGCTGGCTCTGCTCGGCGTTCATCAAGTTCGTTGATCCCAGCGGCGAGCACCATGTCTTCTCGGGATGCGACGCCGACATGCATGTATTCGTAGACCGGGAAGTCCAGTTCGTCATCCGGATGGCGATCTTCCTTCTGATCATCATGGCAGTATGCGGCATCGTCGGAATCTACTTTGCAAGAAGAACCGTCTCGCAGCCGACCAGGAAGCTCTCCGACGCCGCCAGGAAATTCGCGGATGACAACCGCAAAGGCACCATCACTGAGCCAAGCGATCCAAACGTGCATACCGGTGATGAACTCGAAGAGATCAACGACGCTCTGCTGTATCTTGAAAGCAGCATCCTGGCTCAGAAAAAGGAACTCGAAAAGATCAACCATGAGAAAGGCCGGATCGAAACCGAGCTTTCCGTCGCAAGGGAAATCCAGATCGGCGTTCTGCCGAAGGATTTCGTCAGTGACTGCGCAGACTACTGCGATATCGGCGCAGTCTCAAAACCGGCCCGGATCGTCGGCGGCGATTTCTACAACTGCTTCCGCATTGACGATACCCACATCGCACTTCTGATCGGAGATGTATCGGACAAAGGCATTCCCGCTTCCCTGTTCATGATGATCTCCCAGACCCTTCTTCAGGAACACTGCCTGCGCGGCATCTCGCCGGGCGAGGTTCTCGAAGAGGTCAACAATCTCCTGATGGCTTCCAACGATGCCTACATGTTTGTCACGGTATGGATCGGAATCCTCGATCTCGAAACGGGAATCCTCTCGGCCGCAAACGCCGGTCATGAGTATCCGCTCTTCCGCCGGAAAAACGGACCGTTCCGCACCTTCTATGATCCCCATGGCTTTGTGCTTGCGGGAGCGGAAGACAGTAAGTACGAAACCTACTCCTGCCAGCTGAATCCGGGAGATGCGCTGTTCGTATTCACCGACGGTGCGCATGACGCAGTCGACATCAGTCAGAAGGAATTTTCGGAAAGCGCTCTGATCGAAGCCGTAAACAAAGCGGACGCTTCTACGGCAGGCTTGCTCGTGAATGATGTTCTGAAGACAATCGAGGACTACTCCGCAGGAGCGGAACAGTTTGACGACATTACCTTGCTCGCAATGATCTGGAGAGGAGGCAAGCAATCATGAAAATAATCACGGTACCTGCAGACCTCAGCTATCTCCATGAGGTTCTGACCCAGGTGGATGAGTATCTGGAATCTCAGGGATGTTCTCAGGAGTTTATCTCCGAGACAGAACTGATTATCGAAGAGCTCTTTACCAATACGGTACATTATGCCTATGCCAATTCAGATCATGAGCCCGTGTGCGTGTTTACTCTCGATGAGGAAAACGGAATCCTCAAAATCAGAAGAATCGACTACGGAACCCCTTTCGATCCCACCCAGACAGAAAAACCGGATACCACCCTGTCCTACAAGGAACGCAAAATCGGAGGGCTGGGCATGCATCTGATCCGGCACTACACCGATGCCCTCAAATACCGAAGAAAAGAGGGGCAGAATATACTGACCCTCTACCGCGCCCTGAAGAACAGCAGGATGCCATCGAAACACTGAAGAAACAAAAAAGACTTTCGGAACCTCCATTCAGCCGGAGGAATCCGAGAGTCTTTTTCTGTTATCCGTTCTTTTCCCTGCGCGCCTTTTCCGTGAGATAGGATACAGCAGTGAGCACCGCCGTATTTCCCTGGCCGGCTGCCTTGATGTACTGATACGGAAGTCCGGCAATATCACCTGCCGCATAGAGACCCGGGATGGAGGTCGACATGTCAATGTTGACCTTGACATGAGGGCCGTCGGTTTCGATGCCCGGAACCAGCTGGCCCGGAGCCACCGCTTCCCGCAGGACGAAGACGCCGTCGGTTTCGATCTCTCTCTGATCGGTTTTGAGCTTCTCCACTTTGGTATCACCGATGATCTCAATCGGCTTTTCGCGGATGACTTCGACTTCCGGCTTCACATGCACTTCCTCTTTGTACAGAGGGATGTAGTAGGTCTTGGCGGCATATTCGCTCATGAAATCCGCTTCTCCCTCTTCCTTGGCAGAGCTGCCGATGATGACAGCGGTCTTTCCCTTATAGAGGGCCGCATCGCAGGTCGCGCAATAGCTGACGCCGGCGCCGAGCAGACGCTCTTCATTCGGATAGGGCTTTGCGGCGATGACGCCGGTGGCGAGAATTACCGCCTTCGCCTCATACATGTTGGTCGCGCCCTGAATCATGAAGCTGTCACCCATCGCATAGACTGCGGTGACCTGTTCCTCGTTGATTTCAACGCCCATGGACTCGGCGTGTTTCAGAAACGCCTCCGCCATGTCTTTTCCGGCAATGTCCGGAAGTCCGAGATAATTCTGAATGGTATGTGCCTTGGCCACCTTCATGGAAGATTCCTTCGAGCCGAAGAGAACAATCTCCTGCTTTCTGATCTTCGCCGTGATGGCTGCTTCGAGCCCGGCCGGACCGCTGCCGATAATCGCTATGTCGTAAACCATGATTTCCTCCTGTTTCTTTTGTTTCTTTTGTTCAATGTTATTGTATCTTGAGATTCCGATTCTTTCTTCCGATATGCTTTTTTATTATTTCTCTTTCTTCAGAGAATGCATGCCAGAGACAAAAACTCCTCTTCTGTTCACTGCGTGACAAAGAGGAGTTCAGAATTTCTGCAGTCAGTATTTTTTCGAAGCCTTCTTCAGATCTTTGAGCACATCGTCGAGGGTAACGGAGCGGAGTTCCTTCTCCATCGCTTTCTGCGCATCTTTCAGATGACGGTCCAGAGCGGGATGAATGTATTTGCCCACCGGGCAGGTATCACTCGGGTTTTCATGAAAATGAAACAGCCCTTCTTCGGGATCCAGCACATCCGCTGCCCGGAAGATATCCAGAAGCGTGATCTTCTTTGCGCTTTTTGCCAGCCCGGTTCCGCCGGTGCCCGCTTCAACCCGGATCAGCCCGGCAGCCTTCAGCCGGCTCATGAGTCCGCGTATGATCACCGGGTTGACCTGTACGCTTAAAGCCATGCGGTCGCTGGTCACCTTTTCTTCCTCTTCAAATTCCGCAATATAGCACATCATGTGCACAGCGGCGGTAAATCTTCCCGAAATCTTCATAGCAGTTCCCTGTTAACTCTATCTTCTTTTTGCTGTAAACACAATGGTTACACCCTTGCAGGAAATGCCCGGCCCGTTTTGTTCGCATCATCGCGCGCTCATGATTTCTGTTCCGAAAGTCTTCCTGCGTGATCAATGGGTCCGGATATCCTTTTCGGAAGTAAAGCCGTATCTGCCGATCGCTTCGCCGAGTTTTACATAGCTGCCGACCGGGACGTTGTTTTTGACCGTACGGCTGGAATAGGCGATCAGCCCCGCATCATCGAGGTGAATCAGCCCGTCTTCGCCGACATACTCTTCCGAAACATCGATGCCGACCACTTCGCCGAGAAACATATCATGGCTGCCGAGAGGGATGATCTGCTTCAGCCTGCATTCGATGTTCAGCGGGCTTTCCATAATGATCGGCGCGTATTTCAGATGGGATGCCTTCCCTCTGGTCAGATGAGTCAGAGCCCATTTATCCTCGCATTCCTTCATGGAGATCACACCGCACTGATCCGCGGCTGCCGCCAGCGCTTCCGTATTCAGATTCAGAACAAATTCACCCGACTGTCTGATCATCTCATAGGACGCTCTCGACGGACGGATCGAAACATAGGTCATCGGCGGTTTGGTGCATACCGTTCCGGTCCAGCCCGCGGTCATGATGTTGGTTCTGCCGTCTTCCGTACCCGAACTCACCAGAAGTACCGGCACCGGGTACAGCAGTGTCGCTGCTCTGTAATCAATTTTTCCCATTTGTCTTTCCTCTTTTTCTTTCGAAATGAGCCTTCATACTGAAGGCTCACCATTCGATTTTGTCGATATTTTCGGGATTCTCATTGACTTCGTCACTGACCACCTTTCCGCTCTTCATCCGGATCACCCGGTCTGCCATCGGGCAGATCGCAAGGTTGTGGGTCACCACGACAACCGTCATGCCGTGATTGCGGCACGTATCCTGAAGCAGATGAAGAATCTGCTTTCCGGTCACATAGTCAAGCGCACCCGTTGGCTCATCGCACAGCAAGAGCTTTGGATTTTTGGCCAGAGCGCGGGCGATCGCCACCCGCTGCTGTTCTCCGCCGGAGAGCTGGGACGGGAAGTTGTTCATCCGGTGTTCCAGTCCTACCTGCTTCAGCGTTTCCTCCACATCCAGAGGATCCCTGCAGATCTCGGTCGCAAGTTCGACATTCTCCTTCGCTGTCAGATTCTGTACGAGGTTGTAGAACTGAAATACGAATCCGATATCAAAGCGCCGGTAATCGGTCAGCTGTCTGCGGTTGTACTGATCGATCCGGTTGTTGTCGACGAGAATCGAACCGCTCGTGCAGGTATCCATTCCTCCGAGTATATTGAGCACCGTGGATTTGCCGGCACCGCTGGCTCCGCAGATGATCACAAACCCGCCTTTCTCAAAGCTGAAGCTGATGCCGTCGAGCGCGCGGATCTCCACCTCACCGGAGTGATAGACCTTGGTCACGTTGTCGAAATCAATAAAACCCATGCCCGGTCTTATTTCCCCATCAGTGCATTGGCAATCGCAAAGAGGTTGCCGACATTGATCTGACCGTTGCTGTGAACGGAATCAGGACCGTTGAGCATACTCTGAAGCTGGGCCTGCTGAGAGGCGCTGAACTGCTGCGGCTTCGGTCCGTCAAGCGTATAGACCTGCTGTCCCTGCGTCTGTACCTGAGCCTGAGCCTGTGTCTGGCTTGCCTGCTGTGAAGCACTGAGCAGCTGTCCGAGAATTCCGGAGGGAGCTGCCGGCTGCTGAACCGGCTGAGCCTGCTGGGATGCCGAAAGCAGAGCGCCGAGAAGAGACTGCGGCTGAGCGGGCTGCTGGACTGACTGAGCCGGCTGAGATGCCTGCTGGGATGCCGAAAGCAGAGTTCCGAGCAGTCCCAGGCTGGACTGGGTGCTGGCAGGGGTCTGGCTTCCGGCTGCGAACAGATTGCCGAGAAGGCCGAGGCTGCCGTTGTTTCCGGCAGGAGAGGCGCCGAGCGCAGAGCCGAGCAGACTGGAAATGAGATTGCCGCCCTGGGTGGACTGCTGGTTGGAGCCGTTGAAGAGCTTCATCAGTGCAACGATCAGAAGCAGTGTCTTGATATCGAGTTTTCCGTTGAGAAGAGAGCGCACACCGGGATTTCCTGCGCCGCCGCTGCGGGTTGAGACTTCGGAACTGCGCACGTAATCCATCAGCTCACGGCCGTCAATCGAACCGTCGGAAGCGACATAGAGCTGAATGACGGGATCCTGCATGACATCGCGCGCAAGGGAAGCGGCTTTCTGATCCGTCAGTTCCCTGGCAACAAGAGAGCGAACCGCTTCATCCGGAGCTTTCATCCGGAAGAGTTTGAGATTTTCGGGATGATCCTTCAGAAGCTGAATCAATTCCTTTGAAGTAACATTAGTCATCGTATGGTATTCCTCCCTGATTTTTCTTCATTCATTATAATTCAAAAACGGCATATCTTCCGACATGCCGTTTCCAAATGAAGTGATTCTAGTTCTGGCCTCTTGTCATCAGGAACAGGCCGGAATCCTCTTCAGAGTACCACGCCTCGCCCATGATGTATTCCCGTCCCGACCAGGCAAAGTATTCGTTGATGTAGAAGACGGTGCTGTTGCCGGCAAGCTTCAGCGCGCCGTTGTCTTCAAAGCCGCCGATAAACGGCAGATAGCCGGGGTCTTTTTTCGGCCATCTCTGGTAGCCGTCTCCTTCATAGCTGGGATGAAGTTCGATGATGACCTGATTCTTGTCATAATCAAGGCTGAGATCACCGAATCCCCATTCGTTGTACACAGTACCTCCGGTTTCGGGATCTTCTTCGCTTATATAGTACTTCCACGGTCCGACCGCGTATTTCAATGCCGGATATTCCGCATCTTCCGGAATGCCGTCAGCGATGAAGTCACCGAACTCAAAGAAATCCGACGGATCGACATCATTTTCTTCCTCTTCCTCCTGCGAAAACGCATTCTTTCCGAACGAAGCACCGCTCTTTACGGCATAGCTCTCCGAATTGCCGTTTACATTAATTCCCGCTGTGAAGCTGCTGCTGGTCTCGACGGAAGCGGTGCCGCATCCCGCCAGAAGCATTGCCGCACAGATACATGCAGTCAGTTGTTTCATAGATATTCCTCCCGGGCGCTCAGGCCCTGATCAACACACAGTAATTCGTGCAGTCACATATTATACGTTCCAGTTTCTCTCGTGACATCGTGTGACTGGAACTGATTATATATACCGAAAGAATCAGAAATCAATCTATGTGAAAGGCCTGAAACCGCTTAACCATCCGTTTTTCCTGATGTTCCCGTACCTTTATTCCGGAACTGTATTCGTATTTTCGCCGTAATTACAGCATATTGAAAGACTCAGTCCGTGAAAAGATGCCGTCTGCGGATCTGAACAGATACGGAACGCTGTGATTTGATTCCTGTACTTCCTTCAGAACAGTTCAGGACAGCGATCTGATCCGCAGGCTTTGGCCAGCCGGCTATCGGCTCAGAGATGATTGCAGGGCGGCCCATGCATTACGGCGCATCCTCAGGTCAGCTATGGCTTGCCAAAAGAAAAACGGCACATCTCCTGACATGCCGTTCTGTCTGAAACTTACTTGATGATCGCTTCCAGCCACTCTGCCGGTTTTTCGAATCCGAGCAGCTGCACAACGGTTGCGGCGACGTTGGCGAGTCCGAAGTCGCCTTCCTTGACCTCGGTGCCTTCCGGTCCGTTGTATACCGCAAACGGAACAACTGCCAGGGAATGGCTGGTCTTGGGTTTCGGAGAGCCGTCGGGGTTGGTTCCCTTATCGTACATCTCATCGGAGTTGCCGTGGTCCGCTGTTACAAGCAGGGTGTAGTCCATCTTTTTGCATGCGTCCATGACTCTTCTGAGGTTGAGGTCAACGGACTCCACGCCGATGATCGTCGCTTCATAGTTGCCGGTGTGGCCGACCATGTCGCCGTTGGGATAGTTGCAGCGAAGGAACTGATACTTGCCGGATTCAATCGCTTCCACCATGTAGTCGGTGACTTCAGTTGCCTTCATCCACGGTTTGAGATCGAACGGGATGATGTCACTCGGAACTTCCACCCAGTCCTCGAGTTCATCCGAGAACTTCTCGGAACGGTTGCCGTTCCAGAAGTAGGTCACGTGACCGAACTTCTGTGTTTCGGAGCAGGCAAAGCTCTTGATACCCTTGTTTACGAGGAACTCGGACATCGTATGCTCGATGTGCGGCGGCTCAACCAGGAAGTTGTCCGGGAGCTTGAGGTCGCCGTCATACTGCAGCATGCCCGTGTAGAACACGTTCGGCTTCTTCGGCATATCGAACTTGTCAAAACCCTTGTTCATGTAGTCAAACGCCTTGGAGATTTCAACCGCACGGTCGCCGCGGAAGTTGTAGAGAACCACGGAATCGCCGTCATCGATCGTTCCGGCCGGAACGCCGTCCTTGCCGACCACAAAGCCGGGCAGATACTGATCGGTATAGCCGCCTTCCTTGCGGTAGGTTTCGATCGCTTCAGTGGCACTGCTGAACATTCTGCCGTCACCCATGACATGGATGTGCCAGCCGCGCTCGACCATCGCCCAGTCGGCCTCATAGCGGTCCATGGTGGTTGTCATACGGCCGCCGCCGGATGCGATGCAGCCATGGAAACTGTCATCATTGAGCTCCTTGAATACATCCTCGAGCTGATCGATATACTGCAGGGCGCTGGTTTCCGGTACGTCTCTGCCGTCGAGCAGGGTGTGTACGCGTACTTCTTTGATTCCTTCCTTCTTCGCCTCTTTGATCATGGCGATCAGATGGGAGATGTTGGAATGAACGTTTCCGTCGGAGAGAAGGCCGATGAAATGAAGCTTGCCATTGTGCTCTTTCACGAAGCTGACCGCTCCGTTCCAGGCTGCGGATTTGAAGATCGCGCCGCTCTCGATGGATTCGTTGACGAGCTTGGCACCCTGGGAATAGATCTGTCCGCATCCCAGCGCATTATGCCCGACTTCCGAGTTGCCCATGTCGTCGTCGCTCGGAAGGCCGACTGCCGTGCCGCTTGCCTTGATTGTGGTGTGCGGCCATTTGGTCATCAGTTCTTCGATCTGGGGTTTATATGCGTGCAATACCGCATTTCCCATATCTTTTTCTGTCCAGCCGACACCATCCATAACTACCAGTACTACCGGTTTTCCCATAATGATTATTCTTCTCCTTTTCTGTTAATTTCATTATAGCTCAGGTTCACTCAAGAAACCTGTTCCGAACTTCTTCAAGTTGTTTTTTGTCCCATCCGTACTCTTCTCTGGCATAGTCTTCCGGAGATGCATACCGGCGGTGAATTTCATCGAGGGATGTCTTTCCCATTTCTTCGAGGACTCCGCCCCGCATAACCGCGAGTTTCCGGCACCCTTCATCCCCGGGATCCTTCAGATTTTCGACCTTTGTATACTCCTCGATCACTGCTCTGCGGTATTCGTTGCTGAGAAGATAATCCGCCATGATTTCCTGATCTTCTGCCCCAAGCAGATACAGGATCACCATCGCGGCAATGCCGGTGCGGTCTTTGCCGGTGGTGCAGTGAAAGAGCAGCGGCACCTTATTGTCCGCCAGGGCTTTCATGAGCGCCTGATAGGCGCTGTTTCCAAACGGCATCCGCCGGTAATACTCCTTCAGCTTTTCCATCTGCTTTACGGCATCGGAGCCGCATTGAGAAAAGGCCCGGGGTGAAAAATCGATCTTCTCGCCGCCGGAAGACACCTTTCCCTCATGGGTTATCCGTTCCGCGCCAAGATCGGGATCGGGATGTTTCTTCCAGTCATACCAGGCCCTCAGGTCTGCGATCGCCCGGATCCCGTATTTGTTCAGAAGGGCGAGCTCCTGCGGGGTGAACAGATGAAGGCCGCCGCTGCGAAACAAAAGAAAGCGGCGCACTTTTCTTCCGTCTTTGACCGGGATTCCGCCCAGTTCCCGGAAATTCAATTCATTGCGAATGCCTGACTCCAAGGGTTTCATCCGTTTTATTGTATCGTCCGCCCTTCTGTTTTGTATATATGAAATCCAATCTCATGTATAATTGCTGAGTACAGTACTGTAAGGGAATCTAACCATGAAGAACAGAATCCGCATTCTTGCGACAACCGATATGCACGGATACATCTACCCTCATCGCTACAACGACAACGAGGAAACCCAGAACGGATGTGCCCGTCTCAAAACCCTGATCGATCTGTATCGGGATGAGAGCACGATTCTCATTGACAACGGCGATGTCCTGCAGGGCTCCCCGCTGCAGTTTTATCATTTCGCAAGAGAAGAGGAGGAAGTCGCTCCCATCACAAAGGTCATGAACGCCATGAACTACGACTACATCAGCCTCGGCAATCACGACTTCAACTACGGCGAGGAAGCGCTTCTGAAACATCTCGATTCCCTGAAGATGCCCTGTCTTACCTCGAATGTGATCCATCGCGGAAAACCCCTGGGTCCCACCTATGCGATCCGCGAGATCAACGGCGTTAAGATCGCTCTGTTCGGGGTTGTGACCCATCGCATTCCGACCTGGGAGAAACCCGGCAATATCAAACACTTCCGCTTCCGGGATGCGTTCCAGACGGCAAAGAGAACGGTGGAGCTGATCCAGAGGCTCGAGCGTCCCGATTACATCATCGGAATCTATCACGGCAGTTTCGAGCGCGATCCCAGAACCGGTATCTCCTACAATAAGGAGAACGGCGAGAACCAGGCCTATCAGATGTGCCGGGAGATCGACGGCCTTGATGTTCTGATCACCGGCCATACCCACGGAGAGCTCAGCGGCACCCTGTTCTCCACCGCCTATGCGCAGGCCGGCAAAAACGCCGAAGCGCTTGCCTGCGTGGATATCTACACCGATACGCACATGATCGAACCCCGGGTTCTGAAGGCGGATACCCGGCCGGATGAGGGCATCATGGACCTCGTTCAGACGACGGAGGACAAATGCCAGGAGTGGCTCGATACCCCGCTCGGCAAAAACAAGGTCAACCTTCTGATCGAAGATGAATTTGAGGCAAGGCTGCACAAATCCCAGCTGGCCACCTTCCTGAACATCGTTCAGAGGGAGATGAGCGGCGCCGATCTCAGCGGCGTATCCCTGTTTCAGAACGCTCCCGGCTTCGGCAGCGTCATCACGATGCGCCAGCTGGTCAGCACCTATATCTATCCCAATTCCCTGATCGTGCTCAGGATCAACGGAGCGATTCTGCGGGAGTATCTCGAGAAGACGGCCGAATTCTGGTCGGTCGATCAGACCGGCATCATCGTCAACCCCCGCTTCATCACCCCGAAGAAGAAGATGTACTTCTACGACATGATCGACGGCATCGAATATGACATCCGGGTAAGCAATGACATCGGTCACCGCATCACCCGCCTCCTCTATCAGGGGCAGGAAGTGACGGATGACATGGAGTTTACGATCGTTGTCTCCAACTACCGGGCGGCCGGGGGAAGCGAGTATCAGATGCTGAAAAAAGGAGAGCTGGTCCGTGACTGCATGAACGACATGGTCGAGGAAATCGCCCTCTGGATCATCCAGCACCATGTCATCGATTTCGAGCCGGTAAACAACATTCACATCTATCGCTGACAGGCGTCAGAGGATTCGGAACGTTCCGAATCCTTTTTTGTTCAAATCCCGCTTTCTCTTTGGAATAATATGGTATCGTGATTGAAAACAGCGATAAGAAATGCTCTGTTCTCTGCAGAACAGCTGCTGTTTCGTCCCGGCATGCCATGCATGTAAGTGCGGACGTCGTTTGAAAGGAGAGACATCTATGGATTTAATTCCCAGTTTTTCCGTGGACCATACGAGAATCGTCCCCGGAATCTTCACCAGCAGAACCGACACCCTCGGAAAAGAGACAATTACCACCTATGACGTGCGGGTCACAAAACCCAACACCGAACCCGTGATCGACGTCGCCGCCATGCATTCTCTGGAACACCTCATCGCCACCTATCTGAGAAATGATCCGGACTGGAAGGATCAGGTCATCTACTGGGGGCCGATGGGCTGCCTGACGGGATTCTATCTGATCCTGAAGGGAAACAGAAAGCCGGAAGAGATCTTTGATCTGCTTCTAAGGGCGTTTCGCTCCGTGGAAGATGCGGAAGAAGTACCGGGTGCCACGGCGGAGAACTGCGGAAACCATCTGATGCACAACCTGCCGATGGCTAAGTGGTATGCCAGGAAATTTGCGGATTATCTCAGCGAAAACGCCGGCAGATCCGAAATCTTCGAATATCCGAAAGCCGAGCGTCTTGTGATTGACGGCGGCCGCGAGTTCTTCGATTCCTGAGAAAACCCGCATCCGTTCATCACCCGATGTTCAACGAAAACATGCCCGCACCTGCAGGCATGTTTTATGCATTTCCTTCAGACCGGGGACAATTGAGATATCCCCGTCCGTTTCGGTCTTCTCTGATCCTTTTCCGCCTAATCCACAGATGTAAATCTTCCTGATCCTGTGTTCTCCGTTTTTGAAACTTCTGCGGCAGATGCCTTTCGATAACAGTACAGAAAGGTCAGAATTTCCCGGAACGATTGGACGCTTCGTTTGATGAGATCCGATCGGAACCGGTTATGCCGTCTCTTCCAGTCCGAATTCTTCGGGCAGATAGGCGGGGCAGGTGTTCTCCTTGGTGGAGATGACCGAACCGGCAAGGCGGGTGCCGATCACTGCCGCTTCCCGCAGGGATTTGCCGTACGTAAGGCCGATCACCACTCCCGCGAAGAACGCGTCACCGGCGCCGGTGGTGTCAATCACATCCACCCGCGGGGCCTCAATGGATCCGGCTTCCTCATCGCCGATGTATACGGCGCCTTCATTTCCCAGGGTGATGACCATCCGGCGGATTCTCGCTTTCTTCACAAGCATTGCAAGAACCTCCGTCAGTTCCGGAGTCGAAAGGCCGTCGAGATGATGGGCAAAGTACATCTCCGCTTCCTGCAGATTGCATACCAGGCATCCGACTCTCTTGAGGTAATTTCTGCGCTCCATCGCAATCGACATGTTGGATACCGCCGCATAGACCTCGATGTTGTATTTTTCGGCATAGGTGAACACCAGATCGAGCACATCCTCTTCCATGTCGATTTCCAGGGCGACGCTGTCGGCCTGGGAGAAGATCTCATCTCCCTTCTCTCTGATCAGCGCCGTGACCTCGGAAAGATCCGGGCGTTTGGAAATCGAAGCTACGACATCGCCGTTGTTGTCAAAAACCGCAAGCCAGGTGCCGAGTCCGTCCTCCGTCCTCTGCATGTACTTCGTATTGACCCCGTGTTCCTCCAGCCGGTCCAGAACATCGGTTCCCGTGCCGGTATGATCCGAAAGGCTCAGGAAGATGGGATGAAGGCTGATATTGCCGATGTCCTCCGCGATATTGCGGCTGACACCGCCGTGAACCTGAATAACGTTGCCGACGTTTCTGCCGCCGGGGATGTACTGCGCATACGGGTACCCTTTGATATCCACGAATACCGCTCCGATAACAACAATTCCCATGTCCAAGCCCCTCTTTCAGAATCATTGTACCTTTCCGGATGCCCGATTCCCAATCAAAAATCGGATTATGCGGAATAAACCACTTCCCGAACCCGGTTGCGGAGGCGTCTCAGCCGGCCTTCAAACTGCTTGTAGGTAAGACCGAGCCGCTGACTCGATACCGTCTGTTTCTCGTCCCTTTCCCAGGCGTCATAGATCACGTTCTCGCGTTCGTTAAATGTCCTGCACAGCGCTCTCAGGCTGTCCCTTGCCAGGGTGTAGCGAAGATAGTATTCCGGATTGCTCATCGCATCCCTGTTCTCGATGACATTGATCAGGCTTTCCTCATCCGCATACTGACAATCCAGGGCAATCGTGTGATTGAAGCCCTGGGACAGGGAACGGCTGAGCTTCCGGGCCAGAGCCCACAGCCTCCGCTTTACGATCAGGGCGAGATAGGAAGAGAAGCTGCAGTTCATATCATCCCGGAAGGTTTCCATGGCTTTGTGGACACAGATGACCGCCTCCTGCATGAAATCCTCTTCGTAGTATTTCAGCGGCCGGTAGGAATTGAGGATCTCGCGCACACTGTAGCGGATCTGCGGCTTCACCTCTTCCATCAGAAGACGGATCGCGGTTTCATCGTTCATCCTTGCCATGTAGAGAAGTTCATTGATATCTGACATATGCATTCCTCACTTTCCTCTCAACTCTAGCATTGCCGTTCCTTCCCTCTCTCCACATCTTTTCGATGCTCTCCACAACTTTGCGGCCTTTCTCCCCAATGTAAAAACAATTTCTCCACTCCTTTGAAAAACCGAAAAAAAAGCCCGCTTTTAACGGGCGAATTCATTCGTCGATGACTTCCGCTTCGGGAAGTTCTTCTTCCCGATTCGGCTTCTCTTCGAACATGCTGCAGATGTTTCTCACAAGAACTGCCGCAGCCATGAAGTCATCCAGCCATCCGGCCAGCGGAATCACATCGCTGACAAGATCGATCGGGGATACAATGTACGCCAGAAGCAGGATGGCGACGGCGATCTTCGCGCTTCTGCTGTTGATCATGTTGTTTTTCATTGGTCCTTCCTCCTTCTTTCCTTACTCTCATCATACGTGAGGGAAGAAGTTTTCCAACGGTTCTTTCCGGGAAATAAGCGGCTGTATTCCGCTGTTTTCGGGGAATCACATCTTAATCGTCAGGACATTGAGGCCGAGGATGTTCTGATAGCTGATTTCCTCTGCGATCTTGTAGACAGTGCGTACACCGATGTTTTTCGTGATGTCATCGGAATCGACGATCTTTGCAAGTTCTTCCGGATTCATCGCACTGCAGTCATCCTTGATGCGCATGATGATCGAATCATCCCTGTGCACAACACGGACGTCAACCGAATGCGCGCTGGGGTCCTTGGCAAATCCGATGTCGATGATCGTGATCGCCATCTCTTCCAGGCACAGTGCCGACAGGAAGGAACGGCGGTGGTCGATGCCGCGGTCCAGACAAAAGCTCTGAATCGTCCGGGAGATGTTTACGGCTTCCGGATAGCTGCGAAGCGAAAGATCCAGGCGCTCTTCTTCGGTTACACCGAAGCTGTCGGGAATCATCAGAAGTTCATCCGTGGTCCTGATCTTTCCGCGGTTGACCACAAGTGAGAACAGAACCGGATACAGCGCGGTGACAACAGCGTTGATCACCACCGCAATATAAACGCCGTTCATCCCGATCACGGGAACCAGCGCCATAGCCCAAAGGCAGATGCACAGCGCCCCGTCAAGCAGTGACAGGGTATGGATCAGCACCTCCTTGCCCATGACCTGGGCATATCCGGTCCAGGTCATGGCGATCAGTCCCAGCGGCATAGCCAGGGGAATGATCCGGAATGCCATCACGGTCATGTCATAGACCGGAGCGGAAGGATCGTGGTAGTACAGGCTCGTAAACGGAACCGACATAACCATGATGAAGGCCGCAATCACTATCTCGATCAGCACACACCGCGTCATCAGGATCCGGAAGATGTACTTGAGCGTCTGCCGGTCTTCTTCTCCCTGAGCCACGCTCATTAACATCCGACCCACCGTCGACATGCCGAGCGGTATCGTCCAGAATACCGAAAGCAGCGTATCGCTTGCCGCAAAGGCCGACATACCGGCGTTTCCGGCATATGTGGTAATCAGGTGTTGAACACAAGACGCCTCACCGTCATGTAGAGACTGGTGAGCGCCCCGGGAAATCCGATCGCGATCATCTCGGCAAGATCGGGGCCAATGGATGTGGGAAGTTTCACCTTCAGAATTGATTTGCCGGAGAAATAGAAGGCAATCTGATACAGGAAAGACACCCAGTATCCGATCGCACCGGCAAGGGCGAGACCGAATGTCTGGAAGCGGAACACCTTCAGAAACAGCCAGGTCAGAAAGAAGTTGATGACGACAAACATGCCCATCGCCTGGCTGGAGCGATTGCCCTCCATCTCCATGGAGAGAAACACCGACAGTTGGTTTGACAGCATCATCGGCACGATGCCGATCGAGACACCGAGGATATACCCGTTGAACATCCGGATGACCTCGGGATCGGAATTCAGAAACCCGGTCAGCCCGAACAGGGCGGCGATTGCAAACACCGCCGAGATGACAAGCGAGAGCGCGCCCACTGCCGCAAGGTCCAGACTGAAGATCTGCTGGGTCCGATCTACCTGATTCTTTCCCATATACCGTCCGGTCAGAATCTGGGCGCCGCCCATCATCACGCCCGTCGCCGCTCCGATCAGACTGATTGCCGGGGCAAAGATTCCGATGGCGGTCAGGGCTTTTTCGCCGAGCATGTTGCTGCCGAAAAGGCCGGAGATAATACCGTTGAGCGAGGGAATGAATACCAGCAGGATCTGTGCCGGCAGCAGACTGAAGAACTGTTTGGAGATCACGCGGTCATTCGAGAACTCCTTGTATTTTGTACTCATATCGTAAGCCTCCCTGACAGAAGAAAACCGCTTTGTTCTCTTCCGTTCTCTTTCAATCCATATGCATTCCGGCGTTTTCCGGAATGTCAGATATGATTTTTATGCCATTTCCTGCTCCCGCGAGAGACCATTTGAAAATGTAAGGGGATTCATCTGCGAAATATGAAAATATCAGGGGTTCAGAAGAAAATCCGGAGATATTTCCCCGGATTCAGCCCGTTGTTTCGCGGTATTCCTCAAGCAGAAGATCACTGCGGAAGAGATCTCCGTCGATCGAAAGTTCGAGACGACCGCCCATGAGTTCACAGAGCGAGCTTACAATCGAAAGGCCCAGTCCGCTCCCTTCGCTGTG
>JAFWCM010000177.1 GCA_017536885.1 Solobacterium sp.
GACGGCGATGCGGTGTTCACCTCCCGCATCTTCCCGGAAGACGATGAGCATGGATGGCTTGTGGAGGGAGATGTGTCGCTTCGGATCTGGAAGCTGAGACCGGCAGTAAAAGACGATTTTGTACTGTGAGAATCAATTCTGAATACCATAGCTGCAGCAGGGGAGCGGTAATACGGCTCCCCTTTCCCGTGCAGAAACCTTGATTTATGCCGGGAAATCAGGCGGAAGCGTTGCGAAAAAACTGCCATAGGGAGTACGATATTTTTGGGTGACACAAAGCAGGGGGAAAAATGGGAACTGCAATCCATGTGGAAATTGATGTTCTGTGCATGATCATTCTGGCAGCGATCGCTTTTCAGAGCCGTCTCGATGTCAACCAGGAGATGCGGAGAGTGCTGTTCCGCTGGCTGGTATACGGAATTCTGCTGATCCTTTTTCTCGATGCCGTATGGATTCTGATCGACGGGAAGATGTTTCCGTTTGCGATACCTTTCAACCGCGTGATCAATGCCGTGTTCCTTGCCCTGGGCGTCCTGCTCGGCGGGATCTGGTATCTCTATGTCCTTGAGACGATGAACTACCGCATGACGCCGGCACTGGTCGGGGCGGTGATGGCACCCGGGCTGTTCTTTCTGGTTCTGAACCTGGCTTCCATCTGGACGGGATGGACGTTTTATGTGGATGCCTCGAATGTGTATGTCCGGGGACCGCTGTTCTGGCTTCAGACAATCGGGGCGATATGCATGCTGTTAGTTTCGCTGGTGCATATTCTCATCTATCTGATTGTGCGCCGCAAAGATGTGGAGATCTATGAAGTCTGGAAACTGCTTACGTTTTACATCATTCCGGTGTGCGGCACCCTGGTCTCAATTCCCTATACCGGCATGCCCGGCACATGGACCTGTGCCTCGGTCTCCATTGTTCTGATCTACATCGACAACCAGGACAGGGAGATACTGATCGACAGCCTGACCGGCCTCAACAATCGAAAGAATCTCAATAAGGTCTACACGGACTATGTGCGGCAGGTCTCGGAAGAAAAGCAGCTGTATCTCTTCATGCTCGATCTCGATGACTTCAAGGGAATCAACGATACCTACGGGCATACTGCGGGAGACAAGGCCCTCCGGGAAACCGCAAAGCTTCTGAAAAAGGCCGCTTCCAACCGGCAGTCGATCGTGCTTCGCTTCGGCGGCGATGAATTCCTGGTCATGGGTTTCTTCCGGGATGATGAAGAAGCGGAGAACTTCCGTCAGGAAATCCGCGGTCTGTTCCGGGAATGGAATGAGGAAAGCAAAGAAGAGTATCGCCTGAAGATCAGCTGCGGCTACAGCCGCTACGCCGACGCCAAACCCCTGCAGGGTCTCATCGAAGAGGCGGATAGCGAATTATATGCGGACAAGAGTCTGAACAAGCGCCTGAAGATGGCGTGATCCTATGAACTGTGAACGATCCGGTCAATGTCTGTACCGCAGAACCCTGCGGACTCCTGGCATTGACTTTTTTTGTGACTGTCCGTTTTGGGATGGCTCTCTCGCGGGGAAGCCGGGCGAATCCTCCCTCAGCCGCCCTGCGGCTTTCATGCAGGATGCCTGAGGCTTTGAAGCAGGCATCAGAACAATGGGAAGGAAACTGACTCATCCGTATAATGAGAAGGAATGGCAGGAAGAAGAAATGGCAAGTGTTTCAGATCAGGAACTGCTTGAAGTAACCGGCGGTTCAGCCGGAAAGTCCGGAAGAGTGCTCAGCCCGAAAGATGCGGCCGGTTACCTGCAGGTTCTCTCGGAACGCCCGGGAATATTAGAACGCCTGGAGGCAAACAATCTCAGCGATGCGGACTTTGACAGCATCACAAAACATTTTCCCTCCGAGTTCCGGTTTATCAGGGCGGCACAGATCGCACACAAAATGTCACCCGAAGAGGTGAGGGCGATCGCCTTAACGAATGTCTGAGGCCGGGGAAATCAGAACAACAGATACGGAAAGGCAGTTCTGCGTGACGGCAGATCTTTTTTCCGGAGAAAAACAGTGCGGCGCCGGCGGCCTTTGAACTCTCTGTCTTTGCGGTATAATGCTTTCGGAGTGAAACTATGAAAACAACAGTCGCAAAGTTCGGCGGAACCTCGCTTGCCAGTGCAGAGCAGTTCCGCAAGGTGAAGAAGATCATAGAGAGTGATCCGAGCCGAAGGATTATCATCGTATCCGCCCCGGGCAAACGGTTTGAGGAAGATATCAAGGTGACCGATCAGCTGATGGAGGTATTCCATCTTGCCGGGCGGAACGAGGACTTTCATCCCGCGCTGGAAACCGTCAGGCAGCGGTTTGAGGAGATTGCGGAAGGCATTGGCGCTGCGATCGATCTGAAGAAGGAATTCGAACAGATCGAAGCCCGTATCTCTGAGCGTGCGGACAGAGACTATGTGATCAGCCGGGGGGAATATCTGAATGCGAAGCTGTTATCCGACTATCTTGGCTTCACATTTGTGGATCCGGAGTGGTGCGTCTGTTTCGATGAAGACGGGACGATGAATCCCGAACTTTCCCGCCGCATGATCCGGGCCTCATTGCTTCCGTTAGAGACAGCGGTGATCGCCGGCTTCTACGGAGCTGACTCCCGGGGCAATATCCGTACGCTTCCCCGCGGCGGCTCCGATGTCACGGGAAGTCTTGCGGCGGCTGCGGCCAATGCGGATCTCTATGAGAACTGGACGGATGTCTGCGGCTTACTCGCTGCCGATCCCCGCATTGTCGATCATCCCAAGACGGTGAAATACGTGACCTTCCGGGAACTGCGGACCCTGTCGTATATGGGCGCTTCCGTCCTGCATACCGATGCGGTTCTGCCGGTTTCGGATCTCGATATTCCGATCAACATCCGGTCCACCGATGAGCCGGAGGATTCGGGCACGACGATTGTCCGCACCCTGCCGGCAGGAGAAACCAAGTATCCGATCATCGGCGTTGCCGGCCGCAAGGGCATGTCGGTCATTCAGGTGGAAAAACTCATGGCCAGTGACGGAGCGGGATTTACCGCCGTCATGCTGGATATTCTCAAAAGCATGGGGCTTCCCTTCGAACACTGCCTGACCGGCATCGATACCGTTACCCTGGTGATCCGCAGCGATCTGCTGGAACCATGCCGGGAACAGCTGTTCTCCCGGATCAGAGAAGAACTCAATCCCGATTATCTCGGGCTCAGCGATCATCTTTCGATGATTGCGGTGATCGGCGAGAAGGGATCGAATTCCTCCTCCGCCAATATCCGCGCCCTGAACTCTCTGACCGATGCGGGAATCCCCGTGAATACGATCAACCAGGGAGCTGGCAAGCTCAATCTTCTGATCGGGGTGCCGGAGGAGAAATACGAAGACGCAATCCGCTGTATCTATGAAACGATCGAGAAAGCCGGTTTATAAGCAATCGGCTTTCTCTTTTGAACCGTAAGAAAAAGGCTCATGAGGAGCCTCTCTGTTCAGTGTGATTTCTGCATATCGTGCAGAAGACGGTAAGTTTTCCGGTAGTTGTCCTTTCGGCCTTCATCGAGATAGGACCGCACCGCATCGCGGACTTCTTTCCGGTCGAACAGGTCGGTGACCCAGTCCGCATAGCAGAGCCCTCTGCCGGCCTGAAATTCACCGATGACCGTTTCGAGGGATTTGGAGCTGCGGTAACTGCGGCCGACGGGATCGCTCGCCGCATCCAGGCAGTCGGCGATGTGGACGATGTCGATGACCGGCTTCAGAAGGGAATCGCTGAGCCGGCAGTCATCGGGGTAGCCCGCTTCATCGTTGAAGAAGCGATGATGGTATAAGGCGATCTCCGCATAGTCCCGGGTGGACGGATGTTTTACCAGCATCTCATAGCCGGTCCGGGGATGGGTGCGGATGAAATCGAATTCCATGTCCAGAAGATTGCGTCCGTAAACAAAGACGGTATCGAGGATCGACAGCTTTCCGAAATCATGGCAGAGCGCCGCGTGATAGACAAAGGAAAGCAGTTCTTCCTTTCGCTCGAGCAATGTCTCTCTGTCTTTGATGCCCAGCACGCCGAACAGCTGTTCGGGAGTGAATTCGATGGCAAATTCCGCGAGACATCGGGAAATCTGGGCAACCATCAGAGAGTGGAGAAAGGTCGGGGGATGAAGAGCCGCCATGCACTGCATGCCCATATCCTCAAAGGTCAGTCCGCCCGGCACCTCGATAAAGCTGTTGAGAATCTGTATGCAGTATTCCAGCAATGAGGAGAAGATGCCGGAATTGGGCATCCGGTAGAGATAGCCGAGAATATTCCGGTACATCGCCGTAAGCACTGTGCGCTCTTCTTCATTCATGCATGCTTCATCCAGCAGGCTGACGTATTCCGCCGGAATCAGAAGGTTTTCATAGATGGCGCCGAGGCTGTACTCCCGGTCGTTTCGATGACGGTAAACATCGATCAGAGAACGGATATAATCTTCCCGCCTGCTGAAGCCGGCAAGATACCGGTTTCTTTCGAGCACCATGCGCATCTCATCCTCACTGTCAAAGTGGGAGAAGAATTCCGGGTTGGTATGCCAGAACTGCCAGTATTCCTCCGTGCGCGCAGCGATGCGCTGAAGCACTTTCTCTGAGAAGCAGCGCATGTTGTTGTAATCGGTGGATTTGGCATAGTAGTGAAGCGTGCGGTAGCGGAAATAATCCCAGTCAAAGTCCGGCACCAGATCGTGATAGAATTTGTCATCGGCGATTTCCAGCAGGCGGTCGAGCAGTTCGAGATCTCTGCCGTCGCCGGTTCTGTCCGCATGGGAGTGTTCATAGAAGACGGTGGAATAGCGCGCATCCGTAAGCACGATGGCACGGATTTCCGGATCGGGGATCTCGGCGAACTTCTCCCGGTCGAGCAGGGAGGAGAAATACTCCCCGTAGTTCAGCCCGATATTCCGGTATGTCTCGGAGATCTGCGGTGCGGAGATGATCCGCTCGGTCATGATCATGAGTGCATAGCAGGTATCCATGTGGGCATCGAGCCGGCGGATCAGAATGTTCTGATCTTCCGTATTCTGCGCCTCATCCAGAAGCCGTTTGGATATCAGAGACATGATCGGAAGATCAAGCGTCTCGCCTTTGTTGGCATCGATCAGCTGGGTGCCGAAGCGGACCAGCTCTTCGGTTTCCTCTTCATCAAGAGAAAAATTCCTCTGCAGCAGCGGCATGAAAACAGAGCGCAGAAAAACCCGGTTTTCATCCGCAAGACTGCCGATTTTCGCAAAGCTCTCTTTCAGCAGCCGGCTGTATCCGTCCGCGTCTTCAATCCCGTCGAGAGTCGGGGAAGATAGCCTGCGGATTTTTGCCATCCGGCTGACATAAGCTTTGAACTGTTCACTGTTCTCACTCATAGCTGCCTTTAAATCAAAGCAATTATAACTCCGGAGAATCAGTCTGTCCGTGCCGCTTTCATTGCCAGCTTATTCTCATACATCATGGCATCGGCCCGTTTCAGAACACCCTGGGCGCTTTCGTCTCTGCCTTCTTCATACTGCGCACTGCCGACGGCAGCGGATACCTTTTGCCAGGGAGAAATACTGTCATCTTTGCCAAGGCTCTCCATCTTCTCACGGAACGCCTGAATCTCTGCAGGGAGGCTGGCCTGTTCTTTTTTCCTGCGGACCACTACGAACTCATCACCCCCGGCCCGATAGACATTTTCCTTCCCGAAACATTCGGAAACCAGATTCGCACTGTTGATCAGATATTCGTTTCCCTTGTCGTGGCCGTAGGTATCGTTGACCTTCTTGAGGTAGTTGATGTCGATCATGACAATGGTGAAATTCGCGGTGTTCTCCGCAATCTCGCTGTTGAGGGTGAGATAGGTATCGCTCAGGGCCGTCCGGTTCAACAGGCCCGTCAGGGTATCGTGATAGGCTTTGTTTTCCATATGCTTCATCGGCTTTACGATTCTCCGGTCGGTGAAGAAGATGCTGAGAATGAAGAACACCAGAAGGATGGCCAGCGTCATGGAGAACAGACTGCGGATCACGATCATGGTATAGAACCCGATATCATCCATCGAGATATCCACCGCCGCATAGCACTTGCAGAGACCCGCCGAATCATAGATCGGCGTATAGACGGTCAGAAGATAGCCGAAGGAATCATCGGAGATGATCGGCTGAACCTCTCTGCCGGCAAGAAGATCATCGCGGTAGGGTTCAAAGGAAGGGTCAAAGGGAACCACCTCACCGGGCACTCCGCCTTCAAGCTCCGGGGTGTCGAGATCGAACACCACATGGCATCCGTCTTCCCGGATCTGATAGAGATAGAGGAATTTCGCATCCGGATAGGCATCGCGAAGATGATAGAGCTTCGTTTCGATTTCGGTATATCCCGGATAATCGCGCCCCTGTTCGATATAGTCATCGATATGATCATGATCGACCTCCAGGGAAACCAGGCTGTTGAGCCCCCGGGCGTAATCGATGCAGTCATCGATCGTGTACTGGCGGAAGGTATAATAGGAGATGCCGAGAAACGCAATCGACAGAAGGATCAGCCCCAATGTCACGGGAATCAGGATTTTTGCACGGAGCGGCCAGTCTTTGATCGGTTTCATAACAGCGTTTTCCTCCCGAAGAAAAAGAATGCTAAGAAAATTATAAAGGGTTCTGCATCAATTGACGGAAGAATTCGAAGGGACAACAGAGGAAAAAGAGTCTCAGCGTTGTATAATGAGTTCCGCGCACACTCTGCGTTTGCTTCCGCAGACGGATTCTCCGTCTGCTTCAAAAGGCTGTTTTATGAAAACAAGAACACTCACCGAAATCGCGGTTATGACCGCACTTCTCTCCGTTTTATCACCCATCAGCGTTCCTCTGTCCTCGCTGGTGCCGATTTCCCTGGCAACCCTTATGGTGATGCTGGCGGGGGCAATCGCCGGAGCGAAGAACGGAACGATCGCCGTACTCCTCTATCTCCTGCTCGGATTTCTGGGCTTTCCGGTATTTGCCGGATGGACCGGCGGGGCGGGGATTCTCTTTGGCATGACGGGAGGATTTCTCTTCGGATATCTGCCCCTGGCCTGGTGCACAGGCCTCGGGTTTACAGGCCGGGAAAGCACCGCAAAGCGGCTGTCCGGGATGCTTGCCGGCACCCTGATCCTGTATCTTCTCGGAACATTGTGGTTTATGTTTTTTACCTCTTCCTCGCTTACTGCTTCGCTGGCCGCATGCGTGATTCCCTTTCTTCCCGGCGATGCCCTGAAAATCGCCGCGGTGTGCCTTTTCGCTCCGCGGGTATCTTCGGCATTGGAAGAGAGCAGAAAGAACCGTATATAAAAATTAAGGATTCCGGGCCAACTGATTGACCGATTGCGGGAAATTATGAGACACTGCAGTTGCTTTCGGATTCCGAAAGAATAACGATGTTAGAAATCAGAGATATATCCAAGGAATACCGGACGGGGTCTCTGGTGCAGAAAGCGCTGGACCATGTGAGCCTCAGTCTCCGCGATAATGAATTCGTTGCCATTCTCGGACCGAGCGGTTCGGGAAAGACAACGCTTTTAAACATTATCGGGGGTCTTGACCGGTATGACAGCGGTGATCTCATCATCAACGGCATCTCCACCAAACAATACAAGGACAGGGACTGGGATTCCTACCGCAACCATACGATCGGATTTGTGTTTCAGAGCTACAATCTGATTCCCCATCAGACGGTGCTTGCCAATGTCGAACTCGCCCTTACGATCTCCGGCATTCCTCCTGCCGAGCGGCGGGAGAAGGCGATCGCCGCCCTGGAAAAGGTAGGGCTCGGCCAGCAGCTCCACAAAAAACCCAACCAGATGTCCGGCGGTCAGATGCAGAGAGTCGCCATCGCCAGAGCCCTGGTGAACAACCCCGATATCCTGCTGGCGGATGAGCCGACCGGTGCGCTTGACTCCGAAACCAGCGTGCAGGTCATGGATCTGCTCAAGGAAGTCGCCAAGGACCGCCTGGTCGTCATGGTCACCCATAACCCCGAACTTGCGGAACAGTACGCAACCCGGATCGTAAACCTCAAGGACGGCAAGATCATCTCCGACAGCGATCCGGTTGAGCTCAAAGAGGAAACCGAGTCCGTTCACAAGAACATGGGCAAATCCTCGATGTCCTTTCTCACCGCGCTTTCGCTGAGCTTCAACAACCTCCGCACCAAGTTCGCCCGGACGATTCTCGTCTCCTTTGCCGGCTCCATCGGCATCATCGGCATTGCCTTAATCCTCTCGCTTTCCAACGGTGTAAACAAATACATCAAGGACACCGAGGAAGAGACGCTGCTTGGCTATCCGGTGCAGATCACCAGCACCAGCTTTGATCTTACCGCAATGATCTCTCAGGTGGCGGAAGAGGATGATCTCGGTGCCGATGCTTCGAATGACGTTACCGAGAGGCCGATGATCAACCGCATGCTTTCGCGGACCAAATCCAATGACCTCGGCTCTCTGAAGAGCTATTTTGAGACCGAGAGCGATATCAAAAACTATGTCACGGCGATCGAATACTCCTATTCGACAAGCCCCCATATCTACCGTATGGACGGGGTGAATTACCGCCAGGTCAACCCGGACAACACCTTCTCGGTGATGGGATTCGGCGGCAGTTCCACCAACAGCATCCTTAACACCGCGATGTCTTCGGATAATTTTTACTCTCTGCCGCAACAGGAGAGCCTGTACACGGACAAATATGAAATCAAGGCCGGACGCTGGCCGAAGAATGACCATGAACTGGTTCTGGTTCTGTTTTCCGACGGCACGATCTCCGACTTCCTTCTCTACACCCTGGGCTTCCGCGATCCGAAAGAACTGGATGATATGATCGAGAAGTTCATGAATGAGGAAACCATCACCGCCGATGTCAGCAATGCCCACTATGACTACGACGACTTCCTGGGCATCAAATACAAGCTCGTCTCCAGTGCGGATTACTACCGCTATGACGAGGAATTCAATGTCTGGGTCGATAAGACCGAAGATGAAGAATACATGCGGAATCTTGTGGAAAACGGCGAGGATCTGACGATCGTCGGCGTGGCCCAGCGCAGGGAAGACACCGAGATCACGCTTCTGGTCTCGGGCATCTACTACCCGTATGAACTGGCGAGCCACATCTCCCAGATCTCCTATGGCAAAGCGGTTACCGAAGAGCAGATGAAGGATCACTCCTTCAATGTGTTCACGGGCCGGGATTTCAATGACAGGGAAGAGCCGGAGCTCGGGCTCGAGAACATGTTCGAGGTGAACACGGACATTCTCGGCAACGCCTTCAAGTTCGATGCCTCCGCCCTGGACTTCGATGAATCGGCGTTCTCCGATCTTTCCACCCTGGATTTTTCGCAGTCCATGCAGGGCATGGATATGGATATGGGGTTTGACATGTCCCTGTTCGAGGGACTCGATTTTGAGGAGATTCTTTCCCAGATCGATCTCAGGGTCAATGGCGAGGAACTGCGGAAACTTGCCGAAAATGTGGTGCGGGAATACATCGCCTATGCGAAGAAGGATCCGGCTACCGATTATGAGAAGCTTCCCGAAGCCTTCCTGAAATTCCTGTCTCTTGACAGCACGAAGGAACTGATCCGGGAAGAGGTATGCATCATCATCGAGGATTCCCATATCACCGCGATCACCAAGGAAGAGCTGATGTGCGCGATCGTCGGGGTCTATGAGTCCTATGATGCATTTGTCACGGTCTGGCGGGAAGAACATCCCGAAGAGTGCCCTCCCACCTTCCCGGAGTATCTGTGCATGGAAGAAGGGGAAGCGGCCGTGGAAGCCGAAGTGCAGAAGATCGTCGAAGCCCATGATATTGAAATCAGGGATGAGGATGTCGAACATCTGCTGAAGAGTCTCTACAACGCCTATGAAGTCTATGCAAAAGAGACCGGCAGTCCCGATCCGGGAAGACTTCCCGAATCCTTCGGCTCCTTCCTCAGAAGCGAAAAGGGGCAGAGCCTGATCCGCAGCGGCATCGGAAAAGTCGTGGATCTCAAGGCACTGCAGGACAGCCTGGCATCGATCATGGAAGAGACCGGCGGCGTATTTGCGGAAGCGATCACCGGGATGATCACCAAAATCATCACGAATGTCGTAACAACCCTGACCACCACGATCACCGATTCTATGAAAAAGGGGATGAACGGAATGGCGGACAAGTTCGCCAATGCGATCTCCTTTGATGAGGATGCCTTTGCCAGAGCCTTCACGATGACGATGGATGAGGATGCGCTGCAGGAGCTCATGATGTCGATGATGAGCGGCGCCCAGTATACCTACGACAGCAACCTCCGCAAACTCGGCTATACGGATATGAGCAAGCCGTCGATGATCTCGATCTATCCGAAGGACTTCGAAAGCAAGGAAGAGGTGATCAGAATCCTCGACAGCTACAACGAGAAGATGAAACAGGAAGATGAGAACAAGGTCATCACCTACACGGATATCGTCGGTGCCCTGATGTCCTCCGTCACCAGGATCGTCGATACGATCTCCTATGTTCTGATCGCATTCGTCGCGATTTCCCTGGTGGTCTCCTCGATCATGATCGGCGTCATCACCTATATCAGCGTGCTCGAGAGAAAGAAGGAGATCGGTATCCTGCGGGCGATCGGTGCCTCCAAGCGGAATATCTCCGAGGTATTCAATGCCGAAACCTTCATCATCGGCCTGCTGGCGGGGGTATTGGGTGTAGGCATCTCGGCGCTGCTGCTGATCCCGGGCAACTTCCTGATTCATACGATTTCCGGAAACTACAAAGTCAACGCATACCTGCCGCTCTCCAGTGCATTGCTTTTGATTATGCTGAGCGTGATTCTCACGATGATCGGCGGAATCATTCCTTCCCAGAAGGCGGCCAAGAGCGATCCGGTCACGGCGCTGCGGACGGAATAACAGCAAGTACTCTGAATCTTCTTCCTCACTTACTGCAGGGATTCCCTGCCGGAGAACCGGCGGAACCCCTGCGGTTTTTTCGTGCTTTGAAAATCTCAATTCTCCCCGGAAGAATCTTCTTGCATGTACAGGGCATTTTTGCCAAGATGGAAGAAAATAGAAAAGAGGGATGAATCATGACTTACAAACTCTGGGATCTGGCAGATGATCTGAAGAACAGCTTCGAGTGGGTGGAACTCTCCCACGAGATGTCCAATGACAGCCCCTACTGGGCGGGTATTCCCGAAGGCTCGGTCGAGCTTTCCAAAACGGTATTTGACTGGGGCAATCCGATGCTCGAATGCCTGATTCAGACATTCAAGTTCCCGGGCCAGTTCGGAACGCATATCGACTTCCCGGGACACTTTGTAAAGGGCAGAGAGCTTTCCGAATCCTATTCCGTGGAAAACATGCTGTATCCTCTCTGCGTGGTGGATGTGACCGACAAGGTGAAGGAAGATGTTCACTATGCCGTAACCAGGGATGACCTGCTTGCCTATGAAGAAAAATACGGGAAGATTCCCGACGGTGCCTTTGTGGCCCTGCGCACCGACTGGGCAAAGAACTGGCCGGATATGAATGCGCTCTCCGGCATCGCCGAAGACGGAAGTGAGAATTTCCCCGGCTGGTCACTCGATGCGCTGAAGTTCATCTATGAAGAGAGAAACGCCGCTGCCAACGGCCATGAGACACTCGATACCGATGCCTCCGCGGAAGCTGCCAAAGCAGGGGATCTTGCCTGCGAAAGATATGTGCTCGATCAGGGAAAACTCCAGGTCGAAGTGCTGGATAACCTCGACAAAGTTGCCCCGGCCGGAGCGCTGATCCTTGTCATGTGGCCCAGATTCAAAGGAGCGACGGGTCTTCCGGTAAGAGCCGTGGCGATCACTCCGAAACAGTAAAATATGACACGAAGGGAAGCGGATCCTCCGCTTCTTTTTCGGTGCTCAACTCCGGATCCGCTATTCCCTTTAAAGAGGAAATGTTTTATCATTTTTGTGACAATACAAGGAGAATGAATAATGAATATTTCACCACTTCAGAAAGAAAGACTGCAGTACAAGCCGAAGCTTCCCGGAATGCTCAGACACGGAATTTCCGAGATCTCTGTCAATGAGGGAGCTGCGACCCAGAGCGTTTCCGATCAGGAGAAGATCAGCGCCCTGTTCCCGAACACCTACGGGAAAAAGGAAATCACTTTCGTTAAGGGAACCAATACCTCCGCTGCGAAAAAGCAGGTAGTCGGTGTCATCCTTTCCGGCGGCCAGGCCCCGGGCGGACACAACGTCATCTGCGGTCTCTACGATGCCCTCAAGGCAACGGACAAGGAGAACGTTCTCTATGGCTTCAAGGGCGGACCCAGCGGCCTTCTCGAAGACGACTATGTCGAATTTGACGACGCCTTCATCGATGCCTACAGAAACACCGGCGGATTTGACATCATCGGCTCCGGCAGAACAAAGCTCGAAACCGAAGAACAGTTCGCAGTTGCGGCAGAAGTATGCAAAAAGCATGGCATCACCGCGATCGTAATCATCGGCGGCGATGACTCCAATACCAATGCGGCAGTGCTTGCGGAATACTTCGCAGCCCACAACACCGGCGTTCAGGTCATCGGCTGCCCGAAGACCATCGACGGCGACCTCAAGAACGAGGATATCGAGTGCTCCTTCGGTTTCGATACCGCAACCAAGACCTACAGCGAAGTGATCGGAAACATCGAGCGCGATGCCAACAGCGCCAAGAAATACTGGCACTTCATCAAGGTCATGGGCCGTTCCGCTTCCCATGTCGCCCTCGAGTGCGCACTGGAAACCCAGCCGAACATCTGCCTGATTTCGGAAGAGGTCAGTGAGAAGAAGATGTCCCTTTCAGAGATCGCGGATTATATCGCCGACTCCGTCGCGAAGCGTGCCGCCAACGGCGACAACTTCGGTGTTGCGATCATCCCCGAAGGCGTTGTTGAATTCGTTCCGGAATTCTCCGTTCTGATCAGCGAGATCAACGAACTGCTCGCCGGCGCCAAAGCCGATGAGTTCAACGCTCTGCCGACCTGGGAAGACAAGTATGCGTTTATCGAAAAGGGACTCACAAAGGAGTCCATGGCCGTATTCGCAATTCTTCCGGTCACCATCCAGCAGCAGCTCTTCCTCGAAAGAGATCCGCACGGCAACGTGCAGGTTTCTTTGATCGAGTCCGAGAAGCTCTTCTCCGCGCTTGTCAAGGCGAAGCTCGACGAGAGAAAGAAGGCCGGCACCTACAACGGCAAGTTCAGCCCGCTCCATCATTTCTTCGGCTATGAAGGCAGATGTGCATTCCCGTCCAACTTCGATGCGGATTACTGCTACAGCCTGGGATACAATGCATTCATGCTCATCCAGTACGGCTATACCGGCTATCTCTCCAAGATCTCCAATCTCTCCAAACCGGCAGATGAATGGACCGCAGGCGGAATGCCCATCACCAAGATGATGAACATGGAAAGAAGACACGGCGAAGACAAGCCGGTCATCCGCAAGGCGCTGGTCGAACTCGACGGCAAACCGTTCAAATTCTTTGAGGCACACCGTGACGCATGGGCTGTTGAGACCGCCTATACCTTCCCGGGTGCGATCCAGTACTACGGACCGAGTTCTGTCTGTGACATCACAACCAGAACCCTCGCTCTTGAAAAAGGCGAATAATCGATTTCAGCGAGAATCAGCGTTCAAAGAGGCTTATGCTCTGCATTTGCCTCTTTCTTTTTGCCCGACCGCTTTGTATGCGGAACCCAGCGGCACCGCCAGCTTCCAGGAAGAAGCAGGTAAGAATCAAACCGGGGAACCCGGAATATGCCGCCCTCATGCATGATACCGGGAAACTCTGCAGTCCCGATGCCGTACTGCAGAACCTTTCCTCTTTACATGAAAAGAAGCGGAAGATCACGAAAATGCATGCAGGCATCGGCTGAAACAACGGGATGTTCCGCCGCATGTGAAAATTGACAAAAGAGTTTGATTGTTTAAAGACAAAACGGGCGATCGATGATACAAATGATAGAGTAAAAAAAAGGGGAAACGTATGTTTTTGGCAATAGTTTTGTTTTTAGTCGGATTCGCGCTTCTGATCAAAGGCGGTGACTGGTTCGTAGATGGTGCCGTAGGCATTGCTCACCGGTTCAATCTGCCGGAAATTCTGATCGGGGCAACGGTTGTATCAATCGGCACCACACTTCCGGAAGTGATGGTCAGTGCTCAGGCGGCACTTCAGGGCAACAGCGGCATTTCCTACGGAAACGCCATCGGCTCGATTATATGCAATACCTCGCTGATCGCTGCGATCACGATCGCGGTGCGGCCGGCGAAAGTGAAGAAGAGCACCATTATTCTTCCCGTTGCAGCATTCTTCATCGCCGCTCTGTTCTATTGCGGCATCGCCTATACGACCGGACAGTTTCAGAGATGGCAGGGTCTTGTGCTGCTGGCCATGTTTGCGGCCTATATGGTCATCTCCGTCCGGAAGATGACTGCTTCTCCCAGTGAAGAATCCGCATCGGAACCGGAAGAAGAGAAGAAAGAAGAAAGCACCCTGATGAAAGAGATCATCATGCTGGTGGCCGGAGCGGCTGCGATCGCCATCGGGGCAAGACTTCTTGTGGATAACGGTACGATTATCGCCGCTGCGCTCGGTGTTCCCGATTCCGTGATCGGTCTTACGATGGTAGCGCTCGGTACTTCTCTGCCGGAGCTCATCACGGCGATCACCTCGCTGCGAAAGGGAATCGCGGCGATGTCGCTCGGCAATATCATCGGCGCAAACCTCTTCAACCTGGTGCTGGTCAGCGGAACCGCGATCACCATCTCACCGTTTGCGATTCCTTCCGAGAAGATGATCTTCGGAATGAACTCCTCGCTTCTTGTGGATATTCCGGTCATGCTTGGTGTCATGATGATTCTCTGCTTCCCGGCGGTGTTCAAGGAGAAACTGTACAAATGGCAGGGATATCTCCTGCTTGGAATCTACGTTCTGTTTACGATTTACCAGTTTGTACTCTGACCTGTCTTATGGACAGGTTTTTTATTTCATCGATTAAAAAAAATCCCGCCGGGCGGGATTCAGAACTTCTCGAAGAACAGCTGGGCATAGGCGGCAGTGCAGCCGATGTAATCTTTCTTCTTCCAGAGCGAGGAGTGAAGAATGCGGGGATTGTAGAAGAAGGGGTCATAGCGCTCGATCGCATCGATGACCTTCTTGCGCACCGTATCGCTTTCAAAGAGGTCGCCGTAGAGAATGATGCGGTCGGGTGCCAGTGCGGTGATCGCGTTGAGTATCGTTCTTCCGAAGAGGTCGATCGCTTCATCATATTGTTTCTTTTCCGCTTTGGCGGCGGAAAGATATACCTCTTCCAGATTCTTTTCCTCAAAGGGATGAATTCTGTTGAGGGCTTCGTAGGAGACCACCGTATCAAGACATCCTCTTCTGCCGCAGGTGCAGAGGCGGCCGTTTTTGACGACGATGAAGTGTCCCGGTTCCGCCGTGCGGCCGTGCCTTCCCTGATAGATGACGCCGTTGACCACAATTGCCGAAGCGATATCCGGGCCCCATTTGATCACCAGGAGGTTTTCTTTTTCCCGGCCTACGCCGAACATCATCTCCGCCTTGGCAAAGGCATTGACATCATTCTCAAGAATGACGGGCATATTGAGATGATCTTCGAGAATGGAGCGGACCGGAACTTCGCCGTCCCAGATTCCAAACGCATGCCGGGAGATTCCGCTTTCCTGATCGACAAGCCCCGAGATGCAGACACAGGCACCGTCCACCGGGGTATCCGCGGTCATCTTCAGAGAGATGTCGGCCATGCGGCGCAGGAAGTGTTCGGGATTGCGGCTGCCGGTGGTTTTGTATTTCTTCTGGCGGATCACATCACCATGGAGATTGGTGATCGTAAGCACCGTCCGGTCGCGTTCGATCTGAATGCACAGAATCCGCAGGAAATCATAATTCAGAGAAAGCAGGACCTTGTTTCTTCCGGCGGCGCCGCAGGAAGCCTTGCCGCTTTCAATCAAAAGTCCGCTCTGAACCATGGGAGCGGTAATCTGAGTAAGCGACGCCGGTGTCAGGCCGCTCATCTCCGCAATATCCTTGCGGGAGAGGGGACCCATTGATGAAATGATGTTCAGAATAATCGAACGATTGCCGCGGCGTACGCGTTCATTGTTCATTCCCGTTGAAACCATTATCTGCCTCATTCTCTGAATATTCCTGCGAAGACGCTGCGGGATCTGTCGGTTTTTCCGCCGTATCCGAAGGAATCAAACCATTCGTCCGGGCCGGATTACAGCGAAGAATCATGACAGAAGAATCCGTCCCTGAATAAAAATATTATAGTAAGATTTTTTAATTATTTAAAGCGTTTAATTAAAGTGTCACCGAAAGAATCACTGTTTTCCATGGATTTCGCTCGGCAAGCAGACGGAAGAAAGGGAAATTCAGAAGGAAACCGGCCGAAACAAAAGACCGCCGAAGCGGCCGAAGGGTTACTTCCAGACATCGGTGTTGGTAAGACCGATGTTCGATTCGTGAAATACCGGATCCTTTCCTTTCTTTGTCTGTTTCTCATAGTCGTCAAGAGCTGCGAAGGCGATCTTAGACAAGAGAAGGATCACGATGATATTTATGATTGCCTCAAGGCCCATGGTGACATTGGCGAGCGACCAGGCGATTTCCATATCAACGCATGCCCCGACCATAATCATCACGGCAGCCGCAACCCGGAAGAGATTCAGCACGGTGTTGTTTTTCGTGATGAAGCGGATGTTGGCTTCCGCATAGAAATAGTTTCCGATGATGGAGGTGAAAGCAAACAGACACACGATCACGGTGATGAAATACACCCCGGCGGGACCGATTGCACGTCTGGCGCATTCCTGGATCAGGGGAATGCCGGTGAGATTGGCCGCCTCATAGCCTTCCGTCATCAGGATCATGAACACGCTTGTGGAACAGATCAGAAGGGTGTCAATGTATACGGAGATGATCTGTGCGAGTCCCTGTTTGACGGGGTGGGATACCACCGCGCTGGCACTGGCGTTGGGGGCGCTTCCCATGCCCGCTTCATTGGAGAACAGACCCCTCTTGATTCCAAGCACCATGCATGACCCGGTAAACCCGCCGAAGATTGCCTGGAAATCAAAGGCATCCTCGAAGATCCGGTGAAGCACGGAGGGGATCATGGGAAGATTGGTCATAATCACAAACAGACCCAGGACGATGTACATCACCGCCATCACCGGAACCAGCACCGAGGAGACTTTTCCGAGGACATCCCCGGCAAAGAACATGTAGAGAGAAACCGCGGCTATGAACACGCCGATGACTGCCGGCCAGATCGAATCGGCCAGGGCGTCGGAATAGACAAAGAAGGAAGATACGATATTGTATGCCTGCAGGCCGTTGAAGCCGAAGGCAAAGGTCGCAATCAGAGAGATTGAGAACAGGACGCCGAGCCAGTGGGCATTGAGGCCTTTTTCGATATAGTAAGCCGGTCCGCCCTTGAACCCGCTGCCGTCTTTTTTCTTGTAGATCTGTGCCAGGGTGCTCTCCACAAACGCCGAGGCAGAGCCGATGATCGCCATCAGCCACATCCAGAACGCCGCCCCCGGCCCGCCGAGGATGATGGCGGTGGCGACCCCGGCCATATTGCCGGTTCCCACCCGGGAAGCGGTTGCGATCATCAGTGCCTGGAAGGAGGAGACCCCTTTGGACCCCCGCTCCAGCATGCATGCGACCGCTTCTCTGATGCGGCGGATCTGTACGAACTTTGTGCGGACGGTAAAGAAGATTCCCGCTCCTGCAAGCAGGTAGATAAGAAGCCAGGTATAAAGGATATCGTCAAATGCGATCAGTATTGATTTGAAATCCATAAGAACTCCCGATGGCCGAATTATACCATGTCATTTGCTGAGTGAACCTGAGACTGCAGAAGGAGAACGGAGAAATGGGTTCAAAGGGCAGAAAAAGAGAAAAGCGGCAGTCCTCTGGCATGGAAGGAGAGTGTTACAATGGGAAAGACGCGAACCGCATTCAACTATTATCTTCCGGCGGCTGCCGGAATGAAACAGAGACAAGCCAAAGAAGATGTGAAAATCGCGGTTTAGAAAAGGAGAGAGAAAAGATGACGCTGAGAAAAACCGGCGCAGGAAGAACGGGTCTTTTTGCCCTCTTACTCTGTTTCCTGCTGAGTGCGGTGTCTTTTTCCCTTACCGTTCAGGCAAAGAACCAGGACGATGAGATTGTCCGGGTCGGATATTACGAAAACGAACTGTTTGAGGAAGGCGCCAGGGACGGGGCACAGAAGAAAGGCTATGCCTATGAATACTACCGCAAGATTTCGGAATACACCGGCTGGCGGTATGACTATGTCTACGGAGAATACGGAGATCTCTACGACAAGCTTCTCAGCGGCGAGATCGATCTGCTCGCCGGCCTTGCAAGAACCGAAGAGCGCGCATCCCTGATCGGCTATCCGGACGATGCCATGGGGGCGGAAAGCTACAACCTGCTGAAACATGAACAGGATGAGACGATCACCGCGGATCTCACCACGATCAGCGGCCGCTCGATCGGAATCCTCGACGGCGCGATGGTCGGCGTTCTGAACAGCTTTCTGAAGAACCGCGGGATCAAGGCGGAAGTGATCCCGTACCGGGATTACGGGGCATTGATGGAAGCGTTTGACAGTAATCAGATCGACCTGCTTGCGGCGGAAGGAGACGGAACCTACATCCGCAACCATGCGGAAGTGCTGTGTTCCTTCGGAACTTCGGATTATTACCTGTGCGTAAACAAAAGCCGGCCCGATCTTCTGCGGCGGCTGAATGAAGCTCAGCGCAGTCTGGGGCAGGAAGAGCCGAATTATCTCAGTTCCCTGAAAGCGAAATACTACCCCATGAGCATCTCCACCCGGGCGTTTTCCCAGGCGGAAAAGGAATGGCTCGGCGGGCACAGCGAACTGAGGATCGGATATCTCAGAGAGTATCTTCCGTTCTGTGCGGCTGACAATGAGGGGAATGCGGCGGGCATCCTGAAAGACTGTATGGATGAGATGCTGAAACGGATGAACATCACCGCACTCAGTGTCAGCTATCACGGCTATGACAATTATGATGTGATGATCGCGGAAGTGAACAATGAAAAGATCGATATCGCCTTTCCCGTCGGCGGCGGGCTGTACTTCTCGGAAGAAAACAACATCTACCAGTCCACTCCGCTGGTATCCTCTGCCGCGGTGCTGGTATACCGCGGCGAATACAATGAGAACGCGAGTGCGCGGATTGCGATGAACAAAAATAACGGACTGCAGTTTTACAATACGCTCTCCGGCTTCCCCGATGCCGAGGTGATCATGGTCGGTTCGATGGAAGAATGCCTGGATGCGGTGCAGAACGGCCGGGCGGACTTCACAATCCTCAACGGCCTGCGGGCCGGGGATATTCTCAAAAACCGCAGATACCGCGATCTCTCCCGCCATCAGCTGAGCACCGTTGAAGATATCTGCTTCGGCATACGCATCGGCAATGAAGGCCTTCTGAAACTCGTCAACCGGGGCGTCAGCGTGCTCGGCAGCGACTATGCCCAGAATATCGCCATCCGCTATTCCGGCATGCTGTACCGCAGCGGACTGATCGACACCCTGCTGGACCACATGGAAGTCTTCGGAACCATTCTTCTCGCCGCGGCGGGAATCATCATCCTGATTCTTGTCAGAAACGACAGCCGGCAGAAGAAGCAGATGGAGGAGATGGAGACTGCGGGCAAGAAGCTGGAAGAAGCCAACAAAGAGCTTGCGGAAAGCAAGGAGGCTTTGTCCAGAGCGCTGGCCGAGGCAGAACAGGCAAACCGCGCCAAGACGGTATTTCTGAACAATATGTCCCATGACATCCGCACGCCGATGAATGCGATCCTTGGCTTTGCCCAGCTGGCTTCTGATCATATCGGCAGGAAAGACCAGGTCAAAGACTATCTCGCCAAGATCACGGTGTCGAGCCGGCATCTCCTGTCACTGATCAACGATGTGCTGGATATGAGCCGGATTGAAAGCGGAAAGGTAAAGATCGAAGAAAGCGAGGTTCATCTTCCCGATCTCATCAATGATGTAAGAAACATCATCCAGGCCAACATCGCCGCAAGACACCAGAAGTTCTTCATCGATACCCAGGACGTAAGACACGAGGACATTATCACCGACCGCCTGCGTCTCAACCAGATTCTTCTCAACATCCTCTCCAATGCTGTCAAGTTCACCCCCGAGGGAGGAACGATCCGCTTTCGGATCATTGAAAAGCCCTGTGACAGGGAAGGCTGTGCGAACTTTGAATTCCGCATCAAAGACAACGGCATCGGTATGAGCAAAGAGTTCCAGAAACAGATCTTCGATCCCTTCACCCGCGAGACCAGCAGTACGGTCAGCGGGATCCAGGGAACAGGGCTTGGCATGGCAATCACGAAGAACATCGCTGACATGATGAACGGCACGATCACGGTGGACAGCGAAGAGGGAAAGGGCACGGAATTCACTTTGAACCTTCAGTTTGCCGTCAGTACAGCCGAAAACCCGCTTCTTTCGGTAAAGGAACTGCAGGGCAAGCGGGCTCTGGTAGTGGATGAGGATAGGAATGCCTGTCTTTCTGTCTGTTCGATATTAAAGGAACTGGGCCTTCGCCCCGAGCAGACCGGCTCTGGCAAAGATGCGGTTGTAAAGGCGAAAGAAGCGTATGAAACGCAGGACGGGTTTGATGTTTATATCATCGACTGGCTGATCACCGATCAAAACGGCATCGAAACCGCCCGCAGAATCAGAAGCGCAGCCGGGGACAAAGCCCCGGTGATCCTGCTGATGACCTATGACTGGGCCGATATCGAAGAAGAGGCGAGGAAAGCCGGGGTCACGGGCTTTATCTGTAAGCCGGTCTTCTTTTCCCAGCTGCGAGGCATCCTGGCAGAGCCTTATGAACAGAGCAGGGAAGAAGCACCGGAAGAAAAAATCCATGCGTTTATGGGCAGGAGGGTTCTGATCGCCGAAGACAATGAGCTCAACCAGGAGATTGTCCGGATGATTCTTGAAACCGCCGGGTTTGCGGTGGATCATGCGGGCGACGGCGAAGAAGCCGTAGAGCTCGTGAAAAACAGTCCAGAAGGAACCTACGATGCGATTCTCATGGATATCCAGATGCCGAAGATGAACGGATATGAAGCGGCCAGACGAATCCGTGCCCTTGATAATCCGAAGAAAGCATCGATTCCGATCGTTGCGGTAACTGCCAACGCCTTTGAAGAAGACCGGAAGATCGCCATGGATGCGGGCATGAACGGGTATCTTACCAAACCGTATGAAATTGACAGGATGATGGAAACCCTGGCAGAGATCCTGAACTGACTGCGTCAGAGCAAAGAACCCTGCTCTCCGTACTGACAGAAAAAACGTCTTTTCGAACTCCGAGAAGACGTTTTTTTTGAAACCGTGACTGAACTCATTTACATACAACGGTCACGCAAATTACCAGCTGAAGTAAAACTCTTCTTCATACCCGCATCTCGGGCATTTCTTGACAACGTGACTGGAACCGTGCACAGTGCTGCCGGTTTTTTTGAAAAAGAGCATCTCTCTGTGCCTGTTTTTCGCAGGCGGAAATCCATACTCACCGCCGCATTATTTATACGTACATGTTCTCCGGAAAACACAGAATCTGCTGAACTTCGTTCAGAAAAGAACCGGAAAAGACCCATTTGAAAATCCCATGGCAGTTCGGAGTCTTCTGCCATTTCAGGAAGCACTCACCCCGGGTCAGTTCAAAGGATTTTTTTAATACGGCAGGTTATGGCTGATCCTCCCTCATTCCGAAGAGGGTGATTCCCGTCATGGCGGGAAGGGTAATCTCGAATCCATGTTGGGAAGCGGTATAGGTTTCTCCTTCCCCGCTGACTAAGCGAAAGAGGCCAAGGATCTCTTTCTGCGGGATGAAAATCCTTGCCGGCTGTGCGCTCCGGTTGATGCAGGTAATTGCCGCCTGTTGACCGAGAGGGTCACCGAAGACATCGAGGCCGTTCCGGCTGCCGCGGACCACCGCCAGAACCTGTTCGCTCAGGGCATGGAAAGAGCAGGTACCGGTCTTCAGGACCGGGTGATC